>NZ_JBAURZ010000188.1:0-16109 GCF_049581445.1 Paraburkholderia sp. | reverse complement strand
GGCGGCGCCCCACGGGCCCTCGAACGCGCTGCGGGCGGCCCGTACGGCCGCGTCGATATCCGCAGCGGTGCCGCGGGCCAACTGGGTAAATGGCTGCCCGTCAGAGGGATCGAGTACCGGGATCGTCTCGCCACCCGCAGAGGTGGCCCATTCGCCGCCGATGAAGTGTTTGGCTTCTTCCATGCATGCTCCTGGCTGAAAAGACTCTGCAACAAGACTGTGCGACGATTATCGCGCCGATCCTGGCGCGAGTGCCATTGGCCGATTGGCTATAATGACCCATCCCGCACTTCCGGCCCGCTGTGCGGCGCCCGCCCAGGCCTTATAGGGTTAGGCGCCGTATCGCGCGCTGTGTTCCGCATTCCATCCTGACCAGAGAGCGCTCATGAGCTTCAATCACGTCCCCGCAGGCAAAGATCTTCCGCAAGATTTCAACGTCATCATCGAGATTCCCGCGCAAAGCGATCCTGTGAAGTACGAAGCAGACAAGGACCTGGGTTTGCTCGTCGTTGACCGTTTCATCAGCACGGGCATGCGTTATCCGGCCAACTACGGTTTCATCCCGCAGACACTGTCGGGCGACGGCGACCCGGTCGACGTGCTGGTGATCACGCCGTTTCCGCTGCTGGCGGGCTCGGTCGTCCGTGCGCGCGCGCTCGGCATGCTGCAGATGACAGACGAATCGGGCGTTGACGCGAAGCTGATCGCCGTGCCGCACGACAAGGTCTGCCCGATGACGGCAACGCTGAAGTCGATCGACGACGTGCCGGCGTATCTGAAAGACCAGATCAAGCACTTCTTCGAGCAATACAAGGCGCTGGAGAAGGGCAAGTGGGTGAAGGTCGAAGGCTGGGCGGACATTGATGCCGCTCACAAGGAAATCACCGAAGGCGTGGCGAACTACAAGAAGTAAACTGGTTCAGACACCCAGGTGCAAAAAACCGCGCTGGCCCGAAAGGGCGGCGCGGTTTTTTATGGGTCGCGAGCAGGGCGCGCAGAAGCCGATCACGCGTTCAAATTGCGCATGCGCTATCCGTGGCGGGTACTACGTGGCTCATTTCGCGTATCACGCACCGTCCGCTCCTTCCGCTTCAGCATCAACTTCAGCCTCTGCGGGAACGAGCGGCAGCACCGACTCCAAGGTCCGGACCCCCGCAGCCAAGGCGCGTTTTTCAACCGCCGACAGCCGCTTCACCCAATACTCGGCACTCGACGCGCTCGATCGGTCAGCCAGTTCGAACGAGGCCAGCACCTGCAGCGGTTTGCGCGAGCGCGTGTAGCGCGCCCCGGTGCCGTTAAGATGTTTTTCAAAGCGCGCCTGCACGTCGACCGCAATGCCGGTATAGACGCTGCCGTCAGCACATTCGATCAGGTAAAGAAACCACGCCATGAGTGCGAGCTAGCCTTTGAACGGATTGTGATCACGCAGCTCATCGACATATGCGTGGATACTGTTCGTTTCGCTGTCGAGAAAGCGCGCTACCGCATCGGCGAACCCCGGATGCGCAAGCCAGTGTGTCGAGCGCGTGACGGTGGGCAGAAACCCACGCGCCATCTTGTGTTCGCCTTGCGCGCCACCTTCGAACACGCCAAGCTTTTCCTCGATACAGAACTCTAGCGGCTGATAGTAAGCAGTCTCGAAGTGCAGGCAGGGCACATGTTCGAGCGCACCCCAGTAACGACCATACAGTGTGCCACCGGTCGCGTCGTCGCGTTGATAGATCACCAGCGAACTCGCGATCGGTTTGCCGTCGTACTCCGCGATCACGAGCAGCAAATTTTCCGGCATGGTCGCGCCAATCGTGCGGAAAAACTCGAGGTTCAGATAGGGACTCGAGAAATGCTCGCGGTAGGTCTGCTTGTAGCATTTGGCAAAGAAGCGCCACTCTTCGTCGCGGATGTCTTCACCGCGCACGCGTCGCATCGTGATACCTGCCTCGCGCACTTTGCGGCGTTCGGCGCGGATGTTCTTGCGCTTTTTCTGTTCGAGCGTCGAGAGGAATTCGTCGAAGTCGCGGTAGCCGTCGTTCAGCCAGTGGAATTGCACGCCCTCACGCTGCATCATGCCAAGGCCGGTTAGTGCGTCAGCCTCGTCGGCTGTAGGAAACAGCACATGTAGCGACGACACGTCCGCCTGCTCGGCAAACGCCACCACCGTGGCAGCCAGATGGCGCAGCGCATGCGGATCACTGGCAAGCAGCCGGTTGCCTTGCACGGGGGTGAACGGCACCGCGCACAGCAGTTTCGGATAGTAGGGCAGGCCGTTGCGCTTGTACGCATCGGCCCACGCCCAATCAAAAACGTACTCCCCGTACGAGTGCCCCTTCAGATACACGGGCGCAGCAGCGGCCAGCCGCCCGCTGCGCGGGTCCGTCAGCGTGACGAACTGCGGTGCCCAGCCGGTATCGGCCACTGCCGATTTGCTCGTATGCAGCGCGCTCAGGAATTCATGCCGCAGAAACGGCGTGGGCTGGGCCTGCTGGGCGAGCAGGGCATTCCATTCGGCGGCGTCCACCTCAGAGGGCGAGGCCAGAATGCCCGTGCGATAATCAAAGCGTTCCTGGTTCAATCTTTTGACTGTTCCGATCTGAACGGGGCGCCGCTTCTGGCAGTGCGCCGTTCGTTTGTCCGTGTTTATCCGAGTTTGCCACTTACGTCGAGCCACTCTGGCCGCCGCAACCGGCAAGCCGCGCGGCTTGCCTTCGATCCTGCCATGAAGACCCGAATCGCTCTTGCTCAAATCAATGTCACCGTCGGCGATTTCGCCGGCAACGTCGCCAAGATCGTCGCCGCCGCGCGCGCGGCGCACAACGATGGTGCGAAGCTCCTGGTCGCGCCGGAACTCGCGTTGTCCGGCTATCCACCGGAAGATCTGCTGCTACGCCCGGCCTTCTATGCCGCGAGTGCCGCCGCTTTGGCGGATCTCGCTACGCAATTGAAGCCGTTCACCGGCCTGCATGTGGTGGTCGGCCATCCGCACCGCGACGCCGCGCACGGCCATGGTAAAGCAAACGCGCCAATCGAGCGCGGCGTGCCGCCAGTCGACACGTTCAACGCCGCCTCGCTGATCGTCGACGGCAAGGTGGTGGGCACCTATCTGAAGCAGGACCTGCCTAACAGCGAAGTGTTCGACGAGAAGCGCTACTTTGCGTCGGACCCGCAACCGTTCGTATTCGAACTGGATGGCGTGAAGTACGGCGTGGTGATCTGCGAGGACGTCTGGCATTCGCCGGCGGCCCAGCAAGCCAAGGCGGCCGGTGCTCAGGTGCTGCTGATCCCGAATGGTTCCCCGTACCACCTGAACAAGGAAGTCGTGCGGGTCGACATCCTGCGCGCGCGGATTCGCGAGACCGGCCTGCCGATGGTCTACGTCAACATGGTTGGCGCGCAGGACGAACTTGTGTTCGACGGCGGCTCGTTCGTGCTGGATGGCAACGGCGAGATGGTAGCGAAGATGGCCCAGTTCGAGGAAGGTCATGCGATCGTCGAATTCGACGACGCGTGCCCCGTGCCCAGCACGGTTGCGCCCGAGCAGTCGCTGGAGGCGCAGGTCTATGCGGTGCTCGTGATGGGCGTGCGCGACTACATCAACAAGAACGGCTTCCCGGGCGCGATCATTGGCCTGTCAGGTGGCGTCGATTCGGCGCTGGTGCTGGCCGTAGCCTGCGACGCGCTTGGCGCCGAGCGCGTCCGTGCAGTAATGATGCCGTCGCGCTACACCGCGGACATTTCAACCACCGACGCCGCCGAGATGGCACGCCGCGTCGGCGTGCGCTACGACGAAATCGCCATTGCACCAATGTTCGATGCATTCCGCTCGTCGCTCGCGCAGGAGTTCGCGGGCCGCGCGGAAGACGCCACGGAGGAAAACATCCAGGCGCGCATTCGCGGCACGCTGCTGATGGCGTTGTCCAACAAGTTCGGTTCGATCGTGCTGACCACCGGCAACAAGAGCGAGATGGCGGTCGGCTATTGCACGCTGTACGGTGACATGGCCGGCGGTTTCGCGGTGATCAAGGATATTGCCAAGACGTTGGTGTACCGCCTGTGTCACTACCGCAACGCGGCGACTACGTTCGCAAAGCAGAACATCATTCCGGAGCGAATTCTGACGCGCGCGCCGTCAGCGGAGTTGCGCGACAACCAGACCGACCAGGACAGTCTGCCGCCGTACGAAGTGCTCGACGCCATCATGCGCATGTACATGGAAGAGGACCGCTCGCTTGCCGAGATCATCGCGGCAGGCTATGCGGTGGACGACGTGAAGCGTGTCACGCGCCTCATCAAGATCAACGAATACAAGCGCCGTCAGGCGCCGATCGGCATTCGCGTGACGCATCGCGCGTTCGGCCGCGACTGGCGTTATCCGATCACGTCGCGTTATACCGAACCGGTGGAGTAACCCTTCGCGCAAGCAGCGTAGAATCAAACCTATCGTTTTCCTTTCGACTTTCTCAAACTATCCAATCTAGAGACGAGGCAGCCATGAAGCGCATTACTGCAGTCATTAAACCGTTCAAGCTCGACGAAGTGCGCGAAGCACTCGCGGAAGTGGGTCTGACGGGCCTGACGGTCACCGAAGTCAAAGGCTTTGGGCGCCAGAAGGGGCACACGGAGCTTTATCGCGGCGCTGAATATGTGGTGGATTTTCTGCCGAAGGTGAAGATCGAAGTGGTGGTGGCGAACGATCAATGCGATCAGGTCATCGACGCCATCATCGGCGCGGCACGCACCGGGAAGATTGGCGACGGCAAGATCTTCGTGGCGGAAGTCGAACGCGTGATCCGCATTCGCACTGGTGAGGAAAACGAAGCAGCGGTGTAAGGGTCGCACACAAGGCAGAAGATCAGACTGACACGCAGCGGACGCAGATCCGCTCGCGCCAATAAAAAACGGTGCGATACCCTTTCGGACATCGCACCGATACGCGCCTCTCGCAGCAGCGTGAAAAAGATTCTAAGATTTTATCTTGACGTTACACCGTTCGATTAGAACGAGTGTTGGATACCAGCGTAGAAGCCGGTCTGAGCATGGCCCAGCGTCGGGTTTTCGTTATAGCCAGCAGACGTTTCGCCGCCAGGGCCGGGGGCATTCGCATCAAGGCCGAAGTTAGCGGTCTTGCTGTTACGTGCCGTAGCGATCTGGATGTCGAGCAATGTACGCTTGGACAGGTTGTACGAACCACCAATCGTGTAGATGTTCGCGTTGCCGCCACCATTGTTGGCGTTGACGTGGTACACCGCAGCGATCAGCGCAGCAGCCGGCGTGGCTTGCCACGTCACACCGCCCCATTCCTGGTCGGTCGTCGTCGGCGTGCCGATAGGTACACCCGTTTCACCCGAAGTACGGACGCCCTGGTACACAGCCTGAATCTTGAACTGGCCGAGGAACACGTTGGCGCCAGCGAAGTACTCACGACCGAAGCTGAACGGACCATTCGGCGAGCCAGCGGCGACGTCACCCAGGCTACCCGTCGTCGGGTTGCGGATTTCGTCATACAGGCCGCGCAACTGGAACAGCGAGTTCGTGTAGGTCACCTGGAGGCCGTCTTCACGACCTTGGACTGCACCCGGGCCACCGTTGAAGCTGGTCGAGTTCGACAGCGAGTACTGGCCATACACGTCAAAGCCAGCGATCTTCGGCGACTGGTACGACACGTTGTTGCTCGATGCCGGCCAGTTGCGGCCACGCACCAGCGATGCCGACGACCAGTTCGACTGACCGAACGGGTCAAAGTCCCACACGCCGTTAGCGATGAACAGTTCGCGACCCAACAGCAGCGTACCGAACTGATCGTTCGACATACCGACTGTTGCCCAACGATTGAAGAGTTCACCACCGCCAGGGCCTGCGCCGGTCACGGTGCTGAAGGAGCCTTCCAACTGGAACAGCGCCTTGTTACCGCCACCGAGGTCTTCAACGCCCTTCATGCCCCACAGGCTGGTGCCCCAGTCGCCGCTTTCAATGCGCCAACGCGATACTGAACCGTTGTAAGTGGCATTCGGAAGGCCGCTGATGTATTCGACACCCGCATCAAGACGACCGTACAGCGTCACGCTGCTTTGTGCGTGCGCAACTACACCGGCCGACATCAGCGCCGCGGCGAGCAATGCTTTCTTCATCTTCTCCTCCATACCCTGTCAAAAGAAAAACCCAGTACTGCGAATGGTGTCCGGACGCCAGAGGCGCCGAACAGAAATCCGTACCAGGGAGACGATTGGGTCGATCGGGGCGCGTGGTCATAACGAAGTAGCGTGGAGCTATCTGTGCGTCGTGTCCGTCCCTCGTCGGCCCGTATCTCCTCTGCGTTTTGAAGTGAAACTACTTTTAATCAACTTTGTTTTGGTACTTTGGTTACTAATTTATCAAAAATACACTTCAATGTGAGAAGAAATTGGTCTTGAGTCCAGCAGGTGTCTCCAAATTGCAATAGTGGTGTGAGCAAGGAACCTGAACCGCGTGCCTAAAACACCATGAAAGCCTTGTCTGACAAGGGAATCATGCTTCATATGTGGCAACGTTAAGGATTGCCACTATTGACGGTAGAAAAACGCCGGAGTAGGACTAAAAGGCGGGACGTTCGCGCATATTTTGGGACGCCAGGCATCTCAAAACACGAAGTGGAAATGAAAAAGGCGCTTTTGTAAGCGCCTTGTAATACTACATGAACAACAGCCAAACTACAGATCGTTCTACTAAAAACTACTTAAGGCTGCCCGAAAGGAATTGTTTAAGCCGTTCGCTTTTCGTGTTCCTGAACACTTCATCCGGATGACCTTCTTCTTCGACGCGTCCCTGATGCAGGAACATCACGTGATTCGACACGTTGCGCGCGAAGGCCATCTCGTGAGTGACCACGATCATGGTGCGGCCTTCTTCGGCTAGCGTCTGCATGACCTTCAGCACTTCGCCGACCAGTTCCGGATCGAGCGCGGAAGTCGGTTCGTCGAACAGCATCACGTCGGGATGCATCGCCAGTGCCCGGGCAATCGCGACGCGCTGTTGTTGGCCACCAGACAGGTGCGCCGGATATTGCTTCTCGACGCGCGGCGCGAGGCCGACCTTCTCCAGATATTGACGGGCGCGCTCTTCCGCTTCGCGGCGCGGCAGGCCAAGCACATGCACCGGCGCTTCAATGATGTTCTCCATCACGTTCATGTGCGCCCACAAATTGAAGTGCTGGAACACCATCGACAGCTTGGTGCGCACGCGCTGCAACTGCCTGGGATCGGAGACCCGCAGCGCCCCGTTCTTCGCTTTCTGCGTGCGGACCTCTTCGCCGTCGACGAAGATGCGCCCCGAGTTAGGCTGTTCGAGAAAGTTGATACACCGTAGCATGGTGCTCTTGCCTGAACCGGATGAGCCAATCACGCTTATCACATCGCCTGCATTGGCTTGCAGCGAGACGCCCTTGAGCACTTCATTGTCGCCGTACTGTTTATGAAGCTCGTCGACGAAGAGCTTTTGCTTCTTTGTGTTCATCTGGGTCCTTGACGGCTTATTTGCCTTGCGGTCGCAAATAAGCGAGCCAGCGGCGCTCGGCGCGGCGGAACAGCCACACCAGCGTGAAAGAGATAATCAGGTAGAGCAGGGCCGCGAGGCCGAATGCATTGAACGACTGATAGGTGGCGGAGTTCACATCCCGGGCGATCTTCAGGATGTCCGGCACGGTGGCCGTGAACGCAACCGTGGTGGCGTGCAGCATCAGGATCACTTCGTTGCTGTAGTACGGCAGCGCGCGGCGCAGCGCCGACGGCAGGATCACCCGGCGGTAAAGCGTGAAGGGCGACATGCCGTAAGCACGGGCGGCCTCGATCTCTCCATAAGGCGTGGCGCGGATGGCGCCGGCGAAGATCTCGGTGGTGTACGCACAGGTGTTCAGCGTGAAGGCGAGCAGCGTGCAATGCATGCCATCGCGGAAGAACGCGTTGGTCAGTTCGTGATTGCGGATCACTTCCAGACTGTAGAGGCCGGTGTAGCAGAGCAGCAGTTGCACATAGAGTGGCGTGCCGCGAAACACATAGGTGTAGAGCCACACCAGACTCGAGAGCCACTTCTTCTTCGAAACGCGTGCGACCGACAGCGGAATCGACAGACAGAAGCCGAGGCCGATCGACACCACCAGCAGCCACAGCGTAATGACGACGCCCGTCAGGCGGTAGCCGTCGCTATATAGATAGTTGCGCCAGTATTCCTGAATGATCTCGATCATAGATCCGCCTTGCGTACGCCGGTCGAGTAGCGCTTTTCGAGGTACATCAGCACGAAGTTCGAGACCGTGGTGATGACCAGGTAGATGGCCCCTGCGAGCAGGGTGAAGAAGAAGAATCTCAGCGTGCCTTTGCCGGCGTCCTGCGAGGCTTTCACGACATCGGCCAAGCCGATGATCGACACCAGCGCGGTGGCTTTCACCATCACCTGCCAGTTGTTGCCGATACCTGGCAGGGCGAAGCGCATCATCTGCGGGAACATGATCCGTGAGAACACCTGCCAGCCGGTCATGCCGTACGCGGAGCCCGCTTCGAGCTGGCCGCGTGGCACCGCGAGGAATGCGCCGCGGAAGGTCTCCGTGAAGTAAGCGCCGTAGATGAAGCCGAGCACCGCGACGCCGGCCACGAACGGGTCGATGTCGATCTGGTCCCAGCCGAGCAGGTCGGTCAGGTTGTTCAGGCAAATCTGCAGGCTGTAGAAGAGCAGCAGCATAAGCACGAGATCGGGCACGCCGCGCACGAGCGTCGTGTAAAGCGTGCCGACGCTATATGACACGCGGTTTTTCGACAGTTTGGCCGCTGCGCCGAGCAAGCCCAGCACAAAAGCGAACGCCAGCGACAGGACCGCCAGTTTGACGGTCTGCCAGGTGCCGTTAAGAAGCAACGGGCCGTAGCCTTGAAGGGACATATGAGGTCCTTGACGATGCGTGAGGTGCGGACCGCGAAAGCCGCGGTTGACCTGCGCCGCGCGTTTTCCGACTGTATAACGAAGCTCGCGGCAGGCCCATGCGGGTCCGTCCCGAGTTCCGGACGCTTCGGGTGACGATCAGGCGACTTCGGTGCCGGTTGGAGTCCGGTTAGCCTCGAAGCCTACGATTTGGCCTCGAATGGCCGTCGCTATTCTAGGCGGTCAAAATTGTCGTGCCGGATCTGGACAGCCTGATGCGGCGGCCTGTTCCGGAATGCGACGCGGCTGAGTCCACCAGAAAAGCGCGGTATTTTACCCGATCAGGCGAACCGTGCCAGTGCAGCGCCGGCCACGCTCCGTAGAGCGTCTGCGCGAAGCCGGTGAACCTGCCTCCGCTGCGAAGATCATGCGGCCTTGCGGGCTGGCGACGGGGCTGCGCTGCCCATTGCCCGCATTTATGGAACGCTCAAGTGCGCTTGTGCGGATTGTTCCAGAGGCCACTCGCCCATACATTCTGGCCATCGCAACGCATTGACCTGGAGTTACTCATGATCGAGATTCGCCGCTCCGCAGAACGCGGCCACGCCAACCACGGCTGGCTCGACTCGTATCACAGCTTTTCCTTTGCCGATTACTACGATCCGGAGCACATGCACTTCGGACCGCTGCGCGTGATCAACGAGGACCGGATTGCGGGCGGCCAGGGCTTCGGCACGCATGGTCATCGCGATATGGAGATCGTCACTTACGTCCTCGACGGTGCACTCGCGCACCGCGACAGCATGGGCAATGGCTCGACGATCCGCCACGGCGACGTGCAGCGCATGAGCGCCGGCACCGGCGTGATGCATAGCGAGTTCAATGCGTCGCCGGATGAAGAGGTGCATCTGCTGCAGATCTGGGTCTTGCCGCAGCGCGCCGGCAACCCGCCGGGTTACGAGGAAAAGCGCTTCGATGCCGCGGACAAGCGTGGGCGTCTGCGTATTGTCGCTTCGCCGGATGGTCGCGACGGATCGGTGACAATTCATTCGGACGCGTCGATTTATGCGGCGCTGATCGATGGCGCGGAACAAGCCGCATTGCCGCTGCAAGCGGGCCGGCGTGCCTATGTCCACGTCGCACGCGGCGCGTTGACGGTCAACGGCGAGGCGCTTGGCGCGGGTGACGCCGCGATGATTACCGATGCCGATCAGGTAACGCTGGAAAAGGCCGCGGCGGCTGAGGTGCTGGTGTTTGAACTCGGCTCGCTGAATGGTTGAGCGGCCGGGCCGGCTGCCGGTTGGTCTGCCGCGCAATCGGCAGGGCGGTTGAGCCATCAGCCGGGGACGAACGGTCAGGCGCCTCGCGCAAAATAGAAATGCCACGGAAATCTCTTCCGTGGCATTTTTTTCGCGCGGACCACGCTACGGCGAGTCGTAACCCGCCGCACCGAGTGCGTGCGACCTGCCGCTCGCCGCGCTGAGTGCGCTGGCTTCGCTTACTGGTTAGCAGCCGGCGCCGACGCCGCGCCCTTGCGATGCTCCCAATGCTCGCGCATCTTCTCGTGACGCGCTTCCATCTTGGCCCAATGTTGCTTGAGAGCCGTACTGACGATGGTCTTCTGCTTGTCGTCGAGACCGTTATAGAACGTGAGCCAGGCAGCTGTGGTCTGCTCGTGCAGCTGATGGTTCTGCTCTTCAGCCTTCTGATGCATATCGTGCAGTGCGTTCAGATCGAGGATCGGTTGCTGCTGCATCGACTTCATCTGCTCGTGCATCTGCTTGTGGCTCGCGCGCTCGGCCTCACGATTTTGCTTCATCGTGTTGAGGGCGGTTTGCCACTGCTTTTCCTGATCTGGGTTCAGGTTCAGTTGGCCATGCAGCTGGTTCATTTCCTGCATGAAGTGGTCGTGGTGCCAGCCTCCGGGACCGCCAGGACCGCCGGGGCCGGAAGGTTGAGCAGCGTATGCTGCACCAAGGCCAATAGAAAGCGATGCTGCGGCGACGGCGACAAAGCGTGACATTTTTGTGGACATGAATGGCTCCTTGTAATGGAATAGCCGACGATGCAAACACGGCAACACAGGACGGGATGCATTCGGTAAGACACAGCGTAGAGATCTGCGAACTGCTCTGTGTTACGCGACGCTCTGTGGCTATTACGCGACATTACGTGCCCCTTTCGCCGTAACACCCGGTAACCCTTTGGGCGGTCTCCGGCCCGGAAACCCCAACTGCTGCGCGTTAAACTTCAAGCCATGGCTACTCAAATACTTGTCGTCGATGACGACGTCGAACTCCGCGATCTGCTGCGCGACTATCTGGCCCGTCAGGGCATCGAAGTATCGGTGCTGCACGACGCCGGCTCGCTCGAGCGCAGGCTCGAACGCGAACGCCCGGACCTGATCGTGCTCGATCTGATGATGCCGGGTGTGGACGGTCTGACGGCGCTCAGGAAACTGCGCGCCTCGGGCGATGACATTCCGGTGATCATGCTGACGGCGCGTGCCGATGACGTCGACCGCATTGTCGGTCTCGAACTCGGTGCGGACGATTACCTCGGCAAACCGTTCAATCCGCGCGAATTGTTGGCGCGTGTGCAGGCGGTGCTGCGGCGCCGTCGCACGTTGCCGTCGGCGGCTGCGCCGGAACAGCGCGAGCCGTTCACGTTCGGCCGCTTCACGCTGGATTTCCAGTCGCGCACGCTCAATCTGGAAGACAAGCCGCTCACCTTGTCCGGCAGTGAATTCGCGCTACTAAAGATCTTCGTCAATCACCCCATGCGCACGCTCACCCGCGAACGCCTGCTCGAACTGCTGCACGGTCCGGAATACGACGGCACCGACCGTGGCATCGACGTGCAGGTGTGGCGTCTGCGTCGCATTCTCGAAACCGATCCGTCCACACCGCGTTTTATTCAGACCGTGCGCGGTCGCGGCTACGTGTTCGTGCCGGATGGCGAACAGCATGCGCCGACCCATTGATTCACTGTTTGGGCGGCTGGCGTTGCTGGTCGTCGTTGTACTGCTACTGTCGCACTTCGCGGGGTATCTGCTGTTTCGCCTTGAGCGCAGCCAGTTCCAGAATCGTTACGCAGTAGAAGAGGCGACCTTCCTCGTCGACGCCGTGCGCCAGCACGTCGCCCATTCGCCGGGTCAGCCGTTGCCGTCGCGGGTGCGCCTCGTCGACCCGTCAAGTCAGGATGTGCCGGCGGCGTCTACCGACGAGAATACCGCGCTCGACCACTTCCTCGACGACGTGCGCGACCGCATGCCGGCCGGCACCCAGGTGCGCCTGGGCGACCCCGGCAAACCGCCGGTGCTATGGGTGCGCCAGCCGAACGATCCCAGCTGGATCGTCGTGCCGGTGCAACCGCTGCGGCCGCCGCGTTCGGTCGACCGGATGGTGCTGTGGCTCACCATCATCTTTACGTTTGCGGTGATGGCGGCGCTCTTCGCCGCGTGGCAATTGCAGCAGCCGTTGCGCTCGCTGGCCAATGCCGTAGCGCGTTTCGGCCGCGGTCAGCCGGTGCCGCCGGTGCCCGAACACGGGCCGCGTGAGTTGCGTCAGTTGACCCACGGGTTCAACCAGATGGTGCAGGAAGTGGCACGTACCGAGAACGATCGTGCCGTCATGCTGGCTGGCGTCGCGCACGATCTGAAGACGCCGCTGGCGCGTCTGCGCCTGCGCGCCGAGATGATGGACGAGGCGAAGGTGCGCGACGGAGTGGTGCGCGACGTCGATTCCATGACCCATATCGTCGAGCAGTTTCTGGTGTTCGCGCACGATGGCGCCGACCGCAGCGAAACCGTCGAAGTGGACGCGCAGTGCGAGCGCGTGGTGCGTAGCTACCGGGCGGTCGCGGCTGGCGCCACCAGCGTGCTGACCGATCTGAAGGCCGGTTCGGGTTTCCTGCTGCCGGCGGCGACGCTCGACCGCGTCCTCTCGAATCTGCTGGATAACGCCCATGCATACGGCGCGCCGCCGATCGTGGTGGCAACGGCCCGCACCCCGGGCGGTTATACGCTGTCGGTGCAGGACAACGGCGCTGGCATTGCGGCTCAGGATCTGGTCAATGCGAGCCGGCCGTTCGTGCGCCTCGATCCGGCCCGCGGTGGCAACGGACATAGCGGGTTAGGGCTGGCAATTGTGGAGCGGCTGGTGCGGCGGGCCGGGGGCGAGTGGGAAATCGGCAATCACGGTGGACGTGGGCTGCGCATCCTGATGACCTTCCCGCTTCAACCTGTGACGCGGCCGGCATCGGTCTCGGAGAGCGTCTGGTAACTTGACCGGGCGAGCTGGGTGCGTTCCTAAGGCCAATGAAGGGTAAGCCGCGCGCCAGCCGAAAGCGGCCTGGTATGGCCAGATCCGGGCGGATCTGGCCTTGCGGCCGGCGAGCACGTCGCCGGGCCGCCACCAACATTACTCCGAAAACAAGGTATTCAACGCGGTGGCCGCTTCGCTATCCACCGTGTTCCAGGTCACCGTCTCCGCTTCGAAGATGTAGTGAGTCGTGTACTTGCCGAGCCGGGCGAGGATCTCTTCCTGAATCAGTTCCGGCGCCACTTCGAGTTTCAGATACCACGCTGTCGACGATAAGCGTGTCTGGAATGCTCCGTATTCGGCCAGCAGATGGTCGAACGCGTCGGCGTCGTGATCGCGGCAAACAATGACCAGATTTCCCTTCATGCAAATCTCCCGGTAGAGCGGTATCGATAGCCTTCGTGTAAAAACTGATGATACCTGCTTAGCTGCTGGGTGTCGGCAGGCCGCCGCCGGTTTGCGATCCACCCTTACCACGTAGTGGCGGCCGTGCGGGTCGGCGGGGCGGTGTCGTCGGGCGGCAGGGCTTCGGTACGGTCGCGCCCACCGCTCTTCGCGGCGTACAGCGCGAGGTCGGCGCGGCTCATGATCCGCTCCGGCAGATCCTCCGGCGAGAGTTCCGTGATGCCGATGCTCACGCTCAGATTCGCCGACGCCGGCAGCTTGCTCGACGGCATGGCCTTCAGGCGATTGCGCAACCGCTCGACCACATCACGCCCGGCTTCGAGCGCCGTGGCCGGCAGCAGAATGCCGAATTCTTCGCCGCCTAGCCGTCCGATCGCGTCGCTGCCGCGCAGCTCGGCGCGGCAGGTGTCGACGAAATGCTCGAGCGCCCGATCACCGGTGGCGTGGCCGAAGCGGTCGTTGATCTGCTTGAAGTGATCGAGGTCGGCAATCGCCATACAGAGCCGCTCGCCGCTCGCCTGGGTGCGTTCGATCTCTCTGCGTAGTAAATCAAGGAAGTAGCGCCGCGAGAGCGCACCGGTCAGTGCATCGTGACGAGCCTCCGCGGAGAGCAGCGTATTGGCCGACTGCAACTGTTCGGCGAGGTCACGGGTGGCGCGATGGTGGCGGCGTTCGCGCACATAAGACAACGTGATCACCCACGCCAGCGCAGCCGTGCCGGCGAGCGTCAGAAACACCAGCAGGTGATCGCGCTTATGGTTGCGCAGCAGTTCCGGCCAGGCGGCAAGCGGATCGACCAGGTGAGCGGACAGTCCCGAGTTGAGTCCAATGCGCGATTCGTAGAGCGCGGGCATGGGGCGGTCCATCATGCTGAAGAGCTCGCCGGCGACGGCCGCCGGAATCCACGGTGCCTGCTCGCGCGCCTGCTGCATGTTCGGCTCGATCTGAACATTCGGGAAGTCTTCGCGCCTGTAGGTGTTCAGGCGTTCTGCGGCGCTCATCTGTTTGATGTGGCCGGTGGGCAAGGCGTGTCCTTCGAGCGCGGCGTCGTGCGCCATGATGATCACGCCGTTTTCGTCGGCGACGAACGCGCCGGCATGCGCCACCCAGTGACGCAAGCGCGAGAGGCCGACTTTCGCGATGACCGCGCCCACCAGCACGCCGTCGTCGTAAACCGGTGCGGCAATGAAGATACCCGGTTCGCCGGTCGCGCGGCCCACGCCATAGGCTTCGCCGAAGGCGCCGAGCAGGGCGTTGGCGAGGAAGCTGCGCCCGCGCATGTCGACGCCCACGAAATTACGTGTCTGAGGGTTGCTGGAGGCGACGCAAATCCCGTTGGCGTTCACTAGCCAGATCGAATCAAGCCCGGAAAAGCCTTGCGCGTCGTGCAAAAAGGCGCTGACGGAGACGAGCGTCGGCACCTTGAGCAGGGCTTCGCGTTGCGCGGTTTCAGTGATGCCGCTGTTCGCGGCATAATTCTGCGATTGCGCCAGCGCGTGCTGGACGACATCCATTTCGGCCATTGTGCCGGGAATGGCCCGCGACATCGCCAGGTCGCTGGCGATCACCTCGGCCATGTTGTCGACGATCGACTCTGACATCTGGCGTTGCGCGCGCAACGCCGCGTCAAGTTCTTGCTGTACCATCCGGTCCGCGATCATGCCGGACACGAACCAGCAAACGAGCACGATCAGCGCGAAGCTGAGCGGTCCGGGTGCGTGGCGCAAGGATTTACTGTTCATCGACTCTCAGATCCGTCTGACTTTTTACATGCGACAAGGTCAATCGTTGCAGCGCGCCGGCGCTGAGCCGTTCCTGTGGTGGCGGGTCGCCAGTCGTGGCAAGCCGGGATAGCCCCCTTTCAATTTGCCCACTGTCGGGTGCCCGCCGCCGGCCCCCCAGCACGTGGCTCTCACAGTGTCTCGATTTTAACCGCCGCATGGCGCAGCGCCATCCGTTATTGCGGAAAAGGTACGGCATCAGGTTATTAACGGTCGCGCACGGTCGTTTCTGAACGCCGCCGCGGGTTTTCCAGATGTGGCTTGCAAGCGACGCCAAGAGGGGATCATCCTCCGCTGCCCGCTATGTGACCACTCATTTAGCCCTAAAGGTTGTGCCTGAAACATAGGTTGTAGTAGTGTCGTGCCGTCCAAAACCCACCGCGCCGCGCCTCGCTTGCGCCTGGCATCCGCGGCCAACCCGGTGCTGCCTCGCGTGGCCCGTATTCAAATAGCTTACGTAAACAGGAAGGGCGCCTGATGGACTTCAGTTTCGACCTGAAACGCACCGCCAACGCTTCGGCGTGGCGCCTGTTGCCCAACGGCTGGGATTTTGTCGCCTTCCCGTTGATCATCTGCCTGATCGCGATGGCCTCCATCGGCTTTCATCAGACGCTCGCGCCGATGTCGACCTTAAAGACCCAGGTGATCTCGCTCGCGCCGTCGAACCTGCCTGAGTATGCGATGCGCACCACGCTGCGCATGCTCGCGGCAATGGTTGCGTCGC
>NZ_JBAURZ010000187.1:0-39412 GCF_049581445.1 Paraburkholderia sp. | reverse complement strand
GCCGCGTGCTGCCTACGGCGAAAAGCCAGATTGCCGGCTTTCGCTATTTCAACGTGTACGGGCCGCGCGAAACGCACAAGGGGCGCATGGCGTCAGTGGCGTTTCACAACTTCAACCAGTTCCGCGCCGAAGGCAAGGTGAAGCTGTTCGGCGAGTACAACGGCTATGCGGCGGGTGAGCAGACGCGCGATTTCGTTTCCGTGGAAGATGTGACCAAGGTCAACCTGCACTTCTTCGATCATCCAGAGAAGTCGGGCATTTTCAATCTGGGCAGCGGCCGTGCTCAGCCGTTCAATGATGTCGCTGTGGCCGTGGTCAACACGCTGCGCGAGATTGACGGCAAGCCCTCGTTGTCGCTCGACGAGCTGGTCCGCGCCGGAACGCTTGAATACATTCCGTTTCCCGATGCACTGCGCGGCAAGTATCAGTGCTTCACGCAGGCAGACCAGACGAAGCTGCGTGCAGCCGGCTACGACGCGCCATTTCTGAGCGTGCAGGAAGGTGTCGCGCGCTACGTCCATTGGCTGGCGCAACAACGCGCCTGATTCCAGGCGCATCTGCATGACACACGCGACGGGGCAGTTCGTGCCGTACCGGATAAGGCGTTGAGCGATACGCCGCACATAAGTGGTTCAAACCGGCTAAAAAAATTGAGGTTGGCAAATGTATTCTGATGATCTGTTCGAGACCGTGAACTTCCGCTACGGGCAAGTCACGTTTTTCGCGAACGACACGGGGGCCATCACCGACTCCCTGCGCCTTTACGGCGAGTGGGCAGAAAATGAACTGAGCTTCATGCTGTCGATGGTTCGCGAAGGCGACACGGTTATCGACGTAGGGGCGTATATCGGCACGCACGCGCTGGCCTTCGCCCGGCACGTCGGGGAGTCGGGGCGCGTCGTATCGATCGAGGCCCAATCGACCAGCTTCGAAGTGCTGAGCCGCAATATTGCCGCAAACGGGGTGAAGCACGTTCGGCTAGAACACGCCGTGGCATCGGCGACCGCGAAAGATGAGCTGATCCCGTCGATTGATATCGAATCGCCGGCCAGCTACGGCAGCGCATCGCTGCGCGACGTCCTGGTCCCCGGCGTGCATACGAACGGCCACGAAGGCGCTTCCGGCCGACCCGAGGGGCTGGCGATCCGGTCAATTGCTGTCGATGATCTCGACGTTTCGTCATGCGCACTGATTAAGATTGACGTGGAGGGCATGGAGGACATGGTCCTGCGCGGTGCGGGGCGAACCATTGGCCGCTGCCAGCCGGCTATCTACGCAGAGTGCAATTCGCTTGAAGACGGTTTGCGCAGCCTGGCGCTGCTCAAGGAATATGGCTATAGGGTTAGAGCGCACGTTGTTCTAGCTTACAATGCCGACAATTTCCGGGAAAACCCGGAGAATATTTTTGGCGGGGCGCGCGAAGTTGCGCTGGTCGGTACGCTGGCAGCGGGACCGGATCCACTTGAGGCCTACGTGCTGCGCTCTTGCGAGTTGTTGGTGGATGTTGAAACCGCTGACGATCTGGCGCTGGCGCTGCTGAACAAGCCTCAATATGAACATGAGGTATTGCGCAACGGCGCCGCCGGGCGCTCAGGCGGGCGAAAGTGTCTGGATGAGGTACGCGAGTTGCGTGCGGGTTACGAAGAGGCGAATCAACGCGTCGAGGCGCTTCGGCGCGATTTCGATCAGCAGCTTGCCCATGCGCTCGACGGTGCCCGTATCGAGGCAGATCAGCGCCTTGCCGCAGCGGAAGAGGAAAAGAACCGTCTGCTGGCTGGTATGCAGGCGCAAGTCGAGCAGTTGCGCGCCGAGCTTGGCGACATGCGGGCGCAGATCGAACCGGCGCTTGCGAAGCTGGCCAGTGCAAGCGCCGACGCTGTGCAGACGCGCGCTCGCGAAGCAGCGTTGCAGACGGCGCTAGATGAAATACATGGATCGACAAGCTGGCGGCTTACTGCACCCTTGCGACGGTTGAAGCGAGTCACGAAAGGCTCCTGAACCAGCAGGCGTAGGGCGACAGAATAAGTAACGACCGGCACCTGAGGGTGTGAATCGAGTGAGAGCGAGGTGAGGTAGGGATGAAAGTCGTTATTGGGCTGGTAGAGCATATTGGCGATATCGTGGCGTGCGAGCCGGTCGCCCGATATTTGAAAATGAAATATCCTGGCTGCACGCTGTCCTGGGTGGTCAACAAGGCTTATCGCGATCTCATCGATGCCAATCCGCATGTCGATGAAACCGTCGCGGTGGACTGCCTGACGGACTGGATCAAGATTTCGCGCCACGCCGGCTACGACAAGGTGGTTGACCTGCACGTCAACTATCGCGTGTGCTCGCATTGCCGGGTGCCGCTCATCAAGGACCAGGGTAATCCGTTCGTGAATGCCTACGAATGGCTCGACTACGGTGCGCTGCTCGAAGCTTTCACGATTGGTGCCGGCTTGCCGAAGCTGTCGGCGGCGCCGCGCATGTATCTGCGCGAGGAAAACACGCGCGCTGTCGATGCGCTCGGCCTGCCCGCCGAATACTGCGTCATCCATCGCGAATCCAATAACCTCGAAAAGGATTGGACCGGTGAGAACTGGCGCACGCTCGCAACGTGGATCGCCAAAGAACTCAAGCTTCCTATTGTCGAAGTCGGCGTCACGAAGGACGAGCGGCCCTCACCGCTGCACGGTCTGTCGACTAACCTGCTGAACAAGACCAGTATTCTCGAAACGGCCGAGGTGATCCGGCGTGCACGCTTCTTTATCGGCGTGGACAGTGGCCCGGCGCACCTGGCGAATGCCATGGAAACGCCCGGCGTCATCTTGCTAGGCCGCATGGGCGCGTTCCGTCAGTACACGCCCTACACCGGTCTCTATGGCAGCGATGCGCCTGAGGTCAAGCTGGTTCGCAACCTGCTGGGACCGGCGCGACTGTTGGCGGTGCAGGATGTGATCGATGCGACGCGTTACGTGGCCGATGTCCTCGCAAGACGAGGCGACGGAGCAACACGAACGAAAACGGGCTCGGTGAAGGCGGCAGCGGCTACTAATGGTGCGGCGAAACCGGTTGCGATTGATCCGGCTGACCGTGAGTTGCTGAACCAATCGCCGCTCTTCGACGGAGCCTGGTATGCGGTGCATCATGCCGATGTCGAAGCATCAGCTCTGAGCCCAGCCGAGCACTATTTGTCGATCGGCGGCCCGCTGGGCTATCTGCCGGGCCCGGAGTTCGACGCACACGGTTATCTGGAGCGCAACAACGACGTCGCGATGGCGGGCGCGAATCCGTTGCTGCACTTCATCCGGTTCGGTGAAAAGGAAGGCCGGGTCGGCAAGAAGGCCGCGCGGATGCCGAGCAGCCTGCAGGAGCAGGCCACGCCAGCCGAGCCGCGTTCGCTGTATTCGAGTGACAAGCCGCAACTGTCTGCTGTGCTCGAACAGGAAGACCCGCTTACCCTGACGCTGAAGGTTCCATTGCCCGACAACGAGATGCCGCGCACGTTCGCGTTCTATTTGCCCCAGTTCCATCCGATTCCGGAAAACAACTGGGCGCACGGCATGGGCTTCACGGAGTGGAACAACGTCATCAAGGCGAAGCCGCTGTTCAACGGCCATTATCAGCCGCGGATTCCGGGCGAGCTGGGTTACTACGATCTGCGCTCCTTCGACGTGATGCGCGAGCAGGTCGACCTGGCACTTGAGCATGGAATTTCGGGCTTCTGCTTTTACTACTACTATTTCCACGGCAAGAAACTGCTCTACAAACCGATCGAGAATTACATTCGCTCGGATCTGAAGATGCCGTTCTTCTTCCTGTGGGCCAATGAGAACTGGAGCAAGCGCTGGGACGGCGGTGACAATGAAGTCATCATCGCGCAGCAGCACTCGAAAGAGGACGATGTCGCGTTTATCCGCGAACTGCTGCCGCTGTTCGAAGACGAGCGCTATACCAAGGTCAACGGCAAGCCGATCTTGTGCATCTACAAGGCGCATCTGTTCCCGGACATCCTGAGCACCACGGAAATCTGGCGCGATGAAGTCGCGAAGGCCGGATTCCCAGGGGTGTATCTGGTCATGGTCGACGACTGGACGTCGGACCCGCCACAGCCCCGTCAACTTGGATTCGACGCGAGCTACGAGATTCCGTCGAACGTGATCCCGCAGCAGGTCTTGAGCACGGAAACCGATTCGCTCGGACTGGGCGATGACTTCACAGGCCGTATTGTCGACTACGAGAAGTTTGCACGCTTCCACATGAGCCGCCCGTCGCCGGAATACCGGCGCTTGCGTACCGTCATGTTGCCGTGGGACAACACGCCGCGGTATGGTTCGCGCGCCATCGTCCACATCAACACGGGCGGCGACGCCTATAAGCTGTGGTTGCAGCAGGCCATGCTGGATAGCGCCGCACGTTACCCGGCGGAGGAGCGCATTGTGTTCCTGCACTCGTGGAACGAGTGGTGCGAAGGAACCTACATGGAGCCGGATGGCAAGTCCGGGCGCCGCTATCTCGAAGAAACGCGTGACGCGATCAACGAGGTCAAGAGCGTGCTGGCGATGGGTGGCGACACCGAGCAAGGACGGGCGATCGCTTTGCTGCAGCGAATCCAGCGCGAAAAGGACGAGGGCGCGTACCGGATCCTGCAGGCGGCGCGCATGCAGTCTGCAGCGCTATGGCAAGCGAGGGATGTCTTGAACGAGCAGCTGGGCGTTGCACTGGCGGCGAATGGCCGGTCGTCGCAGTCAGGCGGCGCGGACGGCGCGAACCACGGTGCGGCTGCAACCGCCGCACGGGCCCTTCGGCAACGGCTCCGCAGAATCGCGCGCGGGCAGAGCTAAACCGGATCGTTAGCTGAAGCTCGATCCTTCGCTGGCTGGTAGCGGAGGCGGGCTTTGGCGAGGAACAGCCGCTACCCTCCGCTACTCAAGGGAACGTTTTATGGAATGGGTCACAAGCATCAATTTAGTAGCGCTACAGGTATCGCTTGACGGCGTCTTCGCTGCGGACGGGCGCGGTGCTTCGGTTTTGCAGTCAGCCTCGCAACTTGGCGAGCGACCGTGCTAGTGGGCCGCTCCCGCGCGCCGGCAGTGAGGATGGTGGTCTTGGCGGTAACAGCGGCGGTGCTGCTGTTTACCGTCGGCAAGATGTTCGCCATCACCATGGCGTCGCCACTCTTCGCCTATTCCAATCATTTCGACTTCATTCGCGTAGAGAGCTGCATGGGGCTCTGGCAGGACTATGGCGACGGCAGCGACAAGACGGCGCCGCATGTCGCCGGTCCTGTCAATCGACTCGTCCTCGATCGCGATGTGCGCATGGATCTGTGCGTCGTATCGCTGGACAATCTGTTTCCTTACATAGCGACACGGCTGCATCGGCACGATGGGCACGTTGATTTTCGCCAGATCAGCGGTCTCAGAATTGCGGCGGCACTGGCAGCGCTATGGGCGTTAATCGCGGCGGCGCGCGGACGTGGGCGATCTCTCGTCGTCGCGGGTCTGTTCACGGCGATATTCGGCGAGATCGGCTATCTCGCCTATTTCAACACGCTGTACAACGAATTCACGATGTTGTTGGGCGCGTTCGTCTGCGCGGCGTCATTGTGGCTGCTGGGAACCTCGGTGGCGAGACCGCCGCGCCGGCTACTGGTCCTGATGGTCGTGGGACTGTTGATGCTCGGGCTAGCGAAGCAGCAATACTCCGGACTGGCGACCGCGTTCGGGCTGTGTGCGGCGCTCGTGGTCGCGAAACGCTGGAACGCGCGACGCGCCGCTGCGACGTTTGCACTCGTGGGCCTGCTCTGTCCGCCTGTCTTTGCCGTCTTGAATCCTTCGGACTACGGCTTGCAGGGTGGCATCAAGATGGCAAACATCACCGATACGTTCCTCGGTGCGGTTCTGCCGGCCGCGAAAGACCCCGCGTCCGCGCTCGCTACGCTGCATTTGCCGGCGTCATGCGTGAACGGCATCGGCAAGGACTGGTACACGCCGGGATTGCAGGAAAACCATCCATGTCCAGAACTGCGGAGGGCTACGCGGGCGCGGTTGATTCCGTTGTTTGTGAGTCAGCCTGGCACGTTCTTTGGGCCGGTCTCGCGTGCGATTGACCTGGCTCGTCCCTTTCCGGACCCGGGCTATGGCATGTTCGAAGATCCACGTTCCAGTAACGATGCCCGCTACCGCCTCGCCGTGGCGACGTCTTTCGCGACCTACGCCGATGCGCTGCCGCAGCCGGTGTTTCGCTGGCTCATGAGTGTGGCGATGGTTTCCGGGGTGGTGGCGTCGGTCTGGTACTGCGTGAAGCTTTTGACCGGGCGGACCGACAGGCTGGGCATCGATCTCTTGCTTGCCATGGGAGGCATCACGGTCCTCTATGCGATCGGATCTTCTGTGTTTGGCGACGGCGTGTTCGATATGACGCGCCATGCCTCGCTGTGGTGCTTTGGTCTGGCGACGCAAGCGCTGGCGATTCTCGTCTGGATCGCGGCGGCGGTCTTGAGAGGGGGGCGGGTCAAAACCGGGACAACCCCCCAGTCTTGATTCAAGGCGCCCGTTTTATCATCCGACACAGCCGGGGCGCCGCTTGAGCCAGAGCGAGCGCCGTGATTCCGGGCAACAGGCTGTACTATAAAGGACCAAGCCGTTTTTTGGGACCATCAGGCCCGCAGTCGCTTACCAGCAAGGGGACATCTTGGTATTCAGTTCTGCGATTTTCCTGTACGTCTTTCTACCGGTCACATTAGGCCTTTATTACGCGCTGACGCACCGTCTGCGCAATATGTGGCTGCTGGTCGCGAGCCTGATCTTTTACGCCTGGGGCGAGCCTGTCTATCTGCCTCTCATGCTGCTGTCGATCCTGTTCAACTGGTTGATCGGCTTGTGCATTGAGTGGGCGCGGTTCCGAAAGCTGGAATTCGTCATCCTGACGGTCGGCGTTTGCGTCGATGTCCTTGTCCTTGTCTACTATAAATATGCGTTCTTTCTGGCGTCGAATTTCAATGCCTTGATGGGCTCGCATCACCACTTTCATCTGAACGTGGTGCGAAACACGCTGCCGGTCGGGATTTCCTTTTTCACGTTCCATTCGATTTCCTATATCGTCGACGTGTACCGGCGTGAAGCGAAGGCGCTGCGCAGCCCGCTCAACATGGGCGTGTATATCTCGCTGTTCCCTCAGTTGATTGCCGGTCCGATCATTCGCTACCACGACATCGCCGAGCAGATCATGCACCGTAGCAATACGCTCGAACGCTTCAGTTCGGGCGTGGAGCGTTTCGTTTTCGGTCTGGGTAAAAAGGTGTTGATCGCCAACGTGCTCGGACAGGTCGCGGATCAGGTATTCGCGACACCGTCCGGGAGTTTGTCGGCCCCGGCCGCGTGGCTCGGTGTCCTCTGCTACACGTTGCAAATCTATTTCGACTTCTCCGGATATTCCGACATGGCGATTGGCCTCGCGCGCATGTTCGGGTTCGAGTTGACGGAAAACTTCAACTATCCATACATCTCCAGGTCAGTCCGTGAGTTCTGGCGACGTTGGCATATCTCGCTGTCCACCTGGTTTCGCGATTACCTCTACATTCCGCTTGGCGGCAACCGCGCGTCGCGTGCCCGCGTCGGTGCGAATCTGTTCGTCGTGTTCCTGTTGTGCGGTATGTGGCACGGCGCGAGCTGGAACTTCGCGTTTTGGGGCGCGTTTCACGGAGCACTGCTGGTGCTGGAGCGCAGCCGTTTCGGCAAGCTGCTCGATGGTGCGCCGCGTTTCCTTGGCTGGTGCTACACAATGTTGATGGTGATGATCGGCTGGGTGTTCTTTCGCGCGGACGGCTTCAGCTATGCGCTGTCGTATCTCGCGGCCATGTTTGGAGGCGGGGCAGGGCGCGGCTTTACGCCCCAGGTGGGCCTCTATCTAAACGCTCAGACCGCCGCGACGATCGTGCTTGGCATGCTGCTCGCTACGCCTATTGCCACCGCGTTCGCACGCGACTGGCGCAACCGCCGCTTTCCTGATCATTCGAAAGAGCCGCTCCCAGCGGCAGTGGTATCGCTGTCGGACGCATATCAAGGCACGCCGCTGCTCTATATACGACTCCTCGCGATTGCCGTCGTGCTTGCCTTCTGCGGCGCAGAGCTTGCTGCGGGAACGTACAACCCGTTCATCTATTTCCGCTTCTGATCGCCATGAACTCGAAAAGATTCACGAACATTGCGATGTCCGCGGTCTTCCTCGCTGCGATTACGGTGCCGCTCGCAACCATGTGGTCGGGAGACGGCAGCAATTCCGAAAAGCGCAATCTGGCTGATTTCCCGGTTGGGGACCTGAACGCGCAGGGATTGCGCCACTTTCCACAGGACTTCGAAACTTTCGTCAACGACCGGTTCGGCTTTCGCAACGCCCTGCTCAGCCTGCACAGTTATATGAGCTACCGGTGGTTCCACCTGTCAGGCACGGCGCATGTGATTGCAGGCAAGAAGGAATGGCTGTTCATTTCCGACGATTCGAGTCTGCCGGACCTGCAGCGAACGAGCCATTTTTCGCCGGATGACCTCGCGAAATGGAAAGCCGGGCTGATGCAGCGCTACGAGTGGTTGAAGAGCCAGGGAATCGAGTACCGGTTCCTGGTTGGCCCGGAAAAGAACACGATCTTTCCGGAGCTGATTCCGACGCGCGTGAAGGGCGACGGCCCGTCGCGGCTAGATGAACTGGTCAGCTATCTGGGCGCCACCCCCTATTTCGTCAATCCTACCGCCGACCTGCTGGCACACAAGGCCGATGCAGGCCGCAAGCTGTACTTCCACACTGACACGCACTGGACCAACTACGGCGGGTATTTCGCGTACCGGGACCTGATCAGGTCGCTGGGCGAGCGCCCGGAGGATCTGACGTTCAAGACCGTCCAGCCCGCCGACCAGAAGTCGCCGTTCTTCACTGACATGTCGCGCATGATCCGGGAACCCAGGATCGAAACGATCGAAGAGCCGACCACGCCGTTGACCCCGGATTGCCAACAGATGCGGCAGGCGCAGTTGCCGCTCGGCGTCGGTTTGCAACTCACGCCGCGCACCTTTTTCGCAACGGTATGCCCGGGCAAGCCCGGCACGGTGCTGGCGTTTCGCGATTCGTTTTTCACCGCCATCCAGCCGTTCCTCTCCGAGCACTATGGTCGCGTGATCTATCTGTGGCGGGACCCGGATTCGGACCTGCTGGCGCGGATGGTTGCACAGGAACGGCCGAACATCGTGATTGAGGAACTGGTCGAGCGCGGAATGCCGTACGCGGTGCCGCAGCCCGATCTGCCAGAAGTGGTGCAACGCCTGTCTCAGGAGAAAACGTTCACCACCCAGGATCTGGCGATCCACGCGAGCATGAACAAGTTGCTGGGCGCGAAGATCCGTCTGGTAAAGAGCGGTGATAACGAAGCCTTCGTCGACGATGGTCAAACCCTGATCAAGGTGAATGACAAAGCCAGCGGTGGTCACGTGGACGATGTCACCAAGGCGTTCGAGAGCCGGACCTTCGGCGGCTGGGCGGGCTTGCCTGCGCAGAAGGTGCGGGCGGACTACGTTGTCGCCACCGTGGCCGACCGGGTGGTGTTTGTCGCGCCGGTAGGCATCGACAGGCCGGATGTCGCGGCGTTGTTCGATGCTGACTCGCTCGCCAAGTCAGGCTTCCGGTTTGAGTTGCCGCACGATTTCGCCCAGGCAACAGACCATGTGCGTCTCTTTGCGGTGCGCGGGGATCAGGCTGCACCGTTGTCAGTCCCCGCTGACGATTGAGCAGGCCCGCGGCTTGCTGGCGTCCGGCGAATTGGGCGGCGCAAGCTTCGGCAAATATTGTGCGGGGACGGGCGAGGCGCCGTGCTGCTTCGTGTCATGGGGTAAAACGCAAGGGTGGCCGCGGTAAAATGCATCCCGAATCGCTATCCCAACCACAGCCAACCACAGCCCATTACCTATATTTCCGCATGAATCTAGCTCTTCTCTACGCGTTGTTTGCCTGCATCTCCACCCTCGCCAACCTGGGCGCTCAGGCGGTCGTGGTTCGGCTGTTCAGCGGCGAATACGGTGTGATGTTTTCCATTGTGATGGGCACGGGCATTGGCCTCGTTGTCAAGTATCTGCTGGACAAGCGCTGGATCTTTCGTTGGCGCGCCACGAACACGCGCCGAGATGCGCACACCTTTGTGCTGTACACGCTGACCGGCGTTTGTACGACGCTCGTGTTTTGGGGCAGCGAATTCCTCTTCCAGTGGTTGTTCCATACGGAGTCCTGGCGGTATGTCGGTGCGTGTATCGGATTGGCCATCGGCTATGTCGTCAAATATCGCCTTGACCGTGCGTTGGTGTTCGTTGACTGAATGCCTTGTGTGACGTAGTCCACCCTCCTTGGGACAAGAGATCTGGATATGAATCCGCATCGCGTCACCCGTCTCGCTGCAATCGCCGCCTTCGCGTCGGTGACGGTCGTGCTGGTGGCGTGGGTGATTCACTACGGTCCCACATGGCTTAGCAGGGACAGCGTCGGCTATCTCTACTATCTCAACGAGGCCGAGTCGGGAAACCTGACCTTCAAGGAGATGCTGCTCGCGCGCAATAACGAGCATCTGGTGGCGTTTCAATATGCATTCGCACTGGGCAGCCTGAAAATCTTCAGCATGCACTTTCGCGCGTTGATTTTCGAAAGCGTCGCCTTTCTGGTGTTAACCGGCGTCCTGATTTATGCAACGCTTCGCCACTCCCGAATCGCCAATCAGTTTGCAATTCTGCTGCCTTTTGCGATCGTCATTCCTTTGCTGAATCCCTCGCAGGCGAGTTATCTGCTGTGGGAGTTCCAGACCTGGCTGTACTACGATTTTGCATTTCTGGCTGCCAATATCCTGCTGATCGAGAAGTATCGCTTCCGTGCGTATCCAGCCGTTTTTTTGATGTGCATTCTCGCGTCGGGAAGCGAGGCACAAGGCTCGTTCTTGTGGCTCGCGGCAGGCGCGCATCTGTTCTGGGTTTCAGTATTCGATCGCAAACCCGTGACACGTATTGCTGGAACGCTCGTTCTGGCGGTGCATCTGATCATTTTCCTTGGACTCGCCTGGCTGTTGATGCACGGCGAATACGTGAGTAGTGCAGCCACGAGCCTCGTCCACCAGGCCGCGCCGGAAAAATTGAGCGCGCACGTCGCCTATTTCGTCGCCATTATGGGCGGCGGTTTCGGGATTCGTAACGAGACGACTGCGCTCATATTCGGCGCCGTGTCGATGCTGCTGTGGTGCGTCTTCACCGCAATCGGTGTGCGGCAAAAATTCGCTGCGGTGGAACTGAGGGTCGCATTTCTGCTGACTGGCATACCGTTGTTGTGGACGCTTGCATTTGCCGTCGCGCGGGAACCCTTGGGCTTAACCTGGGCTTTTGGTGAGTTCCACGCATCACCGATGCTGATTCCGTTCTTCATGGGACTGGCCGTATACGCGCTTTATATCGAGGCTTCGTATCGGTCCACTGTGACACGGTGGCTATGCTGCCTCACCATCGCTTTCGCGATGTTGCCAACGGTCACCGGCATTCCGGTAGCACGTGAGCAATCCATACTCCTGAAGGTGACCTCCACGATGGCGGTGGCGTTAGAGTGCAATCCGACCGGCGCGTCGCTTTATCTGCGGCTGCATCTCGAGGGTCTGGAGGGGGCGCAACAGGCCTACGCGCTGGTCGATCGCTTCCGGGCGAGGATGTGTGCGGCTCAGGCGAATACGTCTGAAGGGCTGCCGTTGGTGACGCCGCCCGCGCAGTTCGTTGAGTTGATGAAGGGAGATGCTCACACGAAAGCGGCCATCTCCGCGCTTTGGGATATCTACCTGTCCAACACTCAGTTAAGGCTCGCGTTCAAAAGGTCGGAGCCCAATCTGGCCAACGAACTGCTGGCGTTCGCGGCCCGTGATGCGAGGAGCGGTAGTCCGTACGAACCGTCCTTGCTGGGACCGTTTGCCGACGTGTACCTGCGTCTCTGGACCAAACCGTAGCGGAGACGGCGATATGACCAGTTCCACTTTGGCTGGAGCGGGTGTGCCCACCTATCGCGCTGACATCGACGGCCTCAGAGCGATTGCGGTCCTCGTCGTTGTGCTGTTCCATGCCTTTCCGGCGCTCGTACCCGGTGGCTTTGTCGGCGTCGACATTTTCTTCGTGATCTCGGGCTTTCTCATCACGAGCATTTTGTTGGCCGACTTCGACGCCGACCGGTTCAGTATTTTTACTTTCTACGCTCGACGCATTCGGCGCATTTTTCCCGCGCTGACCACGCTGCTCATTTTCGTCTGTGTGGTGGGATGGTTTTGCCTGTTCGGCGACGAATATCGCGCGCTCGGTAAGGACGTCGTCGCCGGTGCGGCGTTCGTCGCGAATCTCGTCACCTGGAGCGAGGTCGGCTACTTCGATCGCGCGGCGGACGCTAAGCCGCTGCTGCACTTATGGTCGCTCGGTGTGGAAGAGCAGTTCTATATCGTCTGGCCGCTGGTCCTTGCGTTGACCCACAAGAGCCGCGCGCGGTTGTTCGTTGCGGCGCTGTGCATCCTCGTCGTGTCGTTCCTCGTCAACATACTGACCATCGGCATGCATCCTACGGCTGCGTTTTTCTCGCCGCTCAGCCGCTTCTGGGAACTGATGGCGGGTTGCCTGCTTGCCGCGTCGTCCCGCTTCGCGCAGCGCGTGCCGCTTTGGTGGCGTTCCGTTTTTTCAGTCACGGGACTGGCGCTGTTGATCGGGGCAGTGGCCGCGCTGAATAGCCGCTCGCTGTTTCCGGGCTGGTGGGCCATTGTGCCGGTTTGTGGCGGGGTTCTGCTTCTGTGGGCCGGTCCGCGCGCCATCGTCAACCGCAGTCTGCTGTCCTTGCCGCCTATGGTCTGGATCGGCAAGATCAGCTATCCGTTGTACCTCTGGCATTGGCCGTTGCTTTCGTTCACGACGATCATCGCCGGACAAACCCCGGTTGCGCCCGTGCGCGCTGCTCTCGTGGTGGCGAGCATTCTGCTGGCGTGGGGCACGTACGTCTTCATCGAAAAGCCCATCCGGTTTGGCCGTTCGCGTGCGATCAGCGTGGTGTTGCCTTGCATAGTCCTGCTTGCCGTCGCAGGATGCGGCTCAATTGCGCATACCTACGACCTGCTCACCTTTGATGACAAGCACGGCTCCGGTCCAGATCCCGCGACGGCGAAGAATGGCGATGGCGCCGCGCTCGCCGTGCCCGCCTGCGGGGTGCCCGATGCGGACAAAGCATTGTTCCCCTGTGCCCAGGACGGACGGGAGCCAGCCCGTTTCGTGCTGTGGGGAGATAGCAAAGCGTTGGCGCTGTATTGGGGAGTCCTGCGCGAATCGACACCCGGCAACCGTTGGCGACTATTGGCGCGAGCAGGTTGCGCGCCGGTCACGGGTGTATTCCAGACCTGGTGGCATGCGGGGGCGGAAGCCGAAGAATGTCAGAAGACCAATCAGATTGCCCTGCAAACCATCAGTGCAGATCCGCACGTGCAACTGGTTGTGTTGGCCACCGCGACCCGTGTGGTCATGACCAACACTTTCTACAAGCCGGATGGTGTGACGCCTGACCCGGCAGGCGCGTTGAACGGACTCGATGCAACGATCATAGCGCTAGAGCGAGCTGGTAAGCGTGTCGCGATCGTCGTAGACAATCCGACGGTGGGCGATCCTAAGCGTTGCCTGGAGCGGCGCATTGTTGGCGTACCCGTCGCTCACCAGTTGGTTGAGTTGAGCCGCTATGGGACGCCGGAAAAATGCTCGATTTCCTACACGCATCATCTCGAGGTGACGAAGCAGTATCGCGAGGAAATCGCCACCTTGACGCGTCGGCACCCGGAGATTCTTGTGTATGACGCTTCGGCAGCGCTGTGCGACAAATCGAAAGACGTATGCCCGGAGAGCGTAGACGGGAAGTTTCTGTACGCAGACCTGGACCACTTGTCCGACGCTGGCAATAGCCGCGTCGCGCGGCAACTGTTGCCGCAGATTGACCGCTTTATGCGGCAGTAGTCGCAGCACGGACCGGCAATGGAAATTGCTGGCCCGCGTCACGCTCTTACAACGACAGCCGCTTGAAAACCCGTCCCGGGATTGAACGGATGATCAGCATGATGATCGCCCAGAACCACCGCGTGTACAGCACATCCTTGCGCTTCTCGACTGCGCGCACGATGTCGCTCGCGACCTGTTCAGGTGTGGCAACCAGCGGTCCGGGCAAGGGCAGGCCCGCAGTCATCGGCGTTGCCACGAAGCCCGGCTTGACTGTGACCACATGCACGCCGGCCTTGAAAAGCCGCGCATTGAGCCCTTCGCAGAACACGGAGAGTGCAGCCTTGGCGCTGCCGTACAGATAGTTCGAAGGCCGTCCACGGTCGCCGGCCACCGACGAAATCACTGCCAACGCGCCGCGCTTTTGCGCTTCGAGGGTATTGGCGATCGGCGTCAGCAACGCGATTACGGAGACCGCATTCGTATTGAACTCGCGAACCGCGACGTTTGGATCGGTCTGGCATGCCGCCTGGTCCGGCAGCGTGCCGGGCGCCACCAGCACGATATCCAGCGCGCCAAGTTCGCTCGCACACCGCTCGAGCATCCCCGAATGACGCTCCAGGCTATCGATATCCAACTGATGGCAGGCAGCCAGTTGCGCGCCGCGCGCGGTCAGATCATCTGCAACCTGCTGAAGGCGTTCACCGTTGCGAGCCACGAGGAAGAAGCGGGCATCGCCTTGTTTCGCCCATTCGCGGGCGCAAGCAATAGCGATCGCCGACGTGGCGCCAACGATAAGAATGTTTTTCATGTTTGAGTTGTCCGTTCCCAAAAGCGCGACAGCAACGCAGGATCGCGCAGCGCTTCGACTTGCTGCCATTGAGGGTAAGCGGCGCGAAAGTCGGCGCCGGGCATATGCGCGTCCTTGGCCGGATAAATGCGTCCACCTGCTTCGCGTACGATCGCGTCGAGCGCGGCGAAAAGCCGTAAGTTCGACGCATCGCGTTGCGGAAAATCGAGTGCGAGTGAGGTGCCTTCGAGCGGAAACGACAGCAGGCCGGGCGAGCGCACATTGCCGCACCGCTTGAGTACCGCGAGAAACGAGCCGGTGCCACTTCGCGCGATGGCGTCGAGAATCGCGCGGGTCGCGTCGCGCGAGACGGCCGGCGGAACCACGCACTGATATTGCTGAAAGCCTGAGCGGCCGTAGATGCGGTTCCACTCCAGCAGGCTGTCGAGCGGGTAGAAGTAGCTGTCGTAGCCGACCGTCGACCGCACTTCGTCGCGCTGCTGCTTTTGATAATAGAGTTCGTTGAACGCGCGCAGTGTGACCCGGTTGAAGACCGGAATCGGCAGCGTGAACGGCACCGTTTTCTTCTTGCGGCTCGTCACTTCGAGCGGGCCATCCGTGGCATGGTCGCCGACCATCAGGATGCCACGGCCAAGCGCGGAGCCTCGGCTCTGACAATCAACCCACGCCACGCTGTATTCGTGCAGCGGGTCGAGCCGTTCCGACAACACGAAGAACTCGTCGAGATTGGCAAAGCGGATGCTCGTCACATCGATCATGCTGGAGCGGATCGGCATCAACTGGATCTCGGCCCACAGGATCATGCCCGTGAGGCCGAGTCCGCCAATCGTGGCGGCGAAGAATTCAGCTTGCTCATCGGGCGCGCATTCGAACTGCGTGCCGTCGCTACGGGCGAGAGCAAAGCGGCGCACATGCCGGCCAAAGGTGCCGCGCACGTGGTGGTTCTTGCCATGCACGTCGTTGGCGATGGCGCCGCCGAGCGTCGCGTACTTGGTGCCGGGCGTTACCGGCAGCATCCAGCCGCGCGGAATGGCGACGTTGAGAATCTGTTCGAGCGTCACGCCGGGTTCAGCACGCAGGACACCCGTTTGCCAGTCCGCTGCGATCAGCCGGTCGAGCGGCAACGTCTGCACCACATGCCCCGACGCCGCGAGGCAACTGTCGCCGTAACTGCGACCATTACCAAATACGAGCGCCGTGCCGTGTTCGCGCGCCGCATCGCGCCACGCGTCGCGCGCACCGTCGCGCCATGCAACGGAATGCACGTCCTGTGGCAGGTTGGGGTAGCGCCCCCACGACAATACGGTGCTCATCGACTAGATGGCCGCCCAAAAGACCAGGCCGGTCAACGCCACGACGGCGAGGCTCACGCGGTCGCGTGCAGCGAACACAATGGGGTCGTCGTGCATCTGGCCACGGTGCGCGATGATCCAGGTTCGGCTGACCCAGTAAAGCAGCAGGGGACAGGCAAGCCAGATGATTTGCGGATGGCTATAGAGGCTGGCGGTTTTCGCGTCCTGAATGTACAGCGCGAGAACGAGCACCGCGAGATAACCGGACGACGTGCCGAGCGACGAGATCAATGACAGGTCGCTCGCGACATAGCCACGCCCTCGCGTCTTGACGAGGCCGCGCTCTTTCATTGAGTGCAACTCGGCGTAGCGCTTTACGAGCGCGAGGCTGAGGAAGATGAACATCGAGAACGCCAGCAACCAGAACGTCAGTTGCGCGCCTACCGCCGTCGAACCGGCGACGATGCGGATTGTGTAGAGCATCGCCAGCACGACCACGTCGACCATGACCTGGCGTTTGAGATACATGGAGTAGGCAAGCGTCAATGCGTAGTAGCCAAGCAGCACCACGCAGAAACGCCACGGCAATAATATCCATGCCGCAGAAAATGAGCCGACGAGTAGCACAGGGAAGAGGCCAATCCCCCAGGTGAGCGGCAATGCACCTGACGCTAATGGACGCCGGCGTTTGACGGGGTGGTGCCGGTCGTCTTCGAGATCGAGCAGATCGTTAAGCAGATAGACGCTGGACGCGCACAGCCCGAAGATCAGGAACGCCAGCAACGCGTCGATCACGAGGTGCGGCGACGACAGCTTGTGTCCAGCCAGGAGCGGCAGGAAGATCAACAGATTCTTCAGCCATTGATGCAACCGCAACGACTTCGCCCAGATCTTGGCACTCGGCGGTCGCGATTCAATGACGCGCTCCACGTTGCCGATCTTGCGAGCGGCCTTTTCCACACCGTTGGACGGATTGACCACGTACGCCCGATCAGCAGACTGCCAGACGGCGATGTCGTCGTGCGAGTTGCCGGCGTAATCGAAACCCTTCTCACCGTACTCGGCCACCAGCTTTTCGCGCTTGTTGTGCGCGGAGAGATTGATCGTGTCGTTGGTGGCGAAGGTTTTGTCGAACAGCTTGAGGTGATCCGCGATGGCATGCGCGTAGCGTTCGTGGCTTGCCGTGGCAAGTACCAGCGTGCGGCCAGCGGCGCGCTCCTCCTTCAGCCATTCGAGCACGGTGGCGTCGTAAGGCAGAACGGTGACGTCGACATTCGTGGCGCCTGCGAGGCGCGTCTTCAGTTCGGGTTTGCCGCCGCGTGCAAGCCACAGAAGCGGCTCGTAGAAGCGATGAGGGGCGGCCTTCAGATAGGCGAAACCGGACTCAATCAGGACGTCCGAGCGAATCAAGGTGCCATCCAGATCGACGACGAGTGGTCTGCTGCGCATTCAGTCTGCCCCGCGGGCGAGTTGTAATAATAAGCGTCGGGCCATTACGCACGACACCACACTTATTCGATGGAATCAGAAACGTACGGAGTTTGGCGGCGCTACTTTACTATTTCACGATATTAGGCACAACCTTACATGCGAAAGTGCGTTGATTTTGCAGCATATCCTTTCGATTCCTGCAGAATAAATGGGGTTTGATGTAAGCAGATGTAGCCGTAACAAAAGGAAAGCCCGGTTGCCGAAGTCGCCAAAATTAAGCAAACTGCGTGCTTGTTGCGGCCACACAACGAACCAAGTGTCGTTATAAGACACGCAGTCCAATTCCATATGAATGCTACGATCGCGCCGCGCTCTGAAATTGAAGGTTTATCCGTTTCCGTCGTGGTCTACAGGCCGGACCTCGCGGAACTGGAGAGCACGCTTGCCACCTTGCGTGCTGCCTGCCAGACGTTGCGTGCCACCCGGCCGGGTTGGCCGGTCACGCTTTACCTGGTGGACAACGGCGGCTTGCCGGACGTTCGTCCTGCACTTGAAGCCCTAGGCGCGGACGATGTCACGACAAGCATTTTGACCGGGCACGGCAACGTCGGATATGGCCGAGGCCACAATCTGGCCATTAAATCCGCGAAGAGCCGCTATCACCTGGTGCTGAATCCCGATATCGACCTCGACCGGGACGCGCTGGTCCGCGCCGTCGACTTCTTTGAAGGGCATCCTGACACCGGCCTGCTGACGCCGTGGATCGGCGACGAGAACGGTCGCCAGCAGTTCCTTTGCCGGCGCTACCCAACCTTGCTGGACCTGTTCGTACGGGGCTTTTTGCCCGGTAGCGTGCAGCGGCTGTTTGCCCGGCGTCTCGCACATTACGAGATGCGTGACCTGATCAACGACCGCGATATCGTTTGGAGTCCGCCCATCGTCAGTGGCTGCTTTATGTTGTTTCGAACGGAAGTGCTGCAGAAGCTCGCAGGCTTCGATGCACGCTACTTTTTGTATTTCGAGGACTACGATCTGAGCCTGCGCGCTCATGACGTGGCCCGTGTCGTCTACCTGCCGGCCGTGCGTGTTTTGCATCACGGCGGTGGCGCGGCGCGTAAAGGATCGGCCCATATCCGGATGTTCGCTGCATCGGCGTACAAGTTCTTTAGCCGGTTCGGCTGGAAGTGGCTATGACGCAGATCCTCGTGACCGGAGCAAACGGCTTCGTGGGGCGGGCGCTGTGCCGCGCGCTTGTCCACGGTGGTCACGCTGTCACCGGGCTTATGCGGCGCGCTGGCAGTGTGATCGGTGTCGACGGGGTGCGCGAGTGGGTCGAAACCAGCCAGGACTTTAAGGATATCGGCAGCGCCTGGCCGGCAGGACTGAGCCCGGCGTGTGTGATTCATCTGGCCGCGCGCGTGCACGTGATGCGCGACGACACGGTTGATCCGGATGCGGCCTATCGCGCCACTAATGTGGAAGGCGCCTTGCGTGTCGCCGAAGCGGCGTTTCGCAACGGCGCGCGACGCTTCGTGTTCGTCAGCAGTATCAAGGCGACCGCTGAAGCGGATGAAGGACGGCCGCTGCGCGAGGACGATATTCCGGCGCCCCAGGATGCCTATGGCCGCTCGAAGCTGGCCGCGGAGCAGGCGCTTGCGCGTTATGGAGAGAGCGTAGGGATGGAGATCGTGATCGTCCGGCCACCGCTGGTCTATGGCCCGGAAGTTCGCGCCAACTTTCTGCGGCTCATGGACGCCGTGTGGAAGGGCATACCTTTGCCGCTGGCTTGCGTCGATGCGAGGCGGAGCCTGGTCTACGTCGAGAATCTGGCCGACGCGCTCATGCACTGCGCGACCGATCCGCGCGCGGCCAACCAGTGCTTCCACGTCGCAGACGGCGACGATCCGACGGTCAGCACACTGGCGCGCTCGCTCGGCAAGCATCTGCAGAAGCCGACCCGGTTGTTGCCGGTTCCGGCGGGGTTGCTGCGTCTGGCCGGGAAATTGACCAACCGTACGCCGCAGATCGAGCGTTTGATCGGCAGTCTGCAGGTCGACGCTAGCCGGATTCGCAGCCTGTTGGGCTGGCAGCCACCTCATTCCCTCGACGACGGACTGGCGGCGACCGCCCGCTGGTATCGAGCGACGCATTGAGATTGTCCATGTTCATGCAAGTTTTTAACCAATCGCCGTGGACTGCCGTCGGGCTGGAAGCCCTTGTGGCCGCGTGCGTGTGCGCGGTGATCCTGCAGGTCTTACTGAAAACCGGCTTGGCCTGGCGCCTCGCCACCGACATTCCGAACGATCGTTCACTGCACGTGCGTCCCACACCTCGGGTAGGGGGCTGGGGCATCGCTCCGGTAGCGGTGCTAGCGATCCTGTTGACTGGACCGGGCCTTTGGTGCGCGGCCGTGGCGGCGGCTTTCCTCGCGGCCGTGTCGCAGATCGACGATCGCCGTGGGCTGCCCGCGCGGGTTCGTTTTGCGGCCCACCTGGTGGCGGTGGCAGGCTTCGTCGCAGTCTATCCGGCGCCGGTGCCGTGGTGGATGCTGGTGGCCCTGTCGTTTTGTATGCTCTGGCTGGTCAATCTTTATAATTTTATGGACGGCGCGGATGGCCTGGCGGGAGGCATGGCGCTGTTCGGCTTCGGCGGATATGCCATCGCCGCTGGGATCGGCGCACATCCGGTGCCGGACCTGGCCTTGGCGTCGGCCGCGGTGGCAGGGGCGGCGCTGGGCTTTCTGCTGTTCAATTTCCACCCGGCGCGGATTTTCCTCGGCGACGCCGGATCGATTTCGCTGGGCTTCCTGGCGGGCGCGCTGGGCTACTGGGGCTGGCTGCGCGGCGCGTGGCCGATCTGGTTTCCGGCGCTGGTCTTCGCGCCCTTCATCACAGACGCAACGATCACGTTGATGCGACGGCTGTTTCGCGGCGAAAAATTTTGGCAAGCGCATCGGGAGCACTACTATCAACGGATGGTGCGCTCGGGCATGAGCCATGCCCGGACCGCATCGGCCTGGTATGCGGTGATGGCGGCAGGCATAATGCTTGCAATAAGCCTACTGGGCCGCTCGCCTGCTGTTCAATGGTGTGTCGTTGCCGCGTGGATCGTCGTGCTGTGTCTGCTGGGTGCGACGGTGGATCTTCGCTGGCGTCGCTTTCAGTCAACACTGTCTGAACAATCTTCTGAGGTATCACGCTGATGCTAAGAAACAAAGCTTCGTGGCTATCTCTCAGCGCTTTTCTGTTCGACTTGTGCGCAGTCGGAGCGGCTTGGCTCACCGCTTACATCATCCGCTTCAACGGCTCGGTTCCAGCAGATTTCTGGACCGGCGCCCTGCACGCGCTGGCGTGGGTCTTACCCGTCTACGGCGTCATGTTTCGCATCTTCGGGCTGTATCGAGGCATGTGGGTATTCGCGAGCCTGCCCGACCTGATTCGTATCTCAAAGTCCGTCGCGACGGGCGCGCTGGTGGCGATGGTGGTGTCGGTCATGGTTCAGCCGGTGCCGATCGTCCCGCGTTCAGTGCTGGTGGTTTCCCCGCTGCTCCTGTTCCTCGCCATGGGCGGCTCGCGCGCGCTCTACCGCGCCACCAAGGAGTTTTATCTCTATGGCGGCCTGGTCGCACAAGGTAAGCCGGTTGTGGTGCTGGGCGCAGGTTCGGCCGGCGCCAGCCTGGCGCGCGAACTGTCGCGGTCCAGCGAATGGCGTCTGGTTGGCCTGCTCGACGACGACGTCGCCAAACATGGCCGTGAAATCTACGGCTACAAGGTTCTCGGTCCTATCAGCGAGTTGCCGCAACTTGCGGAGTCGCTCAAGACCGATTACGCCATCATCGCCATTCCGTCGGCTTCGGTTGAGGCGCAACGCCGGGTTGCGACCTTGTGCGTGCGCGCGGGCGTACGCGCCATGGTGCTGCCCGCACTGACCGCGCTGACGCAAGGTCAGGCATTCCTTTCGCGGGTCCGTCAGATCGATCTCGAAGACTTGCTGGGCCGCGATCCGGTCAAGATCGACACGCCGCACGTCGAAGCACTGCTGCGTAACCGGGTGGTGATGGTGACCGGAGCAGGAGGGTCGATCGGCTCGGAGTTGTGCCGTCAGATTCTGCGCTTCGAACCGGCTCAACTCATTGCGTTCGATTTGTCCGAGTACGCGATGTACAAGCTCACTGAAGAGTTGCACGACCGCTTCCCGGGCTTGCCCGTCGTGCCGGTGATCGGCGACGCGAAAGACTCGTTGCTACTTGATCAGGTGCTGTCGCGCCATGCGCCGCACATCGTGTTTCACGCGGCTGCCTATAAGCACGTCCCGCTCATGGAGGAACAGAACGCCTGGCAGGCGGTGCGCAACAACGTCCTGGGCACCTATCGCGTGGCGCGGGCGGCGATTCGCCATGACGTGAAGCATTTCGTGCTGATCTCCACCGACAAGGCCGTCAACCCGACTAACGTCATGGGCGCGAGCAAACGATTGGCGGAGATGGCATGCCAGGCGCTGCAGCAGACCAGCGCGCGTACCCAGTTCGAGACTGTGCGCTTTGGCAACGTGTTGGGTAGCGCGGGGAGTGTGATTCCGAAGTTCCAGCAGCAGATTGCCAAGGGTGGTCCGGTGACTGTGACGCACCCTGAGATCACACGCTTCTTCATGACGATTCCGGAGGCTTCGCAACTGGTGTTGCAGGCGTCGAGCATGGGGCGTGGCGGCGAGATCTTCATTCTCGACATGGGCGAGCCCGTGAAGATCGTCGATCTGGCGCGCGACCTGATCCGGCTGTATGGCTTCAGCGAGGAGCATATTCGCATCGTATTTACCGGGCTACGACCGGGCGAAAAGCTCTACGAAGAATTGCTTGCCGACAACGAAACCACGACCCGCACGCCCCATCCCAAGCTGCGGATTGCTCAGGCGCGTGGCGTGCCGGACAATCTGCTGGACGAACTGCTGCCCTGGTTGATGCAGCACCGGGTGCCGGGTGATGACGAAGTGCGGCGCGATCTGCGGCGCTGGGTGCCGGAGTATCAACCGACTTTGGCGCCGCCGCTGCAGAGCGTGCCTACCGTGACGGGTATTCAGGCTTCGATGTGAGGTTTTGTGATTTGAGGCACTGATAATCCGGCCATTTCTCCGCGACTTTCTATCTTCTTGCGGAATGTGCTGGCCCCGAGCTATATCAGCTCTGCTGCCTCACGTATCCTCTGGGCGGTTGCGGGCAGACCGCTGCGCTCAAGTGCCTGCGCGAAATCCTCTGGTGTGGACTCAGGTTTCTTCCGGCGGGCTCGCATGTGCTTGAACGCTGTCATCGCGACAATCGGATCCAGGTCCCACTGGTTGATGATGAATCGATCCGGATCCACGACTTCGATGCCGTATGCCGCAACGTTGTCGGATGGGAAGTCACGAAGGTTCGCGGTCACGATGCAATCGACGTGACCCGCCACCGCGGCCGCAAGGACGTGCCTGTCATCCGGATCGGGAAGATGATAGCTCTCAACGAGCGGCTCCCAGGCTGCTTCCGGAATCTCCCAGTCCGGCACAGCTTCGCGCATATTGTCTCGCCGAAACTCAAGCTTGCCTTTGAGTTCGGGTCTTTGCGCTTCGAGCGAATCGATCCACTCCTGTTCAATCCGCCGTGTCCACTTGGCGGCAAAGAGTCCGACCGTAGCCAGACTCATCAGCGAGTCAGTGATCGCGATTGGAAACAGGACGCACGCGTCCAGCAAGGCGGTGTAACGTGCATTTCCCGCCATTTCAATAATCCAGTCCTAACTCGCGGGCATTATCAGCCAGACGGTCTAAGGCGGCGGCCTGCTTTTCACGCATTTTGTTTGCGTACTCGACGAGGTCGTCAAACGCTATCCGTCTATGCGTTCCCACCATGCGATGTTGCAATCTGCCTTCTTCAATTTCCTTTATGACGAACGGCCGCGATACGTTAAGAAAATGGGCTGCTTCTACCGTAGTGAATTCCCGGTTGGCCGGCATTATGGTGATCGAGCGCCCTTCGCTCATGGCGCCTAGCAGTTGTCCAATTAGTTTCAGTGCTGCTGGAGGCACGTCGACAGACGGATGTTCACCTTTGTCTGTGGTGAGGGTAATGGCTGCGGCCCGGGAGTGATCGAGTGCTTCCATGATGCAGCGCTGCGCGACGCGTGCCATCTCCAGTTCGCGATCCGTCAACGGTGGAGGGGTCACCTCGCGGATTCGGTCTACGGTACGCATATCTGCGGTCCTTTTCATGATGCTCATGATTCGATATATCGGCTGCATGCATTCCGCAATGCGGGATCAAGCGTACTTGATATCTGAATTAAACGCAATAAGTGCAATAAGTGAAAGCCTTGTGTCTGCAACAAGCGGGCGGCCTTAGGAGCGACGGATGATGGCGACGGCTGGAGACTGTCCTTGGGGTGTGAACTCAAGGCAGCAGGGGATGAAGTCGATCTCGACAAGGCTTTCTAGGCAGGCAATACCAAAGCAAAAGGCGCTTCGGCGCCTTTTGTCGTCTTATCGCCGCTTCTTCCGCACCACCAGCCACCGCGGCGACTTGAACCGCACGATGCTCACATACAGCCATACGTAGGTCGCTGCAAACACCACCACGAAGCAGAACAGATGCAACGTATGCCGCCAGAACAGTGTGGCGGGAACCACCGCGATCAGGCACAGGAGCCACAGATAGGGCGACGTCAGCGAATTGCGCCGCGTCAGCTCACTGGCGGTCCGCGCACCCACAGCCCATCGCATCAGCCGTTTGTACACGAGCATATGCAGATGAACGCCATCGGGAATCCCAGGTGACATCCCGCGAATGAACTTCTTCCGGTAGATCGAGAAGCACGTCTCGAAGATCGGGTACATGAACAGCAGCACCGGGTACCAGGCGGACACGTCGCGGTTGCGCATCACCAGCAGAATCGACAGTTCGGCGAGCATGAAGCCGATAAAGTACGCGCCGCCGTCGCCCAGAAAAATCAGGCCGGCCGGGAAATTCCAGATGAAAAAGCCCATGACCGCGCCCATCATGATCAACGATGCGGACAGGACGACCGGGTCCGACACCTCGAACGCCACGTATGCCAGCGAAGCGAACATCATGAATGCAACCATCGACGCCAGCCCGTTAAAGCCATCGATGATATTGACGGCGTTCGCCAGGGCCGCGACTGCTAGCACTGTGACCGCGCACGAAATCACCGCATAGGACAGCAGAAAATCCAGCAGCGGCACGCTGATGCGCGTCACCGCGATATTCAGCAGGAAGTAGGCGAGGGCGGCGGCAGCCATCGTAGAGATCAGGCGTACGAGCGGCGACACGCGTTTGGTCAGGTCCTCGATCAGCCCGGCGCCAAACGCGGGGATGCCACACGCCACCAGGCCGAGAATCCCCGCCGACACGACCGGGTAGGTCCCATGCAACTGCAGTGCCGACGCCACGAGCCCGATCAGAATGCCGGTGCCACCAATCCTCGGCACGGGTCGCACGTGGAATTTCTGCACGCCCGCCAGATCGGTGTCGGTGGAGAATCTTTCATGCAAATGCGCGTAGCGCACGATCAACAGGGTGACCAGCAAGGAGACGAGAAACCCGAGTGCGAAACTAAGCATGAAGGAGAGCCTGAGCAAAGACGCCGAATTATACAAACGAAACGCCGGCGTCCTGGAAAGCGCGGTGGCTGCCGCCAACGTTTAAGGCCCCACAAAGCGAGCCTTGAGCATGTATGGGTATGCAGGCGCGGATGGTTGACAGCGCGGCTGCGATCGGCGCGCCAATCCTGCATACTCTTATTTTGTACTATTGGGTCGAGTTGGACTTATGGTTGGGAAATTGGTCTTTGCTGTCATTGCGCTTTCGGTTGCAGGGAGCGTTTTCGCCGGTGGCTATTCGAAGCCGGTGGTAATGACGGGGGTGACGCAAATGGCGGACACCGCCGAATTGCTTTTCGATCCCGCGCCTGCGGATACTGGCAAGCTGGTCGTCCTCGGCGATCATACGAACACACCGCAGCAAACCTATCGGTTTGTATATAACGTGCCGGCAGCGGCGCCCAACGCTGTGAACCCGCCGGTCAATATCGCATTTAGTGACAAACAGACCCTGACCATCCTCTGCGACCGTTTGTCGGATATCTGCAGGTCCACCGGTTATGTGACCGAAGGAAGCGCGACTTTTTCCATGTCGTGGAAGGTCTTGCAGCGATAACGCAGACGCTTATGCACATGTATCGGCGCCACGCGGCAGAGCACGCCCTCGTCTGAAATACCCGGCAAGCATCTCCAGGCGTCTCCTCGTAGCGCTTTTTCGCCTCCAGGTCCCATATAGTGGCCTGCAATTCCCCGGAAAGTACTGCCTGTCATGGATTTCCCCTATCCAGCCCCGTCGTGACGCGCCGATAACTCAGAGGCGGCGAAGTGCGAACGGGGAGGTCTGGATCGTCTGTCGCACGACCAGGACGTTATGGGAGAGGGGAACAATAGTGCTAAAGAACATCACCATTCGCGGCGGCTTGACGCTGCTCATCAGCGTGTTCGTCGCGTTTCTGCTGACTGTTATCGGGGTCGGCTATGGCGCGCTCAAACTGGCGAGCGATGGTTTGCAAAACGTGCAGCACAATTCGGCGGCGCTGTCGCATCTGAACGCGAGTTCCGCGAAGCTGCTGCAGGCGCGCCTCGCGCTTGGCAGCTATGAGACGCTGTTCAGCGTAGGCAAGCAGACGGACGATCTGCTGCCTGCCGCGCACAAGGTGCTGCTCGAATCGAACAGCGACTTCCAGGACTACGTCAGCGGCCCTTTCAGCAGCGACGACGAGCAGCGGCTCGCACAGGCCGTACAAAAGGCACGCTCCGCGTTGGTCGACGAAGCGATCGAGCCGGAATTCAAGGCACTCACCGATAACGACTTCAACACCTTCCGCAACATCCAGGGCGAAACCGCGAACAACTTCTACGCCAGCTATGCAAAAGCGATCGATTCGCTGGAGCAGTTGCAAACCGATAATCAGCAGCGTCAGGCGGAAACAGCGAAGATGCGGTTTCGTATCGCGACGATGGTGTTCGGCGGGATCGGAGTCGGTGCAATCGTGATTGGCTTCATGGCGCGGCTTGGTTTGTCGGCGGCGGTGATCAAGCCGGTGAATCAGACGATTCGCCATTTTCAGCGCATCGCGGCCGGTGACCTGACGGTCGGGGTCAAGGTGCGTTCGCGCAATGAAATGGGCCAGTTGCTGGGCGCTTTGGTCCAGATGCGCGACGGGTTGGTGGATACGGTATCGAAGGTGCGCGGCAGCACGGGTGCGATCACGCAAGGGGCTAACGAAATCGCATCGGGTAACGCTGACCTGTCTCGCCGCACGGAACAACAGGCCGCTGCGCTCGAGGAGACCGCGGCCAGCATGGAAGAGCTTTCCGCAACGGTGAAGCAAAACGCCGACAACGCGCAGCAGGCCAACCGGCTCGCCCACGGCGCGCTGGAGACGGTGACGCGCGGCGGCAGTGTCGTGAGCCGTGTGACGGAAACGATGGACGGGATCACGACCTCATCGCGCAAGGTGGCGGAGATCATTGGGATGATCGAAGGCATCGCGTTTCAGACTAACATTCTGGCGCTCAACGCCGCAGTGGAAGCGGCTCGCGCGGGCGAGCAGGGACGGGGCTTTGCAGTGGTCGCCTCGGAAGTGCGCAGCCTCGCTCAACGTTCGGGCACGGCAGCCAAGGAGATCAAGGAGTTGATCGGCGAGTCCGCCGCGAAGGTGCAGCAGGGTGCATTGCTGGTTGCTGAGGCTGGCAAGACGATGAGCGAAGCGATGCAGTCGGTGCAACGCGTCACTGGCATCATGGGCGAAATCGAAGCGGCTGCGCTCGAACAAAGCGAAGGGATCGCACAGGTGAACAAGGCGATCACGCAGATTGATGAAGTGACGCAGCACAACGCGGCACTGGTCGAAGAAGCGGCCGCGGCGGCGAAGTCACTGGAAGAGCAGGCGTCGGTGTTGCGCGAGGCAGTCGCCGTGTTCCGGCTCAACGAGGATGGCTCAGCTGCCACGGCTCGCGAAGAGCCGTCTTCGGCCAATCAGTGGCGTGAGAGAGCGCCCGGGACGCTTCCGTTTCCCGGCTCGCCAGTCGCAGTGGGGTAAATCCCGGCACGCCTGCGTCAAAGACGCGAGCGCAGCCACGCCCTAAGTCCCCCCGTCGAAGCTTGCTGGGTCGCCGGTCCAGCATCTGCGCTGGCCGGCCGCGTGCGCAGGGCTTCGAGGTCCGAGAAACGTTGCTGGGCCAACGTCTGTGTATCGCCCAGCGCAGCTTGAGTCCGATCCAGCTGCGCGCCTAACGCTTGCGCCTCGGCGAACCGGTCGGTCGCGAGCCTCTGCGCATCGGCCAGCGCAGTTTCAGTGCGATCCAGTTGCGTGCGCAACGTTGCCGTCTCGGCGAAACGTTCGATCGCAAGCCTCTGCGCCTCAGCAAGCGCCCCATCCATCGCGCCGAATCGCTCTGCCAGTGAACCGATCATAGTGACGAAGTCGCGGGAAAACAGATGGTCGAGCGTCGCAGCAGGCATTGCCTCGTGATCAGGCGGCGGTACGCTGCCCAGCCCGAGCCATTCGCCAAAGCGCCGTTCGGGCGGGGCTTCTTCCATCAGAGCAGGGAGATTGAATCGGGCAGCGACCATCCGGTTTGACTCATCGAAGTGCTGCACGATGGCGCGTCGCGTGCCACTGTCCATGTGAGGGCGTGCCGGCAAACCGGCAGCGATCAGTTCGATGACACGTTCTTCCGGCTCGCTGAGTTCCCGTTGCTGCTGGGCGCGACAGAAGTTCTTCAGCGATTCGACGAGCGCCAGCGCGGTATTGACGCGTGCTTCCGCCAGAGGAATGCCGACGGGCCAGCCGATCACACGAAGGAAGTCACCGACGACGCTTGTTCTGTCGAGTGCATCGTAGGAACGCACGTTCAACTCGATACCGCGAATGTCATCGAGTTTCGAGGTCAGTTGCGCGTAGTTCAGCGTGAACTCGGCCAGATCATGCTGCATGCGTGTACGCACGTAGCTCGAAAAATCGAGGCAGAAGCGGCTTTTCAGGCGCTCCGGGTAGTTGCTTTCGATGTAATCGGACTGGCGGCGCAGATACAGCACCACGACGACCCGCTCCACAACGCTCAGGAGCCGGTCGATCAGATGCTGAAAGCCACTGGGGTTGACCCACAGCATGTGAGAAAACTCTTCGCTGGAGAGGATCACATGCTGCGGTACGCCAGAAATTTCAACGAGCAAGGACTCAACGCGTGCGCTTTGCTCAGGCGAGTTCGTCTGCTGAGCCAGGCCGTGCTGGCCAGAGTTCTGCACCAGTCGGCCCGTGCGAGGAAAGACGAATCCTGCCTCTGCCACCCGGTCGGACTGAAGCGCTAGCGCGTGCTGGATCGTCGAAGTGCCTGTTTTGTGAGTTCCAATGTGTAAGTAGCAGCAGCGCATAGCGTAGATGAGAGCCTTCTGGCTGGGTTCTGGATAGCTGATGGTGAATGCTGTGGCGCAGCACGCTCGCGATGTCCCGCGTGGCCCGCGTCCAGCACCCGGATCAGCCGTAGTTTAACGTTGGTCTCTTTCTCCCGTCACTTGGACTCGACGGGTGGGTTAAGGATTGTCACAGGTAAACTGCGGTACTCTACCTGTCCGGTATTTTTGAACCGACACACAACGTGGCCATTCGTGCCGATACAATCACGTGGCGACAACCGCCGTAGACCCAGTCAGCGCTTATGCATAACTCCTTTGATAACTACCTGTTTCCGGGCCGTGCACTATTCATGCTGCGCGCGTTGGTCCGCCCAGGTGCCACGAAGCGAAGCGTCCTGCTGGTCAGCGTGAGCCTCATGTCCGCCTGCACGACTGTGTCCACCGTGGATTCGCGCCAGGACGGTCATCTGGTCCTGACGAGCCGCGCACGCTGTAGCCTGACCTCCTGGAATCATGTAAAAAACGTTGGACTGAAGCATGCCGCCGCTTACTGCAACAAGCAGAAGTCGCGGTTTCACCTTGTCGCGGTCCACACCGAAGGGGTATGGGGCGCCACCGATCAGGTTATCGAAGTCGTGTTCGACTGCATTTAACCCGCGATGTAGCCGTCTCTACCGGCCTCGCCCCACCCTTATCTCGACTTTGATACCGGCCGCAATGGGCGCGCAATAGCGATTTTCATACTGGCAATCCCGCTACAATGCCGGCCGGGGGTGAAGCGTTTCACCCCATTTTTCTGTCCGGGCAATCCAGAAAAGCGATCTGCATCCAAAAATCCGAATCCCGTGCGACCAATTCGATTATTGGCGACATCAGCCGAAACGCGTTTTCGTTCAGAGCGTTTTACGCGCGGCGGGCCAGGCGGTTGACGCTCGCGCTCTACGCGATGCCCGTCGCCACCTTCGTTTTCAGCCTGCTGTTCTGTTTTCCCGAGGACACGTTTCATCTCGCCAAGGACATCCTCGCGGTGTCGACGATGACATCCAATATTTTCTTGTCCAAACAGACGGGCTACTTCGATACCAAGGCAATCGATCAGCCATTGCTGCACACATGGTCGCTCTCCGTCGAAGAGCAGTTCTAAATTGTTCTCCCACTGCTGCTGTTCTGGTTGCACAGAAAGTCGAAGGCATGGGCGATGGTCGAACTCTCGAGATTGGCCGTCGTTTCGTTTTCCTATGCGATGTTTGACGGGCATCGCGGCTCTGCTGGAATTCGACGGGTTGCCGATCTATCGCCATAACGATTATCACCACCTGAGTCTCGCCGGTAGTTCGCTGTACTACGGGAAGTATCAGGAAAAGCATCCTCGCGAACTCGACAGAATTCTCGGCAAGCCCTTGATGCGGTTTTCACAGCCGGGTTAAGGCGGGTTGCGAACAGCCCAAGCGGTTCTCGCCTGGGCATGTGGTACCAGGAGCCGATTAATGCCCCGTTGCAGTCATCGGCGATTTTTCCGCATGACTGCCGTGCCGGCCAGGTCAGGCAGCGGCATGATTGCCTCGGGCTTGTCGGCGAAGAACTCATCTACTGCTTTTTCCGCCCCGTCCCAACAGAGGCTTGAGTAGTCGTGCATGAGAATAAACCCGCCGGGTGACATGCGCGGATAGAAATACTCAAGGGAGCTGAGCATCGGTGCATAGAGATCGCAGTCGATATGCACGACCGCAAAGCGTGCATCGCTCGGGAGCTGCGAAGCCGTTTCCGGAAAATACCCTTTGATGAATTCGACGCGGTCGTCTCCGACGCGTGCCCGAACTGCTTCAACGCTGGTATCAGTAAAGGCGCCCGCAAGGTGCTTTTCGTCTCGACCCAGATCGACTTCGGGCAGTCCTTCAAATGTGTCCAGCAGATAGAGCGTGCGGTCGAAGCGACGTGCGAAAGAAGCCAGTAATTCGGCAGTGTTGCCTTGCCACACGCCAAGTTCCGCAAAGTCTCCGGCGACTTTGTCTTTGGAAATCTGGTCAGCGATCAGGCAGAACGAATAGAACCGCGCCATGTCGTTACTGTGCGAAACGAGGCCGCGCGAAAATTTCTCGGCGTCTTCCTCAGGGCTTACGGCGCCACCGAGCATTTGATACTTTAAATAGTTCTTACTGTATCGCTCAGGATGAGAGAAACCCCGCAGTTCGCGCCAGCTTAGGGTCTTCTCAGACTGCTCAGGCTCGCGATGAAGAAGCCGCTTCATCGTTTCCGCAATTGACATGTGTTGCTCCGCTGATCGTGAGGCAATAGTATAAGTGAAGCATGTTGGCAGCAGAGTGACAGGCGTGGCGCGGAACCGCCGCCGCGCGGAACTGCTACTATGTATTTCGCATTTTTACACGATGTTTTCTTCCATGTTGTAATCTCAGACGGAAGGAGTATGTCAATGGCAGAGCGTGAGGCGGCGAGAGACTTGTGGGTCAATGCACTAGGTAACAGGGCGCCCCAAAAATACACCGAAAACATCGAAAAATATCTGGCGCGTGGGGGGATTCTCGACCTCGAAACCGACATACAGAAATTCGCAAATAACGATCAGACGCGCTTTTTTGCGTTTTGCCTGATTGTTGACCAGATCGTCAAAGATAAGGTGCCGGGCGATTTCGCCGAACTGGGCGTATTCAAGGGTAACTCCGCGCAGTTTCTTGCCTCGATCGCTCGGCGGCTTGATCGCACCACGTATCTGCTCGATACCTTCGAGGGTTTCGACGGGAGGGATCTCGCCGAGAACGAGACCCAGCTGAAAGGGGCGTTCGCCGATACGAGCCTGGAAGCCGTTCGTGCAAAGGTCGGCGACGAGCAAACGGTCTTCATCAAGGGATACTTCCCGGAGACTGCGTCCCACATTCCGGACGATGCCTCGTTTGCGCTCGTCCATATCGACTGCGATCTGGGTGAACCGATGATGGCGGGCCTACGATACTTCTATCCCCGCGTTAAGCCCGGTGGCTTCATTGTCATGCACGACTACAACAGTTTGTATTGGGACGGCGCGGAGCAGGCGATCGACAGTTTCTTCGCCGATAAGCCCGAAAGCATTGTTCCGCTGCCGGACTTTTGTGGTTCCGTCGCTGTCAGAAAGTCCAAATAGCATCGTTGACGCTAACAGATGCGCCGCGCTTGCACGGTTGCAGTAACGACATAGAAGGTTTTTGCTGTCCAGCGCGCTGTGACCGTTGGCAGCCGGTCGGCTGACTTTATCTCCACTGTCAGCCGATAATTGATTCGGACTCCAGATGCCCTCTTGATTAAGAGGGTCGCGTTTTTGGACCGTCCCCGATTCGTCGACACTTACGACCGTGCTTTCTGCGTTGAGGCGCAAGCGGCGATCTTGCCGGCGTGCTCAGACCGTTCGTGCTCCCCGTTTACACCTATTTAACTGAAGAATGCCTGGCGCGGAGCGCCGTTTCCCAGCATGCCGGGTCCGCACTGGGATGCTCGACCCTGCGCACTTCGCGGCCGCCAAGCCGGCTTAAAAGCGCATAACGCTCTTGCCGCGCCGCCGTTACCGAATAGGCCGGATTAGGCGCCAGGTCGTGTGTGTGAGATCGCACTTAACTTTGTCTACGGATAGCGCTTACTGGCTGCGGCAGTGCTGCAGGAACGCTGCCACTTGGCTACAGGGAAGACGTAGATCTGACCTGAAACGCTAACCGATAATAGGACGTAGAACAATGAAACCTGTCGTTTTCAGTGGGCATTTCGGCTGGTTGCATCCGGCCGCTGGTGACCGGGGCGTCGTGATTTGCAACCCTCTGGGACACGAGGCTATGTGGTTGCATCCGGCGATGCGCGAACTGGCGGAACGTATCTCGGCACGCGGCCTGCCGGTGCTGCGCTTTGACTATCTCGGCACAGGAGACTCGACGGATCTCGAAGGCGCGTTGCGCCCCGACGCATGGGTCGACCAGGTTCTCGAAGCAGTCCAATACATGAAAAGCGCGACTGGTGTGGAGCGCGTCTCTCTCGCGGGATTTCGTTTTGGCGCAACGGTCGCGGCGCTTGCGGCCCAACGCACGGAAATTGAGTCGCTTGCGCTGCTGGCGCCGGCCGTGTCGATGCGTCTGTTCTTGCGCGAAATGAGCGTGTTGCATCAGGCCTGGCGCCACACCGCAGGCTTTGGAGAGGGCGATGCGATCACGCCCCCGGGTGCGCGCGATATTGTTGGCCATCGCTTTAACGCCGACGCTATCGAGGCACTCGGTAATCTTGACTTGCGTAAAGAACCCGCACCGGTAGTAAAGCGCGCTTTGCTGGGCCACAGCGGTCCGCGCGACCCTAGCTATGCACTCGCTGCCCATTTCGAAGCAAACGGCATCGAGGTCGCTTCTGTTGCGTTCGAGAATTACGCGCAGGTGATGCAGCCGCCGTGGATGACCGTGCTTCCCGAAGCGTTATTGAATGCGGCGACGGATTGGGTATCGGAAGGTGCCGCGTCGCTGGCCCATGTGCCGGAGTCAACGGTCGAGCCCAATCCGGCGATCGTGACACCGAGCTCGATTGAGTATCCGCTGCAGGTTGCACAGGGTCGCCTCTTTGGCATGCTCTGCGAACCAGCCGTGCGGCGCACTTCAGCTGAACAGACCCCCGTGGTGCTGATCGCCAATACGGCGGCCACACATCACGTCGGCGATGGACGTTTCGCCGTCGAACTGGGCAGACAGCTTGCGGAGCAGGGCTACGCATCGCTGCGGGTCGACGCAGCCGGACTGGGTGACAGCGCCGGCAGCCCCCGCTCTTGTGTGCCGGGGCATACCGTGATGGACGAAACGGGCGCCGATCTTTCGCTCGCGGTGGATTGGCTGGCTGCGCGCGGCTTTCGCAACATCGTGGTATTCGGCATCTGCGCAGGCGCCTACGCTGGACTGGTGGCCGCCCGGCTTAACCGGGCGGTGCGCGGCGTCGTGCTGGTCAATCCCGTGAGCCTCGGCTTGCCGCAGGGTTGCACCATGCAGGGCGCGTCCGAACTGCAGACTGGCTCGCCGCGCGCGCATCTGCGCTCGATGATGCGTGCAAACAAATGGGCACAGGTGATTCGCGGCGAGGTTCGTCTCGCCCCCGTCCTGCAGACGATGTGGCACCACGGCGTGGCGCAGGCACAGGGGGTGGTGGCGTCATGGACCGACGATGCGCTGTGCGCGGGGGACACGCAAAGCTATCAGGTACGCAAACTGTTCAAGCGGCTCGATGCAGATGGCGTACACATGCGCTTGCTGTTCAGTCCGCGGGACCACAGCCTGGACGAACTCTACATGCACTTTGGCGTCAACGGCCGTCGCCTGAAGCGCCTCTCACGCGCGCGCACGCTGATCTTCCCGAGTATGGATCACGAAGTGCTGGATCGTGTCGCGCGGGAGCAGGTCGTGACGATGTGTCAGGAGTTTCTCCATGAAGCGTTCCTTGCCGGGCCGACCGCCGACGCACGATCTCCTGTATCGACGCCGGCCGGCATCGTTGCCGCTTCGCTCGCGGCCCATGCCGCCGTCGGCGCGAGCAAGGATAGTGTTGTTGAGCGCGATACGGGCATATCGGCCCGTATGCCCGGGGCTAGAAATTCTGCGTGATGTGGGGTTCTGGTGAGCCTCTGTTCAGGGCTCACCCATTACAAACTCGATGGCCGTATCAACTCGCGGAGTTAGCGGTTATCGTCCAGTGGCACCTTGCTCCATTGCTGCGTCAGCCTGGGCGCATTCACGTCGATCCAGGCTGTTACCGGCAAGATCTTGCCGTGACAGACCACGATCAGCGCCAACGCCAGCGCCGCGAACGGCGTGGAGTCGTGGCGCGCACCCCTGCCAATCGAAATCACACCTGAGCGGGTTCGCAATGCGAGCGCCGTGATGCAGGTGAGCCCGGCGACGAGTGTACCGAGCAACCAGCCGCTCACCACTTCTGCGGGCGAATGAACGCCCATTAGTAGACGCGACCAGCCAATCGCCAGTGCAAAGACAAGGCCGAACAGATAGGCGAGCATTGCCGTGCGCGTGCGTGCCTGGCTTGCGCACAACGCGAACGTCGTCGGGTAGACCGCGCTCGCCAGCATGGTGTGACCGCTGACGGCGGTGAAATTGAGCGCCGGTATTTCCAGGCCCCATGCCGCATACGCGAAGTGACTCGCGGCGACAAGACCCGCGCTTGCGCTGAAGCAGGCAATCCAGGTAACGAGGGCACGCCATGAGCGTGTTGTGGTCAGCCAGACCACGACAGCGCCCGCGAGCGGCACGGTGAGAAAGGGATCGCCGAAGTTCGTGAGATAAACCAGCAGTCGCACAATCATCCTATCTTTGCTCCTCGTGTGCGGTGTATCAAGTGTAATCAAGTGTTTCCCGACATCACCGGGGACGCCGTATGTTGGTACCTTTATGACCTAAGGGCGATCGCAAAGTTGTGCTGACTAGTGATCCGATGTGTGTCCAGATGTATAAGCCGGGATGCGCAGGCGGGACCGTCAATGGTGATCGTTTTCACGGGCAGACTTCAAGGATTTTTCGGTCTTGCCGTGGCCTTCGTGGCCGCCATGCGCAGGAGTCCAAGTGGCCGGTTCCGTTTGGCTCGCAGATGCTGTAGGTGCATGAAAGGTCTGAGCGTGAACCGCAGGCTGATACCTGGAAGGTGAGGTGTGCGTCGAATGGGACGTGTGCACGGTGTGTGCAGGATGCGTTGAACGCTTCGCGGCGTAACGTGCACAAGCTCCGCCACGCGAATGCAAGGAGCAAGGCTGGGTGCGTCGCGTGTCTGGAAGCGAACGTTCGTTAGTAGACGGGTGACTTATGATGGCGGCGCTGGGTACGGACCTGATCGCAGAAGCGGCGGGAGCAGCAGACGTGACAGACGTTGCAGATGGCGGCACGAGCGCTGGCTGACTCGCCGCGGATGCAGCAGGAAGGGCAGGCGATGGAGTATCGCTGACCATGACCGTATCGAGATTGATGTTGGGTGTGGACAGTCCGTCGATCATCGACTTGCCGATGGCGCCCAGCATCACCGCAGCGCTACACACTGCAAACAGCATCACCCTGCGCGAACGCACCGTGGCGAGCCGGCTCATTCTCGTGGCAACCCATCGCGCGATACCTGGCATGACAGTCGCTGCATAAGCGGCATTCGCTCCCCTGCACTATATAGGGTGATGTCATGAGCAGCAGCAGGGCACATGGCACACGGAATTGCACAGTAATGGATTAATCGCGCCGCCGGCGCACTGATCAGGTGCTTTTTTTTCATCGTCGTTACGGATTTCGCAGTCGTATGAATGAAATATTAAACTGGGTAAAATTGCCAGTAAATTTCGAAAGCTAGCCTTTATCGGTAGAATTTTAGTGACTGTCGGATGGCCTTTTTCGCGTGCTGTCCACAAGTGGTCTGTGCGGTTTACCACACAACATTGTCCGCTCGCGGAGCTCTATCTATTTGAATTTTAAGGGTGGATAATCCATCTGGGCGATGTATTTCCTTCTCTATGCGAAGGATTCGTCCGGCCGAATTTACCTGATTTGTTATCTCGAGCTTGTATATCCAGTTAGATTTACGTGTAATGGTTAGAACGTGTCGGTATTAACGACGGATTCCACCCATTGCACGGTGCGCTAATAAAGACTGGAATTTCTCGGGGGATGACCAATAACAGGCAAAGGCGCAGATTTGAACATTAAACCTTATCGCACACTGGCTTATGTGTCGCGCTCACCAGAACGTGGTTTGTGCGACATGCTCGGGCAGCGAGGTTGGGACGTTACGGTCCTGAAGACTGCCCGCGAGGCGAGGACGTATCTCGGGTCGAGCCACCCCACGGTGGGGGTGTTCGACTTCGCATGCGGCTTCTCCGCCAATGATCTCGCCGGCTTTTCAACGTGCTTTGGAGCACGAGGGATTGGCTGGGTCGGTATTCTGCTCTCCGCGCAACTGCAAAACGATGTGCCGCGTTCGCTGCTGCGCAGGCATTTCTCGCGCTATGTGACGGTTCCGCACGACCTCGACAGAACAGTTGAGGTGATCGGTCATGAGCACGGTATGGTGACGCTAAACGGCGTGCCCGATGTTCCCGCGGCGCGCGATGAAATCGTGGGTTCCTGCACGTCGATGAATGAGCTGTTCCGCTCGATCAGCAAGGTCGCGAACAGCGAGGCGCCGGTGCTGATATCTGGCGAATCTGGCACGGGCAAGGAACTGACCGCGGTGGCGATCCACAAGCGCTCGGTTCGACGCAACGGACCGTTCGTCGCCATCAATTGTGGCGCACTTCCTTATCATCTGGTGCAATCCGATCTGTTCGGCTACGAGCGCGGTGCGTTCACCGGCGCATACCAGCGCAAGATCGGGCGCATCGAGGCTGCGAATGGCGGCACCTTGTTCCTCGATGAGATTGGCGATCTGCCGCTCGAAAGCCAGACCATCCTGCTGCGGTTTTTGCAGGAGAAAAAGATTCAGCGTCTCGGTGGCTCTGAATTGATTGACGTGGATGTGCGGATCATCTCGGCCACTAACGTGCGGCTCGAAAACGCGGTATCGGAGCAGGCGTTTCGCCAGGATCTCTATCACCGTCTTTGTGTGTTGCGTATCGACGAACCACCGCTGCGCGAGCGCGATGGCGATATTGCAGTCCTCGCTTATCACATGCTGGACAAGTATCGCAGCGATGCCTTGCATCACATAAGAGGTTTCTCCGACGAAGCGCTGCAAGCGATGTCCGACTACACGTGGCCCGGCAATGTGCGCGAACTGATCAACCGGGTGCGGCGCGCTGTCGTGATGGCAGAAGGGCGCATCATCACGCCGGCCGACCTGGAACTGGACTACATGGCGCGAGAGTCGGGTAACACGCTGACCCAGGTGCGTGAAGCTGCGGAGCGCGAAGCGATTGAGGCAGCATTGCGTCGCCACCGTGGCCGCTCTCAGCCTGCTGCGCGTGAACTCGGTATCTCGCGGGCAACGCTGTACCGGCTGATGGCGAACCATGGCGAACGCCGGCCCCAGGAAGAACAGGTCGTCACTGAGCAGGCCGATGCGAATATGGAGCATCAGGAAGAGCGGCGCCTTGCGGTGGTGGGTGGTGGTTCCTGGTCATCCAAGCACTAGTCTTGCATGCGAGCCGCGCGGTCTACGCGCCTGGTAGTCACGTCCCCTTCGCTCGCGCCACGTCAGCACCTTCCCTGAAGTAAAGATCACGCCGGTTGCGTCTTCGGGCTCGATGCGTCCGATGGATTCCTGCGCGCGCGCCAACCACGGCAAAGCCAAGCGGCCGAACGGTCCACTAATTTTGCTGGGAACATCCGGCCGCTGAGCTTCGCCGTCATTTAACCGTATTTCAACGGGTCACCGTTGAACACGCGGGTCCTGCTATCAGGAAGGCATGCGCCCGTAGTTGTCCTCGAAACGGACGATGTCGTCTTCGCCGAGATAGGCGCCCGACTGCACCTCGATAATTTCGAGCGGTGTTTTGCCGGGATTGCGCAGCCGGTGGACAGTGCCGAGCGGAATATAGGTCGACTGGTTTTCGGTCAGCAGAAATACGTTCTCGCCGCAGGTCACCTGAGCGGTGCCGCGCACCACGATCCAATGTTCGGCGCGGTGATGATGCATCTGCAAAGACAGCGTCTCGCCCGGCTTCACCACAATGCGCTTCACCTGGAAGCGGTCGCCGGAATCGATCGAATCATAATAGCCCCACGGCCGATGGACCTTGCGATGGTGGTCTGCTTCAGAGCCATGTTCTGCGCGAATGCGGGACACGATAGTCTTGATCTGCTGGGCGTTCTGCTTGTCCGCGACGAGGACCGCGTCCGCCGTTTCCACCACCACCACGTTGTCGAGACCAACGCATGCAATGAGGCGTCCTTGCGAATGCGCGAATGTATTGGTCGAGCCTTCAAACATGACGCGCCCGCGTCCAACGTTGCCCAGCGCGTCCTTGGGCAGCATCTCCCAGACGGCATCCCACGAACCGACATCGGACCATGAAGCGTCCATCGGTACCACGACGCCGCACAGATTGCCGCATTCGCCAAGCCGTTCCATCACACCGTAGTCGATCGATTCGTCCGGGCAGTTCTGAAATTCTTTTGCTTCCAGATGGACGAACACATCATCAGATGCGCCATTCCGATGCGCGCCTTCGCAAGCCGCGTAGATCGCCGGATGCAGTGTCTCGATCGCCGATAGCCACACCGAGGCACGCACGACGAAGATGCCGCTATTCCACCAGTACTCGCCTGAGGCGACATATTGCTCGGCCAACTCGCGATGCGGCTTTTCGACAAAGCGGTCGATCACGTAGCCGCCATGTTCGCCGAGCGGTGTGCCCACTCGCACGTATCCGTAGCCCGGCTCCGGGTGGCGCGGCACGATCCCGATCGCCACCACTGCGCCGTCCGCGGCGTAGTGCGCGGCG
>NZ_JBAURZ010000186.1:0-7945 GCF_049581445.1 Paraburkholderia sp. | reverse complement strand
CGCCTAGACCCGCCAGTCCGGCCGCCGGATCGATCTGCGGCTGGCTGGGTGCGACCGGCACGGGCGTTGGCTTCACAGCGGCCGGGCGCGGGCGTTTGGGTTCGCTAGGATGAGGCAGATTCTTCGCCATAACGGTGACACACGTTCAGGATTGGATCGGTCGCGCGAGCACTTTGGGCCGCGCGGGGTGCCCGGCCGCAAAAGCGCGCAACGGACAATTGGCACAGGTAAACGGAAAAGGGCCGCCAGCCTTGCGGCTGCAGCCCTTTCTACACTGCGTGCGCTCAGCACTCAGGTTCAGGCCCGAGCGCTATTTTACCGTTTCTGCTTTACGACCCGCTGCGCGACCCAGGCGGGTCTGCCCGACGGGTCGCCGATTAACGTTCCGCTTCCGCGCTCATGACGCGTTCGCCGATCATTTCATCAATGGTTTCGAGGTAACGCTGAGCGTCCAGCGCAGCCATACAACCCGTACCGGCGCTGGTGATGGCCTGGCGGTACACGTGATCCTGCACGTCGCCTGCGGCAAACACGCCCGGCACGTTGGTGCCCGTTGCATTGCCCGAGAGACCACCGTTGGTGATGATGTAGCCGTTCTTCATCTCCAGTTGGCCTTCGAAAATGTCCGTGTTGGGCTTATGGCCGATGGCAACGAACAGGCCCTGCAGCGCGACATCCGAGCTCTCGCCGGTCTTGGTGTTCTTGATGCGCAGGCCGGTCACGCCCGACTGGTCACCCGTCACTTCGTCAAGCACGTGATTCCACTTGATCTCGACGACGCCTTCCTTTTCCTTCGCCAGCAGACGATCGATCAGGATCGGTTCGGCGCGGAACTTGTCACGGCGGTGGATCACCGTCACTTTCTTCGCGATGCCGGCGAGGTAGAGGGCTTCCTCGACTGCGGTATTGCCGCCGCCGATCACCGCCACGTTCTGCTGCTTGTAGAAGAAGCCGTCGCAGGTTGCGCAGGCGGACACGCCCTTGCCCATGAACGCTTCTTCGGACGGCAGGCCAAGATATTGAGCCGACGCACCGGTCGCGATGATCAGCGAATCACAGGTGTATTCGCCCGAATCGCCGATCAGACGGATCGGCTTTTCATTGAGCTTCGCCGTGTGGATGTGATCGAAAATGATCTCGGTGTTAAAGCGCTCGGCGTGCTCGAGAAAGCGCGCCATCAGTTCCGGGCCCTGTACACCGTTCGCATCAGCCGGCCAGTTTTCGACATCGGTCGTGGTCGTCAGTTGGCCGCCCTGGGCGAGACCCGTGATGAGCACCGGGTTCAGGTTGGCGCGCGCGGCGTAGACGGCGGCCGTGTAACCAGCGGGGCCGGAACCGAGAATCAGGACTTTGGCGTGTTTGGTGGTGGTTGCAGGCATGATCGAGATCCGTAAAAGGCGCTGGGCTCGCCCTTGCGAGGCCGCGCGTCAACAGCTAAATGTGAGCTGAAACTGTAGATGGGTATCAGACCAGCATTATAAAGGCCGAGGTGCGGGGCTGCTTCATGAAGCTTCCTGATCGGCGCGATAGCGTGATGGCGTTGTTTTGCTGAAAAAACCACCCTGGCTGCCCTTGGTTACTGTCATTTACAGCCTTGTGTGCGGCACTGCGTTTACAATAGCCCGGATCGATCGACCCGGCGGCCGCGACCGGGCGCCCAGCGCCGCTTGGGGCAGCGCTTTGAGTTGCTGGTTTGGCCGCTCATTGGGTCGCTGATCTGGCCGCGTTATGTGGTCGTATAGGTGGCCACTTAGTTGGCCGCTCGTTTGGCCGAACACGCAACAGGATCAATGGCAAAAGCTCCTTATTCCGCGAGCGCGCAGGCATTGCCGCACCGCATGTCGCGCCTTTTCACCGAAATCCGCTGGATCCTGCAGGTCGCGCTCGGCGTCTTCCTGCTGATGGCGCTCGTCAGCTACAGCCGGCACGATCCGAGCTGGACCCACGCCGCGCAGGTGGATCACATTGCCAACTGGGCCGGGCGTGTGGGCGCCTGGACCTCCGACATCATGCTGCTGCTGTTCGGCCTGTCCGCCTACTGGTGGGTGGTGCTGCTCGGGCGGCGCATCTCCGCCAATTACCGCCGCATTACCCGTCACGAGACCATGGCGGAAGACACGCCGCGCGACGCAAGCTGGCTTGCCGAAGCCTTCGCCTTCGTGCTGGTATTGCTCGCGAGCGACGGCATCGAGGCGCTGCGCATGTGGTCGCTGAAAGTGCAACTGCCGCGCGCGCCCGGTGGCGTGATCGGCGAAGGTGTGGCCCGCGGCGTTTCGCACGCGCTCGGCTTCACGGGTGGCACCCTGGCGTTGCTGGTCGTGCTCGCTATCGGGCTGTCGCTGTATTTCCGCTTTTCGTGGCTTTCCGTGTCCGAAAAGGTTGGCGAATCAATCATTTCCGCCGTCACGTTTGCCCGTCTGCGCCGCGAAGCCGGCCGTGACCGCAAGCTGGGCGAGGCGGCTGCGGTCAAGCGTGAAGGCAAGGTTGAGCAGGGGCGGGTGCGCATCGAAGAGCACGAGCCGGTGATGATCGTGCCGCCGGTGGTGACGCCGGCCAAGTCGGAGCGGGTCGAAAAAGAGCGCCAGGTGCCGCTTTTCACCGATCTGCCGGGCGATTCGACGCTGCCTCCCATCTCGCTGCTCGATCCGGCGCCCGCGGCGCAGGAGACCATCTCGCCCGATACGCTCGAATTCACCTCGCGGTTGATCGAGAAAAAGCTGAAGGATTTTGGCGTCGACGTGAGCGTAGTCGCTGCGTACCCGGGTCCGGTGGTCACCCGTTACGAAATCGAGCCGGCCACGGGCGTGAAAGGCAGTCAGATTGTCAATCTCGCGAAAGATCTGGCGCGCTCGCTGTCGCTGGTGTCGATCCGCGTGGTGGAGACGATCCCGGGCAAAAATTTCATGGCGCTGGAGTTGCCGAACCAGCGCCGTCAGACCGTGAGTCTTTCCGAGATTCTCGGCTCGGCTGTGTACGCCGACGCGGCCTCGCCGCTGACCATGGGTCTCGGCAAGGATATCGGCGGCAAGCCGGTGTGCGCCGATCTCGCCAAGATGCCCCACCTGCTGGTGGCCGGTACCACCGGCTCGGGCAAGTCGGTCGGGATCAACGCAATGATCCTGTCGCTGCTCTACAAGGCAAGCGCCGAACAGGTCCGCATGATCCTGATCGACCCGAAGATGCTCGAAATGAGCGTCTACGAGGGCATTCCGCATCTGCTGTGTCCGGTGGTCACGGACATGCGCCAGGCCGGCCACGCGCTGAACTGGGCAGTGGCCGAGATGGAGCGCCGCTACAAGCTGATGAGCAAGCTCGGCGTGCGTAACCTCGCGGGCTACAACAACAAGATCGACGAAGCGGCCAAACGCGAAGAAAAGCTGCCGAATCCGTTCAGCCTGACGCCGGATGAACCGGAGCCGCTCACGCGTCTGCCGAACATCGTGGTCGTCATCGACGAACTGGCCGACCTGATGATGGTGGTCGGCAAGAAGGTCGAAGAACTGATTGCGCGGATCGCGCAGAAGGCACGTGCGGCGGGTATCCACCTGATTCTGGCCACGCAGCGGCCGTCAGTGGACGTGATCACGGGCCTGATCAAAGCCAACGTGCCCACGCGGATGGCGTTCCAGGTTTCGTCGAAGATCGACTCCCGCACTATTCTCGACCAGCAGGGCGCCGAATCGCTACTCGGGATGGGCGACATGCTCTATTTGCCGCCGGGCAGTGGCTTGCCGGTGCGCGTACACGGCGCGTTTGTCTCCGATGAGGAAGTGCACCGCGTCGTAGAAAAACTTAGGGAACAGGGTGAGCCGAACTATATCGAGGGCATCCTCGAAGGCGGCGTTACCGGGGACGGCGACGAAGGTTCGGCTGGCATTGAGGGAACTGGCGCGGGCGGCGGCGAGTCGGACCCTCTGTATGACCAGGCGGTCGAAGTGGTGATCAAGAATCGCCGTGCGTCGATTTCGCTGGTTCAGCGGCACTTGCGGATCGGCTATAACCGCGCCGCGCGCTTGCTGGAGCAAATGGAGCAGTCGGGGCTGGTGTCGGCGATGTCGTCGAACGGCAATCGCGAGATTCTCGCGCCGGCGCGCGAAGCAGAGTGATTGGCGACGCTTGTGATCCCATTTGTTTTTCGACGTGAGCACTGGAATGCTGGCGTCGCCGACGAGGCAGTCACCGGCGACGTGGTCCATCCGGTTGAGCGTTCAGCCACGCATCCAACACTGAAAGCGGTGACGCGCGCCGCGCGCTCCGCCACCCCAATTCCTGGTCCGATTCAATCCACGGAGAATGATATGCAGCAATACGCCGGGCACAGTGCCCATCCTGGCCGCCTCGGCCATCTGGTTCGTACGCTTGCGCGCGGGCTTGGCAGCGTCGCAATCGGGGCGTCCTTGCTGGTCGCGCAACAGGCGTTCGCGAGCGGCACCGAGCAGCTGAAGGCGTTTGTCGCACAGGTGCATTCGGCGCGCGGCGATTTCGTGCAGCAGGAAGTGCGGGCGCCAAGCAAGGCCCAAAGCGCGAGCGACGCTGTGCAGGTCATGCCGAAGAACGCGACTTCCAGCGGCACATTTGTGTTCGCGAGGCCGGGCAAGTTCATCTGGTCGTACGAGAAGCCCTATGAGCAGGTGTTGCAGGCCGATGGCGACAAGCTCTACGTGTACGACAAGGACCTGAACCAGGTCACGGTGCGGGCGCTGGGTGGGGCGCTCGGCGCGAGCCCTGCGGCGATCCTGTTCGGCAGCAACGATCTGGACAAGAACTTCACGCTGCGTGACGCAGGCGTGAAGGGCGGGATCGATTGGCTCGAATTGATTCCGAAGGCCAAGGACACGCAGTTTCAAAGCGTGGGTATCGGCTTTAAGGACGGCAATCTGCAGGCCATGGAGTTGCACGACGTGTTCGGTAACGTGACTTTGCTGACTTTCTCCAACATCCAGAAAAATCCGCCGCTGCCTGCGGATGCGTTCAAGTTCACGGTGCCGAAAGGTGCTGATGTGATCAACGGCTAGGCGCGTTGCGCGCTTTGTCGTGACGGAAAGGCCGCGCGTCGTCTGCGCGGCTTTTTCATGATGCGGCCGGTTTTTGCGCGTTGAGCTTTACGCGTGATTCTCGCTGGCAGGTAGGGGATGGGCTGCTTTCATGTCGTCTATAAACGCGTCGACGATATCGGTCCGGTGCTGACGCGCGCGCGTGACCATATGAAACGCTACCCGGTATTTCATCAGCTCGGGGTTGAGCGCCGCCAGCAGGCCTTCCTTCACGTACGGCGACGCAAAGTGCCCGGGCAGATAGCCGAGGTGATGGCCCGAGAGCACCAGCATCGCGACCGATTCCATGTTGTCCGCGACCGCCGTCACGTTGTGCGGCGTGGTCGAGCTTTCGGCCTCCGGCAGCGGATAGCTGCGCCATGCCCACTCGTGTTGCGCGGCCTCGGCGGGTGCAACTTCGCCCGCCTGTCCGAACAATGGATGACCCTTGGCGCAATAGGCGAGCTGATCCTCGGCGAAGACCTCGGTGTATTCGAGTGATGGCACCCGATGCCAGAAATAGCCAATGCCGACCTGAATCCGTCCGTTTAGCAGCAGTTCCTCCAGTTCGCCCGGCGAGCGCACCAGAATCGAAAACCGCACCGACTGATCGCGCGTGCGGAACCGCCCGATCGCATTGGATATCCGCGCGCTGGCCGACACCGGGGTGTGGCCAATCATGCCGATGTCCAGCGTGCCGACCAGCTTGCGGCCGACATTGCGCGCCTGCATCCCGAAGGTGTCCACGGCGGCCAGCAGCGCCCGTGCTGCGTCGATGAACTGCTCGCCGCGCGCTGTCAGGCTAAAGCCGCTACGGCCGCGTTCACATAACCGGTAGCCGAGGCGCGTTTCAAGCGTGGCGAGCTGGGTACTGATGGTCGACTGACCGACGTTCAAGGTCGCCTGGGCAGGCGAGACACCGCCTGCGTCGACGATTGCCAGAAAGACGCGGATCAGGCGCAGGTCGAGATCACTGAGTTGGGAGAACATGGGCGGGATACATCGTTATGAATCGATGTTAAGTTTATTCGTCAGTCATTTTATATCGCCGCATCGTGCTCAAGAATGAAGATTCATCCAGCTGTTGGCATATTTTGCCGCGGCCTGCATCCCTTCCTATTTTCATTGCTGAGCAACAATGAATACGTCTTCCCTGGTTTTCTCCGATGCTGGTGAACGTCCGCAACCGCTGTCGGGCAATGCCATGCCGCGTTGCGGTGGTATCGCCACGATGCTGCGTTTGCCCTATTCCGGCTCGGTGTGCTGCATGCGGTGTTACGCGAGGAGGTACTCCAACTGCTGATTGATCCGCGGCTCAAGTTCACGCGCTTCTTTCGCCAGATTGACCTGCTTGGCGGAGCGTGCAATCTCGAGCACATCCGGCTTGATGTCATAGCCGCCCCTCGTGTTCAACCATGTCAGCACGTCCGACAGATGCCAGACCGAAGGGTTGCCCTCGTGGACGGGTATGGGAAATTCGGCGGCGTGACTCAGCATCAGCTTGCGCATGTTCTGGCGTGACACGCCCGCGACGTCGGCAACGTCGGTCAGGCCAACGAAGTCCGGTGCCGCTTCGACGAGCCGCGCCGAAGGCACAGCTTGCTTCACGTCTTCGAGCGCGCTCAGCAGCGCCTGAAGGGCGGTAGCGCCTTCGCGAGCAAAGACGAGCGCGACGCGGCCCGGTTGCCCGACACCGATGGTTGCGTCGTCACACCCTGCTTCGGCAAGGCGTTCGACGATCTGGTCGAGGTCGCAGTCGTCCGCTGCGAGTTGGTATTTCAGGGTGAAGTCGTATTCCATGTGTTACTCCTCTTGCTCGGTCTTGGCGCGTACGGTTTGCGGCGCACACTTTTGCCGGTGAGTTGTGCAATTCTCGACCACCCTTCTGAGCAGCCGGGCGTGATTGCCAGGATTCTTTGGCGTGCTCCAGACACTGGTGATGCAGAATTCACCGCACCGGCACTCGGAGTCGTTGTACGGACAGTACATTTTTCCCCACGCGTGCCCCTTGCCGCCGCCCTTCACGCCAGCCGACCGATTCGGCATAGGCCAGCGCGTCTTCTACTTCCTTCTTTGAGTGGGTCCCACGAGTCATCAATGGCCTCATGCTAAATGTGCAACCCATGGTTGTCAAGTGACAACCATGGGAGATTGATCAAGTTTTCAGATGGATCGGTCGTTCGTTTCAGGAAGTGCCTTAAATTGAGATGATCCATCTTAAAAACGCCTGTATTACCAGGTAATTACGCCATGCAAGGCGACCCGCCGCAATAGAAAATGCGGCGGCAAAAGTAATAGGCCGTATGGAGTCTGCGGGGCGATGGCCGGTTCGGCGAAGACGCGAGCCGCGCTAAAAGAAGCGAGGCAAACGACCCGCATTGCACGGGTCGTCGAGGCAAATTTATTTAGGCGTACGCCGCTTTGCGCGTCGACACCAGGGCGAGATAGCAGAGCGCGCCAATGGCAAGCGCGGGGAGGGTCGCGCCAAGATTCGGCAGCCATTGGTTAATGGCCTGGTAGGCCACAATCCCGATCGCCCAGGAGAAGAAAGCGCTCAAATGCCAGCCGCCCGAGAAACCGTAGCGGCCTTGCACGTCAGCGAGCGCCGCGGCTTCGATGCGACGTTTGCGCACGATGAAGTGATCGACGAGCACCACGCCGAACAGCGGCGCGAACACCGAGCCAATCAGCAGCAGGAAGTTCTGATACTTCGCCATTGGCACCAGCAGGGCAATGGCCGTGCACAGCGCGCCGAATGCCGCCGAGAGCACCGGTACGGTCGCCCGCGTCCAGAACGTGCCGGTCGACACGGCGGCCGAATGGATATCGGCAAAGGCGTTGTCCACTTCGTCGATCAGGATCAGCAGCAGCGCGAGGCCGCCGCCGGCCTGGGCAAGCGCACCGGTCAGCAG
>NZ_JBAURZ010000185.1:0-8885 GCF_049581445.1 Paraburkholderia sp. | reverse complement strand
GCTCAGGTGCCGGGCACCATCGCCGGCGCCTGGCGCGCGGCGGGCAAGCTCGACCCCAACCATCCCCCACCATTCGCTTTCGACGATCACTGGTATCGCCTGACGCTAAGCGGTCACGGCATGCGACGCTTGCGCCTGCACGGCCTCGCGACACTTGCAGAGGTCTGGCTCGACGAGCGCATGCTGCTCACGTCCGACTCGATGTTCGTCACGCATGATGTCGAAATCGAACTCAACGGTCAGGCCACCCTTGCGCTTTGTTTCCGTTCGCTCAATCCGGCGCTCGCCGCACGCCGCTCACGGGCGCGCTGGCGGCCACGGCTCGTCTCCCCACCGACGCTGCGTAATGTACGCACCACCCTGCTCGGCCATATGCCGGGCTGGTGTCCTGCGGTGCAGGCGGTCGGACCCTGGCGTCCGGTCGAACTGCTGGGCGATGCGCCATATGCCTTCGATACGATCGACATCAAAACCGAACTGGATGGCGATGAGGGTATCGTCCACGCAACGTTTACCTTCGTTCATCCGCAGCATATGGATACCCCTGCAGCATTAAATTGCGAGCAGGTTCGTTCGTCTCTACAGTGGTCCGATGCCCATACGCTGAGCGGCTCGCTGCGCTTGCCACAGGTGGCGCGCTGGTGGCCGCATACGCATGGCATACCGCAGCGGCATGCGCTGGCACTCGAACTCGCAGGCGAGCGCTTCGAACTCGACCCGGTGGGTTTTCGCAGCATCGAGGTTGATCACGGCGCGGACGGCGCCGGCTTTGCACTACGTATTAACGGCACACCCGTGTTCTGCCGCGGCGCCTGCTGGACCAGCGCCGACCTGGCCACGCTAGCCGGCACGCCCGCCCAGCTCGCGCATGCCTTCGCGCTGGCGCGCGATGCCGGCATGAACATGCTGCGAGTCGGCGGCACCATGGTCTACGAGTCGGACAGTTTCTACCGACTCGCGGACGAATACGGCATGCTGATCTGGCAGGACTTCGCGTTCGCCAATTTCGATTATCCAACCGACGCGGCCTTTACCGCGTCCGTAGAGCTTGAAGCAAGCCAGTTTCTCGCCCGTACCCGGCGTTTCGCATCGCTAAGCGTCCTGTGCGGCGGCAGTGAAGTCGATCAGCAGGCCGCGATGTTCGGCCTGCCCGAATCCATGCGTGAACAGGCGCTTTTCACGCAGCAATTGCCGGCGATGGTCGAGCGCGAGCGGCCGGACGTGCCCTACGTGAGCAACTCGCCATCCGGTGGCGTCTGGCCGTTTTCGACCCGCACCGGCATTACCCATTACTACGGCGTGGGCGCGTATCAACGGCCGCTCGACGACGTGCGCCGCGCCGAAGTGCGTTTCGCCGCTGAATGCCTGGCGTTTGCCAACGTACCCGACGACGACACGCTTCACGAAGGGCTCGGGACCATTCACGCTCACGATCCGCGCTGGAAGGCCGCGGTGCCGCGCGACGGCGGTTCGGGCTGGGACTTCGACGACGTGCGCGACCACTACCTGCGCACCCTGTACGGCATCGAGCCGGCCCGCATGCGCTATGAGGATCCGCAGCGCTATCTGGCGCTGTCGCGCGCCGTGGTGGCCGAATTGATGAGCGACGTGTTCGCCGAGTGGCGCCGCGCGGGCTCGCTGTGCGGCGGTGCGCTCGTGTGGCAGTTTCAGGATCTGCGAGCCGGCGCAGGCTGGGGCCTCGTCGATGCCATGGGAAGGCCTAAAAGCGCCCTCCACGGCCTCGCGCGCACGCTCCAACCCGTACAGGTGGTCATCACAGACGAAGGCCTTAACGGGCTCGATCTGCATCTGATCAATGAAACGGCAACCCCGTTGCAGGCGCAACTTGAACTTGTCGCGTTGCGCGACGGTTCGGTGGCCGCCGCATCGGCGACCCGCCGTGTCGAACTTGCACCACGCAGCACGCAACGCTTGAGCGCGGCGGACTGCCTAGGCCAGTTCTTCGATTTCACCTATGCGTACCGCTTCGGCCCACGTGCGCATGATGTCACCGTCGTGACGTTGCGCGATATAGCGAGCGGCGAAGTCCTTTCTGAATCTTTCCATTTGCCCGAGCGGCATGCACTAGAGCGTCATGATCTTGGCCTGCGCGTCACGCCGCAGGCTTCGCCAGAAGGTTGGCAACTGGTGATCGAAGCCCAGCGTTTTGCGCGTTTCGTCCATATCGCCGATGCCAACTATCGCGCCCGCCAGGACTGGTTTCATCTGCCGCCCAACCGGCCCACTACCGTCGCACTTCTGCCGCGCAACGTGAACGATACAAGTGCCGCGCCTGCCGGCGAGGTGCGTGCGATCAACGCTAGCGCACCTGTCTTCTACGGTTAAACCGCGCAAGGTCCCCTCTCATTGCGTCGAAAGGCGCGCCCACGCTCATCTTCATCGCAATTGACGGCGACTCGCATGGCGTCGCAAAGCGCGTTTTTAGCCCGCCAAAAATGGACTCGGTGCGTTGCCGCACGTAGACGCTGGAACACATCTGAATCATTTTTGCCTCACTTCGGACGGGACCGCGCAATCCCGCCCCAACAGGCGTCTCAGGCTTGAGACGGGGCCTCGCAAGGCCTGTGGAGCAGGCACTTTATCCCGTCAGATCAATGACTTAAAACAAACAACAAACACCTTACGGTAAGTCTGGCCGAAGTATGGCGATGTACATAATTGAAACAAAAACTCCGCTTTCCGCGAGCGAAACAAAGTCGAACCCTTCGCTGCGCCGCACCAGTGCTCATTTCTGGTCCTACTGGCACGCTCTTCGCTAAATGAGAGTCGCAACACACAGCGCGCTGCCGACGGGGATAAAACGAAGCAGCCGCACCAGGCTATACGGGGCTGGTACTGCGCACTCCTGACCGCTCGCCAGGCGGTAGTTAGCAGGGATGCAGGACTGGACGAAAAACAAGAAGTCGCGCAATACGCGGCTTCACGCGAGGACCGATCATGTTGACTCTTCAATCCGATCTGCACGGCAATCATTTGCTTGGTGCATTGCCTTCCCATGAGTGGCAAGCACTCGCCCCTCATCTTGAACTGGTTCATCTGCGTACCGAACAACTGCTTTGCGATTCGGGCCAACGCATCCACCACGTCTATTTTCCGACCACCGCGATCATCTCCATGCTGTACACGATGGAAGACGGCGGCTCAGTCGAAATCGCCGCTGTGGGCCGCGAAGGCATGACCGGCGTACCCGTCCTCACTGGCGGCGAAACCATGCCGAACCGTGTCCAGGTGCAATCCGCAGGCTTCGCCTACCGGATGACCGCGCAGGCCCTCAAGCAACATTTTGCGCGCTCCGACTTCATCCGCCGTCTGATGATGCTCTACATGCACGCACTGCTCACGCAAGTGGCGCAGACCGCTGCATGCAACCGGCATCACTCGTTGAGCCGGCAACTGTGCCGGTGGCTCCTGATCGAACTCGACCGGGTTGCCTCGGACGAACTCACGGTCACGCAACAGTTGATTGCCGACATGCTGGGCGTACGTCGCGAGGGGGTCACAGAGGCCGCGGGAAAGTTGCACAGCGACGGTCTGATCCATCACAGCCGCGGCCACATTCGCGTGCTCGATCGCAAGGGGCTCGAAGCGCGCGCATGCGAGTGCTACGGTCTCGTCAAGCGTGAGTTCGACCGGTTGCTGCCGCGTCTTCGCGAGGCAGAAGCGGTCAGCAGCTAGAGCGCAACCATGTTCAAGAACACTGCGCGCTGCCTCGACGCACTCTTCGTGATTGCGGGAGCGCTGATCGCCCATGCGATGCGTTTCCCGAGCGGATATCAGCTGGCCGACAACGAGCGGCTGCTGATAGCGTTCAACTGTGTGCTGGTCCTGCTGCTCTTCCCGGCGTTCGGATTTTACGAAACCTGGCGCAGCAGGGCTTTGCCGCTCATGCTCGGTCGCGTTGTCATGGCATGGTTCGCCGTTTCGGCGACGAGCCTCGTACTCGTATTTACGCTTCACCGCATGGATGAACTGTCGCGCCTCTGGTTCGGCTACTCGACGCTGATCTCCGGCGCTCTGATCGTGGTCACCAAGTTTGGCGCTCATGTTGCGCTGCGCATGGCGCGCCGGCGCGGGCTGAACTATCGCACGGTGGCGATTGCCGGGGCACCTGGCTTCTCGCGCATGTTGATCGCGCATCTCGATCGCACCCCGCAAGCGGGTTTCAAGCCGGTCTGCCTGTTCGATACGAACGCCCAGGTGTACGGCGCCATCGACGGCCGTGCAGGACGCCTGCCGGTTCTGGTTGACATGGATGCATTCGTTGCGCGGGTGCGGGCTGAACACATCAACGAAGTGTGGCTGGCGTTGCCGCTCTCCGAGGAACACACGATCTATCGCTTCAAACGCGCCTTCCAGCACGACTTCGTCAATCTGCGTTTCATTCCTGACGTACGTAGTCTGTCGCTCTTCAATCACGCGCTGGGCGATGTGTTCGGTATTGCAACGATCAACCTGAGCGCCACGCCGATTTCGCCGGTGCAGATGTGGCCCAAGCTGATTTTCGACCGGCTCTTCGCACTCGTCGCGCTGATCCTGCTTGCGCCTCTGTTCGGCCTTGTTGCCGCCGCAATCAAGCTGACTTCGCCGGGACCGGTGTTCTTTACGCAGGAGCGTAAGGGCATCGACGGGCACCCGTTTCGCATTTACAAGTTTCGCTCGATGTCCGTGCATCACGAAGCGCAAGGGCAAGTGACACCCGCCGCCCGACGCGACGCCCGCGTAACGAAGGTCGGCGCGTTCATTCGCCGCACGAGCCTTGATGAGTTGCCGCAGTTCTTCAACGTGCTGCTCGGACAGATGTCGGTGGTCGGTCCACGCCCGCATGCGGTCGAACACGACGACCTCTACAAGGATCAGGTTTACGGCTACATGTATCGCTATCGCATCAAGCCGGGGATCACCGGCTGGGCACAGGTGAACGGATATCGCGGAACCACGACGAAAGTCGAAAAGATGGAAACGCGTGTCAAGTTCGATCTCTTTTATATCCACAACTGGTCGTTCTGGTTCGACATGCGGATCGTGGGCATCACCATCTTCCGCGGCTTTGTCGGCCGCAATGCATATTAAGTTCGCGTGACGGGGATTCGATTGTGAAAGTATCGGTGATCGTGCCGACTTACCGGCGTACCGCTGATCTCGAGCGGTGCATCGCTGCGCTCGCTGCACAGTGTCGCCGCGCCGACGAGGTAATCGTCATCGCGCGTGGCGACGACCAGCCGACGCGTGCCTGGCTCAAGCATCATCAGACACTGCCCTCCTCTTTTGCGCTGCGCGTCGCGCTCGTCAACACACCGGGCGTCGTCGCCGCGTACAACCGTGGCCTCGACAGTGCGACCGGCGAAGTCATCTGCTTTACCGACGACGATGCCGCGCCGCATCCCGACTGGATCGAGCGTATTGCGCTGGCGTTCGAGCGCGATCATGCGCTTGGCGGCCTGGGCGGCCGTGACATCGTGCATGAGAACGGCGGCATCCTGGAAGGACAGAAGGCTGCTGTCGGACTCGTGAGCTGGTACGGCCGGCCGGTGGGCAATCATCACATTGGCTACGGCCCAGCGCGAGAGGTCGATGTGCTGAAAGCCGTCAACATGGCGTTTCGCCGCGAAGCGGTCGGCACGTTGCGCTTCGATCCGCGGCTGCTTGGCAGTGGTGCGCAGGTGCATTGCGAAATGGCATTCAGCCTCGACGTGGGTCGTCGCGGCTGGACCCTCGTCTACGATCCCACGCTGCTGGTGGAACACTATCCAGCGCGACGTGGCGACGAAGACCAGCGACATGTTTTTAACGACAAGGCGTTTTACAACGCATCGTTCAACCTCCGTCTCATCATGTGCGAGCACCTGTCGACTTCGGGCAGGTGGGCGTTCGTCACCTATTCCATGCTGATCGGCAACCGCGCGGACCCGGGGCTCGTTCGCGCGATCCTGCTTGCATTGAATGGCGACGGGTTTGCGCTCGCGCTGCGGAAATGGTGGGTTGGGTTATGTGCCATGCACGGGGCATGGCAGGCAGCGATGCGTTGATGAAACATCCAGCGTGCCATGTAACGCAAGGACCATATACATCATGAAAACCAGAACACTGCTCGCCTGTTTGGCGATCACATCACTATGCGCCTGTTCGGTGGCGCCGGGACCCTATCTCGACACCGACCGGCTCGACCAGACGGCGCAGCCGACGGTCGCCCAGATGAAATACACGGTCAAGCCGATCGACATTACCTACTTCGCGGAAGAGCGTGCCAAGGTTGTTCCGGCGACCTGCCCGCTCACGTGCTTCGATCGAACGACGCGCGCGGACTACGACTACAAGGCCGGAATCAATGATCAACTGACCATCATTGTCTGGGACCATCCTGAACTGACGAGCGGTGGATCGGGAGGGGCCGGAGCGACACCGCTGCCTTCTTCCGCGCAGGGCAACACCGGCACTGCCGCAGGGGGCGCCGCGATGGCCGCAGGCGCGGCCTCAGCCGAAGGCGGGCTGGTGGTGCGTGTGGCAAATGACGGCACAATCTTCTTTCCGCGGGTCGGCCGGATCAAGGTTGTTGGCCTGGATGCGCAGCATATCCAGAAGCTTCTGACCAGTGGACTCGCGAAGACCATCCGCGATCCGCAACTCGACGTGCGCATCTCGGGCTTTAACAGCCAATCGGTGCAGGCGACCGGCAACGTCCGCACCCCTGCCGCCGAGTCGATCACCGACGTACCACTGACGATCCTCGATGCGATCAACCGGGCGGGGGGCGCTCTGCCCGATGCGGATCTGCAAAACGTTGGCGTAACGCGCAACGGTAAGCGCTATACGGTCGACGTGGCCTCCTTGCTCGAAACCGGTGATCAGCAACAGAACGTCCTGCTGCAGGACGGCGACATCATCGATGTGCCGGACCGCTCGAACAGCCGCGTGTTCGTGCTTGGCGAGGTTGGCAGACCGATCTCCCTGCCAATGAATCGCGGTCGCCTGACACTCGCTGACGCCATCACAGGCGCGAGCGGTCTCGATCCCAAATCCAGCGACCCCCACATGATCTATGTCATTCGCGGGGCGGACAAAACACTCTCGCCAGAAGTGTTCAAGCTGGACATGACGCAGGTGGATGCGGTGCTGCTCATGACGAAGTTCGAACTGCAGCCAAAGGACGTCGTCTACGTTCAGGTCGCCAACTCCGCACGCTTTAACCGCCTGTTGGACACGATTACGCCAGCTTTGAACACCTTGTTCTTCTATAAGGCATTTAACAACTGACTCCCTGATGCTTGAAAACGGAGTAGGAAAATGAATAACTACGATATGTTGGAAGACGTACCGGTATCGGGGAATGACGAAGACGCGGTCATGCGCAATCTCGCGCGCATGATCATCGATCAGATCTGGTGGGTGGTCGGCATCACCGCATGCGTGATCATGGCCGCGATGGTCTATGCGAAATTCGCCACTCGGGTCTATTCCGCCGACGCCCTGATTCAGGTCGAATCGAACGCCGGCAGTACCGGCTCGGGATCTCAGGCGCTCGCTGCGCTGACGCCCTCGGGCGGCATGCATACCGAAGCGGAGATCGAGATCATCAAGAGCCGCGCCGTCGTCGAGCCGGTCGTCGAACAGTTCAAACTGAATTTTGGTGCGTGGCCGAAGACGATGCCCTACCTCGGCAAGATCACTTCGCTCCTGGCACACCACGGCCATCCACTCGGCGCGCTGTTCGGCATGCGTTCGTATGCCTGGGGAGGCGAAGAATTCGCAGTCGACTCGATTCAGGTACCCAAGGATCTCGAGGGTTCGCAACTTACCCTTAAAGCACTCGGCAACGGCCGCTATCAGTTGGCGGATCAATACGGCATGGTGATGCTCACGGGCGTCGTCGGTCAACGGGCATCGAAGAACGGTGTGAACATCCTGGTCACGAAGCTTGTGGCGCGGCCGCAAACCGAGTTCTACGTGATGCGCTTCAATGAACTCGACGCCGTATCCGGTCTCGCTGGTGGCCTGCAGGTGGGAGAGCGGGGCGCGGACACCGGTATCGTGCAGCTCTCCTATATGGGCTCCGATCCGCACATGATCACCGCCATCACCAACGCCGTCGCGGCGTCGTATCTGAAGCACCGCCAGGAGCGTGCCCAGGAAGAGGCGAGCCGCATGCTGTCCTTCCTCAATAGCGAAATGCCGCGTCTGCGCGACGAAGTCCAACGCGCCGAAACCGCGTTGTCCGAATACCAGTCCCGCAGCGGCGCGTACCAGCCGACTCAGGAAGCGAGTGTCTATCTAGCCGGCGGCATCGAATACGAGAAACAGATCGCGGCGTTGCGCGTCGTTCGTGCACAACTGCTCACGCGTTTCACAGAAGACAGCCCCGAGTTGCGAACTGTCGATGCACAGCTCGCCGCAATGTCGACCCAGAAGGATAGTTTTGAAGAGCACTTCAAGACCCTGCCAGGATCCGAACGTCAGGCGCTCTCTCTGCAACGTGATGCAAAAGTGTCCGAGGAAATTTACGTTGCTTTGCTCAACAAGATTCAGGAGCTGTCAATTTCACGGGCCGGAACGATCGGCAATGTGCATATCATCGATGAGGCGTTGCTGCCCTCCTTCCCGGTCAAGCCAAAGTCGTCGCTGATCGTTTCGGCATCCGTAGTTCTCGGCGTCATTGCCGGCATTCTGTTCGCGTTCTGCCGGCAACGCTTTTTCACCGGCATTGCGGATCCGGAGTTTGTCGAGCGCCGCTTCCAGTTGCCTATCTTCGGCTCAATCCCGTTTAGCGCCGAACAGGCCCGCTGCGACCGGCTCGCCGCGAGTGCGCGTGCCGCGGCGCTACCCGGCAATACGGCACGTCTCAGCACGGTCGCGGGTCTGCCGGCCGGCAT
>NZ_JBAURZ010000184.1:0-26535 GCF_049581445.1 Paraburkholderia sp. | reverse complement strand
GGCGCAATCGAACCATGCGCTGACCGACCGCACCTCGATCGCACAGCATCCGAACGTGCTGGCCGCTGCCGCCAAGGTCCGCGACGCCTACCTCGACTACGCACGCAATACGCTGCCAGCACCCGTGACGGGCTGGGTCGCGCAGCGCTCCGTGCAGGTTGGCGAACGCGTGGGTCCCGGCACCCCGCTGATGTCGATCGTGCCGCTCGACGGCGTATGGGTCGATGCGAACTTCAAGGAAGTGCAGTTGCGCCGCATGCGTATCGGTCAGCCGGTGACGATGACGGCGGATGTGTACGGATCAAGCGTCAAGTACCACGGCAAAGTGATCGGCTTCTCGGCGGGCACGGGCAGCGCGTTCGCCACGCTGCCGCCACAGAACGCGACCGGCAACTGGATCAAGATCGTGCAGCGCCTGCCGGTGCGTATCCAGCTCGACCCGAAGGAACTGCAGGCGCATCCGCTGCGCATTGGCCTGTCGATGGATGTTGAGGCCGAAACGCGCGACGACTCCGGCACACAGCTCGCGGCGGCGGTGAATACGACCTATCACACCGATGTGTTTGCACAGTACGGTGAACAGGCCGATGCTGAGATCGCGAAGATCATCGGGCAGAACGAGATCGAGGAACAGGTGAAGACCGCGCAGGTGAATACTGCCCAGGTGAAAACCGCCCAGGCGAAGACCACAAAACCGGTTGTGACAAAGGTGGCGATGCGGGTTCAGAGGCGCGGTTAGACGCATCCAGCGCGAGCATGGCCCCAGCGGCAGCGCCCTCCAGTTCCGCTCCCCTATCCAGATTGATGCATGGATCCAGACCTGGGTCAGGGGGCGCCCGGTGCCTACGCCAACCGCGTACGTAGAACACCCAGTCACACGATACTGAATTTTCAAGGACTCAAAATGCAGATTGGACTTTATACGCTCTCGGACCTCTCGTCCGTTGGACCCAACGGTCAACCCGTTGATGCACATACCCGCATCAAAGAGACCATTGCGGTGGCGAAACTCGCGGAGCAAGCGGGCCTGGACCTCTTTGGAGTTGGCGAACATCACCGACTCGATTTTGCCGTGTCGGTGCCATCTGTCGTTCTCGCTGCCATCGCCGCTTCGACAAGCACCATTCGCCTGACCAGCGCCGTCACTGTCCTCAGCACCTCGGACCCCGTGCGTGTTTATGAAGAATTCGCAACCTTGGATCTGGTCTCAAGCGGCCGGGCTGAGATCATTGCAGGGCGCGGGGTTTTCAGTGAGCCGTTCCCTCTCTTTGGCTACGACCTGCACGATTACGAAGCATTGTTCGACGAAAAGCTGGCGCTTTTCGACCTGCTAAATAAGTCGGAGCGCGTGACCTGGAAAGGTCGCTTCCGAACGCCCTTGAATGACGCAGAGATTGCGCCGCGCGCTCTGCAACCTGCAATTCCGCTTTGGATCGGTGTAGGTGGCTCGCCAGACAGTGCGATCCGCGCCGGCCGCCTGGGTTTGCCAATGGCGCTTGCCGTGCTAGGCGGCCCCTATAGCAGAGCGGCTCAACTCGCGGCGCTCTATCGGACCGTCGGACAAGACGCAGGGCACGCCGAAACATTGCGCGTCGCCGTCAATGGACATCTTCACATTGCCGAGTCGTCACAAGCGGCTCGCGACAACTTTTATCCTTACTACAGTCAATACTGGCTCGATTCAACCCCTACAAAGTCCGCTGGACCAAGAATCCCGCGCGAGGATTTCAATCGGTCCATTACTAAAAACAGCGGGCCGTTCGTCGGAAGTCCGGCCGAAATTATCGACAAGATTTCCCTTCTTCATGAATTGACCGGGATGGACAGGCTGGTCGCGCAAATCGATATCGGGGGAATGCCATTTGAAAAAATCGCTGGGATGATAGAACTGCTGGCAGACAAAGTTATTCCTTCCATTCGCAAGCTGTAACCATCACCGATTGAAGGTTGCCCATCAGGCAACAATGCACGCCTTTGTTGTACTTGCCGCAATTGTTGGGGTCGCATCGCTTCTTTAGCATGGCTGAGCGTCGGTGGATTTGACTCGGCGATAGTGGGAGCGGAGCAGCCCGCGGCGGCTTGACGCCAGCAATGCCAAGCGGAGTGGCTATCAAGAAAACAGATAGCCCTATCGCGACAAAGCGTCGGTCCCGCGTAAAAACGTTGATACAGTGACGGCGGGACACTAGGCCCCGGATCCGGGGCGCTCAAGCCTATTTTCGCCTCCCAAAGCTCTCGAACAAACGTGATCACCGCGAAGATGGTGGCGCCCGAAGTTTGGCCTTTCCCTTTCCCCGCACGAGATTGATGATGGACCAGCTTTATATGTTGAGGGCCTTTGTCGCCGCCACCCAGCATCGTAGCTTTAGCAAGGCGGCTGCTTCGCTAGGTGTCACCACCGGTTCCATCTCCAAAGCAATCGCGAAGCTCGAAGCCCGCGTCCAGACACGCATTCTTCACCGCACGACGCGCTCGGTCACGCTGACGGAAGAGGCCCAGTCTTACTACCTCAGTTGTTGCCGGCTACTCGAAGAGCTAGACGAGGCGAATCGTCGGATTACACAGGAACGTCAGGTTGATGGTGGCCGACTTAGACTCGTCGTCCACCCTATGCTTGTCAGCGAAACGTTCTCAAAGTTCGTATCCAGCTACCACGTCGTTGCGCCAAACGTGAACCTTATGATTTCGGTTCAGGAAGATGCGCTCAATCTGTTCGACGGGCGCTTTGACATGGCCATTCTCCCTCCACAATCGATTGACCAAATCGCGGTCATTCGTCGAACGCTGTGGAAGTCATCGAGAGTTATGGTCGCATCGCCAGGCTACCTGGATCGTTACGGCACGCCGGCGCACGCGGCTGCGCTGTCTGAACATTTTCTGCTTCTGGACCCCGCGACGCGCCAGAACGGCACCAATTTTATTGAATTGATAGAACGTGGCCGACCCGTGAGCGTTTTGCCTATGTCGTCGATGGACGGCGATCAGGCACTTCTGCGCGCTGCGGCACTGACCGGAACAGGTATTGCCGCTTTGCCGCAAACAATGGTGCGGGAAGATATTCTGATGGGACGTCTTGTTTCAGTCCTTCCGGGTTGCACAACATCAGACGCCGATGACGAGATCTGCCTGTTCTATTCGCACCGGGAACTACTCCCCGCGCGCTTCAGGACTTTTGTCGATTTCTGCACGGAGTTTTTCCGCACGGGCCATAACACGCGAGATCTTCAACCAAGCATCGCACCCCTGAAAAGAACAACGCCCCCTGTCCTTGAAGATCTTCCGGTACTCGACAAGGGCGATCGCTAAGCGCCTACGCGGCTACCATGAGCGGTCCGGGTTGTGACCGCGCGACATCAACGAATGCCTGCATGGCGCTTGAGACGTAGGCGTCATGTCGCCGAATAAAAAGCGTTTCAACCTGCGCTTTCTCCGGGGCGATTGTGTGGATAGTGACGAGGTCTTTTTTCGCGGCTGCAGAGACTATACCTCGCGGAAGTAAGGTAATGCCCACCCCCGCGGTAACGCACGCGATGATCGCATCAAGCGAGCCGAATTCAAGCGGCGTTGCAGTGGATACGCCCATTTCAGCGAGTAGAGACTCGAGCCGAAGACGATACGAGCACCCCAGACGCGCGACAATGATCTTGAGGTCCTGTGCTGATCTGACGGATTCGAGCGATCGCATCGCACGTGGCGTCACCAGAACCAGTTCCTCGCGAAAGATAGTTTCGGCGTAAAGCTCCGGGTGGTCTAAAGGGCCTGATATGAACGCGCCATCAAGTCTACATTCCACGACGTCGGAAGTCAGTCCGCTACTCGTGCCTGTCGTAACCGATAGTCCAACTTGAGGATACGTACGATAGAAATTGCTTAGGATCGGGGAAAGCCGGAGGGCTGCGGTCGTCTCCAGCGTTCCGAGCGCCAGCGCGCCGCGTGGCGCACCGTCATCGAGCGCAGCGGTCCTGGCATCCGTCACGAGTTTTGCAATACGCGCAGCATACGGAAGCATTCGCTGCCCCGCCGGTGTCATGCTCACACCACGCACGTGACGCTGAAAGAGCGCAACCCCTATTTCTCGCTCCAACGCCCGGATTCGCGCCGTGACATTCGACTGGACGGTATGCAGTTCGAGAGCGGCCCGATTCATACTTCCATGACGCGCTACTGCTTCGAATACCTTAAGGTCTGCAACGTCCATGCTTCGCACCTTACAAAATGACTGCACCCTTGAACAACGCTTCTTCAGATAACCAGAAACAACATGCGGCCGTAACACGGCCGCATTGGGTCAATCTGGTTTCGTCCCGCTCACTGCCGCAAATAACGGCAACGCCATTCGCTAGCTATTGAGACTCGCCAGCGCTTTCTGAACGTCAGTCGCACGCATGTATCCCGAACCCAGCCGGCCGAGTTTCCCGTTCCACTCGACAAACAGCGACGGGAAGCCTGAAACACCAAGCTCACGCGTCAACGAAAAATCTGCCGCTGCCGCCTCGATCGCTTCTTTCGAGGCCCAAACTGCGAGAAATTCCTCAGCAGTGGTGTTGAATCCATTCGCCTGCAGCGCTGCGGCGCCGACTCCCGCTAATACGCTGCCATCTGTCGTGTCGACGCCATCGACGTAGAACGCCCGCTGAAACGCGCGGAACACGGCCAGCAGATCGGCCGACGGTTGAATCATACGGGCGGTAACGACCGCACGGCAAACCGGTTCGGTATCGTAGACAAAATTCTTTCTTGCCATCAGCGCTTCGCGATTGAACTCGGCACCGCTCATCTGTTCGACGCGCGCCCAATGCGTCAAGCGGAACTGCTTGCCTGCGTCGTCCAGAACCTGCTTTGAACCTGCGGCCATACCGCCTAGTACGATCTGGACGTCGAGGTCGGGCATATTTTCGACAATTGAAGTCATCTCCTTGCCGAATCCGTAGCACCAGGAGCACATCGGGTCGCCTACAAATATAAGCTTCATCTTTCTATTTTCCGGTTTAAACGTTCATCGAATTGCGACACCGACTCGGACCGCAAGGGTAAGCGCATTCACTTTAGAATGACCATGGTCCAATCAGGATCTATCACGGATTGACTATAAGGCTGAATGGAGGCGCTGGGCATACCACGGGGCTCAATTCACTCTTTACATGGTGTAATAGAAGCCCAGTTTGCGCAGTCCCGGTGTCCTCATAGGGACACTTCGTTTCCAACCTTCGTGTATCGTTGATGGGTCCCGCGCACCGCGGCGTTCTTCACGGCGATTGCGTCGAATGCTTGCGATTGAGCCCCGCACGCGCGAATCGACGCAGCCTTTCATCACGGACCGCTCCCCATGACAATCACCCTGCACAGCTGGAACACGCCGAATGGCCGCAAGATCAGCGTAGCGCTCGAAGAAATGAATTTGCCGTACACCGTCAAGACGGTGAACATCTCCAAGGGCGAGCAACATCACCCAGATTTCCTGCGCATTAGTCCAAACAACCGAATCCCCGCAATCGTCGATCCCGATGGACCAGACGGACAACCCATTAACATCTTCGAATCCGGCGCGATCCTGCTCTACCTCGGCGAAAAGACCGGCCAGTTCCTGCCCGCAAGCTTGCGCGAACGGGTGCCGGTCCTCGAATGGCTGATGTGGCAAATGGGCGGCTTCGGCCCAATGCCTGGCCAGGTGCATCACTTTCGGATGCTTGAGTCGGAGACCGATCGGCGCTACGGACTCAAGCGTTACTCAGATGAAACGCGCCGCCTCTATGGCGTATTGGACCGGCGGCTTGCAGAAGTGGAATTCGTCGCCGGGAATCTATCCGTGGCGGATTTCGCGATTCTTGCGTGGGCCTGGCGTCACGAGAAGCATCAGGTCTCACTCGACGACTTCGCCAACGTCAAACGTTGGTACGAGACCTTGTTTGCGCGTCCCGGCGTGCAACGCGGTTTTGCCGTCAAGTTGGACGAAACCGAATAAAACGAGCAGCAAGTCGCCTCAAATCTCCTTTGCTCGGGCCATCCGCCCGAGAAGGATCTCTGCGTTTCCGTCCAGATACTCCCCCTTTACGGCTACTCACCGCATTGACTTCGGCTATAACCGCCGAACGCAGCGGCATAGTCGTTATGGATTCCTCAACTAATCCTCGCAAATTCAGACCGGGCTATCTGCAAACGCAATTGTCCGGAACAAGGAGGCTATTTGTTTCCTCGTTGGACACAATGAGAGTTGCTTTTGAGTATCTGGAAACAACGGCAAATTCAAAAACACAACCGGAGAACAAAGGCTTAAAGATCCTCGTTTTTGAGTCGATATATCAACTGACAAATAGGCCATCTGCGATGTGACCGCATTCGTCCACTAACAATAACCGAGCGCCGCACTATGACCATCATATCGTCATTAAACGGATCCCCTTATCTGACGTCCACGTCGCCATCGAACACTACTAGCGGCGTTGCCTCGACATCCAGCGCCACCTCGCAAGACGCAGCCGCTGGATCCGAGTCGACGGTCGTCACGATTCCTTCGACGAAATATGGAACGATCAATGTGTACACGCCGCAAGGAACGATGGATGGTGCGCTAACGACGCTCAGTTTTGCGCAAAGCCCAACGGATGCCGTTTCTGCACTGATGGGGAACGATGTGCTGGCGGGTTCGGTGTCCGGGCAGTTCGCCAATCTGGGAAGCGCGCTGCTCGATCGCTTCCAAACCACGGGTAGCAGTTTCGCGCAGTCGGTCTCGGTCTCTTCGACAGGTGCCACCGGAGCAATCGGACAGGGAACGCAAGGCCCGCAAGGCGATATCGAACTGACTGTTCAAACCGCAAGCGGCATCGAAGTCGAGATTGACCTCAACAGTTCGAACGGCAAGCTGGGGGTTAGCGTCCAAAGCAGTGGGCAGTTGAGCGACGCCGAACGTGCCGCCGTGGCGGGACTCGCCAATGGATTTCAGCAAGCGATCAACGGCCTGACCACTAACCCGCCCACGCTCAATCTGAGCGGTCTGATGCAGTACAACCCGTCGGTGTTGTCGTCGGTGAATATGCACTTCAACGTGTCGGGCGGCATGTCAGGCAGCGTCTCAGGCGATTTTTCCGTGAACAGTGCAGGCAGGAGCTTGAGCCTCACGGACGCGGCCGGCACGATGAACCTCAGTGTCGACACGAGCAACTCCGCGCTCCTCGGCTCGGATGCGCAACGCGACCAGGCCATCGCAAGCTATCTGAATCAGTTCGACAACGCGAATCAGGATGGTCACGGGAACACAGCGATGATGGCGATGTTCAAAGACGCGTTCACGCAGTTGAACGGAGACGAGGGGACGTCGTCGCAGCCCGCAGGTACGGCCGATACGTCATGGCTTGCGGAATCGGAGCAGTCAATGTTGACGGGGCTGGACGATTTCAAGGCCTCGATTAGCGATGCCGGCGGTACAGTGGGCAACCCGAGTTCATTTTCCTATCAGGTCTCCCAGACCACCAGTAGCGAAGGCGATCTGCAGAACGGCACGGTTACGCAGACGCAGCAATCGAATCTGAAGGCTAGCTATCAAGTGGCGCTATCAGGGTCCGGGGACTATGACGACGTGCAGATCGACGACAGCGCAAGCAGCACGGTCACGCTTGCGACGGAGAAAGGCATCCTGGTTCACGCGTCGCTAAGCCAGTCGTCAAGTCAATCCACACGTAATTCGAACTACGTGGGTGGCAAGCTGGTATCAGATATCACCACGCCAAAAAACACGACCACTTCGAAAGATCTGCTCGCACTGCTGAAACCTATAAGTGACGATGGCGAGGCCGCACAGGACGGCGGCACATCGCAACAGGCGCTTGCGACCATACATGAGATGATTTTGCTAAACGCGAGCTCAGACGCAAGCAGCCAAGCTGTATAAATAACTGCATTCGTCAATGATCTGCAAGGCGTTGTCGAGCGGACCATTCGCGCACCGCGTTCGCGAATAGATGCAACGCCGGGGGAGTATGCCGGTTCGCCGGGTAATAAAGACACCATTCGCCGAATGACGGTCCCAACCCCGGCAGCACGTGAATCAGCAAGCCCGCAGTGACAAGCTCGCTAACGAGCGACTCCGGCACCCACGCAATGCCGATTCCCGCCAGAGCGGCCCAGACCATCAGATTTAGATTCCCAAGGGTCATAGGCCCGTCGACGTCGAGCGAAACACGCCTGCCGAGATGCTCGAGATCCCATCGGAACAGCGCACCGCTTTCGAAGCGAAACCGGATACAGCGGTGGCTAAGGAGATCATTTGGATTTTGCGGCATGCCGTGCCGCCCGATATACGTCGGCGAGGCAACGGCAGCAAAGCGCATTTCCGGGCCGAACCGCACCGCGATCATGTCCTTCGGCACGTCCTCCAGCACCCGGATGCCTGCGTCAAATCCACCCGCCACGATGTCAACAAGCCGGGTGTCAGAGACGAACTCCACGTCGATGTCCGGATAGGTCTCAAGAAAGTTTGGCAACACATGCTCAATCAGTGGTCTTGCACCGTTCTCCGAGCAATTGATGCGAATCGATCCCGAGGGCCGCTGTTGCGCAGACGTGACTTCATCCACCGCCTCTTCGAGGTCACGAATGGCGGGGGCGACGCGGCGCAGCAATAATTCTCCTGCGTCGGTCAGTGCCATCGAGCGCGTGGTGCGGGTAAAGAGCCGGGTCTGCAGACGAGCCTCCAGCGCGCGCATTGCGTGACTTAACGCAGAGGGGGTTACGCCCATCGCGCGCGCGGCTGCGCTGAAGCTTCGATGCTGCGCAATGGCAACGAAGGCCGACAACTCTGAAATACCCGGACGCGGCATTGATGAATTTTCCTCAAAAGGGCTTGCAGCCACAGACGGATTGTTGAGCCAGATTATCGAGCCTATTCTTGATGTTCGCATCGATTCATACGCGGCATCCGTTTCTGCCAGTCATTTTTACGTCGTCACACCAGAGAGGAAATCATGCAGCAGCGCAAACTAGGCAAGTCCGGTCTCAAGGTGTCCGCCATCGGACTGGGCTGCATGGGACTGAGTTTCGCATACGGTCCCGCTACAGAGGAACAGCAGGCGATTCGTCTGCTTCAATCGGCATTCGATCAAGGCGTGACCTTCTTCGACACGGCCGAAGCATACGGTCCATACGCCAACGAGACGTTGCTGGGCAAAGCCCTGTCAGCGAGCCGGGACAAGATCGTCATTGCCACCAAATTCGGATTTCGTGACGGCTTGCCCGCCGCAGGTCTCGACAGCCGGCCGGAAAACATCAGAGCAGTTACGGAAGCGTCGCTACAACGGCTGAAAACCGATCGTATCGATCTGCTGTACCAACACCGGGTCGACCCGGCGGTGCCCATTGAGGACGTGGCAGGCACAGTGCGCGACCTGGTCAAGGAAGGCAAAGTACTGCATTTCGGCCTGTCTGAGGCAGGCGCGAGTACGATTCGCCGCGCCCACGCGGTTCAACCGGTCGCCGCTGTACAGAGTGAATACTCGTTGTGGTGGCGCGAGCCGGAAGCGTCCGTGCTGCCGACCCTCGAGGAATTGGGCATCGGTTTTGTACCGTTTAGCCCGCTCGGCAAAGGCTTCCTGACTGGCGCGATCGACGCCGCGACGACCTTCGACAAATCCGACTTCCGCAATGTTGTGCCGCGATTTACGGAAGAAAATCGCAGGGCTAACGCCGCACTCGTCGATGCACTTGGCGCGATCGCCGACGAAAAGGGGGTGACTCGCGCGCAGATTGCGTTGGCGTGGATTCTCGCGCAGAAGGCGTGGATGGCGCCGATTCCTGGTACTACGAAGCTGTCCCGGCTGGAAGAGAACATCGCTGCGGCTTCGATCGCTCTGTCGAACGAGGACGCAGCGCGGATCGACGCGGCGCTGAACGAAATCGCGATTGTCGGCGACCGTTATCCGGCCAAGATGCAGCAGACCGTTGACCGCTAACGAGTAACCGAAGGCCGGAGCGTTGTAGCGCGGGGACGTTCGAAAAGACGCTCTGGCCCAGGCTCGAATACCTCGAAGGATGGAAGAAGCAAGCAATGTTCAATCATGTAGTGGTCGGTTCCAACGACCTCGAAAAAGCAAAGCGATTCTACGACGCCGTACTGGGCGCGCTCGGCGTGGGCCCATGGTGGACAATCCGTCGAAGAGCCGCCCGGGTTGCGTGGCCCTAAGGTCGGCGGCGTGTATCTCGCCTATCTGCGCGATCCGGATGGCAACAAGCTCTGCGCTGTGTATCGCGCGCCAGCCTGACGCGAACGATTCAAGCTTTCACGCCCGGGCCGCCCGCCGATACCCGTTCATTGCCGGCCGTTCCGCAGCGGGTGGAAACACGTTCCATGAACCGTCGCCGTGCCGGAAGAAGAAAATCGCCAGCACGCCGTCCGGTCGCAAGGTCTCAATGCACACGAAGCGCTGGCGAGACATCGCATTCCGGCAAAAGCACCTGACGCGCGCCGGCATCGCAGGAGTAGGAGCAAGCCACTTGTCGACCGCCCAATGCAAGGATTTTTCTGTCGTGATCATGTCGTTCTCCTCAATCCAATTCGAACCAGCCAAACCATTCGTTGCGGCGCATTCGTTGATCAGGCAGCGCGCGCCATGCGATAACCGCCTTTCAACTCCGCCGCGACAAGCGCCCTGCACAGGCAGACGATTGCGTAAAGCGCCATGCGTGGATGCGTCAGGCACGTTTCCACTTGCTGGCTGCGGCCTTCGCCAAACAGACACCACGTGCAGAAGTGCTCACAGTTGTTGGTCAACAGCCGATAGTGGTTTTCTCCAAGCCTGGAACGGGCACGCCGCACTGCCTCATCACCTGCGTAGCTCGGACACGGATGCGGACGCACCGCAATCTCATGGCCGGCGGCAAAGCGCTCGAGCGTGACTTCCTCGACCGGGCCACGGTGGGCCGATCCGCACAGACCTGCGTAGTGAACAACCTTTCCGTTACCGACATAGACGCCGTGATGCGCATAGCCGCGGCGCTGAGTGACGAGATGAGCACCGAGCTGCGGTTCGGCTTCGAGCGGCAGATCCGCTGCTGCGTCGATACCGGCGTGCGTCGTGTGGCACTGTTCGACTCTCGCGGGTTGCTGCATGCTGTTCATGACTCGCCTCGGTTTCCTGGTTCCTGCAAGCGTCGCTTGCATCGGTTGCCAACACTGTTGCCTCTCTTTTGCATCAATCGGGCCAGGAAGGGGAAAGCCTTGTTTTAGCGGCGTCTCAGCAGATAGTGGAGGCGACGAAGGCAGACAAGTGTTCGCATTAACGCAACAGCTTGCGGCTCGAAGTGTTGGATCGGGTCCATCAATTAAGACTCGCGGCGAGCGTCGCGATTCTCAATTGAAAGTGTTGGTTTTGAAGTGGGCCGACAACCCACTCTGTTGGCGATCAGCCAACGTTCTGGAGGTTTAGGCGCGTCAGCCATACGCCCGTTACGCCGGCAATCACCGCGCAATCAATGCGTTACGTGGAGCGCCCGGCGGCCTCGCGAGATTGGCATGGCCCTTGCACCAAGGGGTATGAGCTTCCCATTGACGCAATGCCGTATCTGAACGGCCATCCGGAGATCCGACATGACTTCCATTACCGTGCGTGACCTTTCCCATAGCGTCGCGCTCGACCACAAAGCAATGACTGCCATCCGAGGGGGCGACGGTGCGCCTTGGGTGTATGGCTGGATTCAGCCATTCCAGCCGAGCACGTCGAGCGCCGGTTCAGTGATCAACCTGTACCAGACGAACAACACCTTCTATGCTGGACAGATGATCAACCAGTTCCAGACGGTCGACGTCAACAACACCGGCAACAATTCAAACATCAACGTAACCCCTAACGCGGTCAGCAAAAACCGGGCGGTATAGATGCCGTGACTTGTGCCAGCCAATTTCGATGGGTATCGTCGACGCGCTCCGACGTGGGCCGCGTTCGTGAAATCAACGAGGACGCCTGTCTAGCACAACCCGAACGCGGATGCTGGGCCGTCGCCGACGGCATGGGCGGCCACGCCGTCGGCGATCTGGCGAGCCAGTTGATAATCGACGGGTTGAGCCGGATTGCGCCGTCGAATAGTATCGGGCGCCTGCTTGCCGACGCGCGCACAAGCCTGATGCACGCAAATCGTCAACTCAGGGAAGAAGCGGTGCGCCGCCAGGTGCAGCGCATCGGCAGCACGGTCGTTGTGCTGCTCGCGAGCGACTGCTATTGCGCCTATCTGTGGGCCGGCGACAGCCGCCTCTACCTTTACCGCCAGGGACAACTCAGCCTGCTGACCCGCGATCATAGCCAGGTCGAAGCGCTCAAGGCGGCAGGCTATCTGACTGACGAAGAGGCGCTACATCATCCCGCCCAGCACGCGATCACGCGCGCGGTCGGCGCGACCGATGAGCTCGATCTCGATGAAAACACCCTTGCCGTCGCCGATGGCGACACGTTCCTGTTGTGCAGCGATGGATTGAGCAATCAGGTCGCTGAAGAGGAGATGGTGTCCGCGCTGGCTACCGTCGATTGCCGCCACGCCTGCGAGGTGCTGGTTGACCTTGCGCTCGCACGCGGCGGGCGCGATAACATCACAGCGGTCGTGGCGCATGCCGAGGACACGGAAGGGTCCGACAAGACGCTGCTGAACCCAACAACGTGATCACGGGCCACGACGCAAGATATTAGCGTATCAAGCGCTACCGGGCTCCTTGTCCTCGCGCGGGGAGCCTGCGTGGCGGAAGTCTTTCGAATGCAGTCCGTGCTTCTTCAGCAGCATCTGCAAATGCGAGCGATTCATGTCGACTCGCCGTGCCAGTTCGGCAACCGTACCCCCCACTTCGTGCAGGCCGCGCTCAAGAAACGCCTTCTCGGCTTCGTCGCTCGCCGCGCGTTTGGCGTCGGCAAGCGAGGTTAGATCCGTCACGTTGCCGTTGCCGCCCGCGCCCAAACCGGCAGACGCGCTCGCCGTTGCGGGCCGCGTGTCGACTGGCAAGTGCTCGATGTCCGCTGTGTCTGCAGCGAGACAGGAGAGGCGGTACATCAGGTTGCGCAGTTCGCGGATGTTCCCCGGATAGGGATAACGAAGCAGAAAATCACGCAGACGCGGTGTCATCCTGATGGGCCGACGCTTCAGAACGCCCGCGGCTTCATCGCCGAAATAGGCAAACAGGAGCGGGATTTCGTCGCGACGCTCGCGCAGCGGCGGCAACGTCAAGTGAATTACACTCAGCCGATAGAACAGATCCTCGCGAAACTTTCCCTCCTCGCTCAGACGCCGCAGATTCCGGTTCGTCGCGGCCACGATTCGCGTATCGACCGCAATGGTTTCGTCCGAACCCACCCGCTGGATCTCATGCGACTCCAGTACACGCAGCAGCTTTACCTGACCCGCTAGCGGCAACTCGCCAATCTCGTCAAGAAAAATGGTACCTGTGTGCGCACTCTCGAACTTGCCCTTGCGATCGTTCGACGCCCCGGTAAATGCGCCCTTCTTATGTCCGAACAGTTCGGACTCCAGTAGATTTTCTGGAATTGCTCCGCAATTGACCGAGATATAGGGTTTATCCGCCCGGCTGCCGTTCGCGTGAATGACCTTCGCCATCAACTCCTTGCCGGTGCCGCTTTCGCCGTCGATCAATACGGGCAGATCAGTCGGCGCTGCCTTCTCGGCAATTTCGAGCGCTTCGAGCAGCTTCGGATTGTCCCCAAACGTACCTTCGAAAATGAAGCTGCGTGCAAGCAATGCCTGGCGCCGCTGCCCACGTGACAGTTCGACGCGCGCAGGCTCAGCGACGGCCTGGACAAAACGCTCCCTGTGCGACAGTTGCATGACTTCGTCGCGCAATACGCTTGCTTGTCTGAGCACTTTTTCGATGTCCGCCCGCTCGAGTCGTGATGACCAACGCAGCATCGAGCGCAGGATTTCGATTTTCTCGATCAACCCTGCGTAAGAGATCGCGGGGCTGCTCTCCTCGGTCTGGTCGAGTATTTTCATGCCGAACTCAACTGTTTCTGAACAAGCTGGTAGTACATGCCTTTCCTCTGCAGCAATTCGTCGTGCCGTCCCTGCTCGACAATGGCCCCCTCGTAAAGCACCAGAATCTTGTCAGCACGCATGATCGTGCTGAGCCGGTGTGCAATGATGATCGCGGTGCGCCCGTGGAGGATGGCGTGCATATTGCCGAGAATATTGCTCTCTGACTGCGTATCAAGCGCAGAAGTCGCTTCGTCGAATACCAGCAGGCGCGGATCGTGATAAAGCGCCCGCGCGATGCACAGCCGCTGGATCTGACCGCCGGACAAACCCACACCGCGCTCGCCGACGATCTGCTCGTAGCCCAACGGCATCTTGCTGATGAATCCATGCGCGTCGGCTGCCTTCGCCACTTCTTCGATTCGCCGTCGATCCGGTGCGTCGTCGCCGCTCGCGATGTTCTCGGCAATGGTCCCAGAGAACAGCAGATTGCTCTGCATTACGTAGCCGATTTGCGCGCGGTAGTAGGATTTGTCGATCACGTTCAGGTCGTAGCCGTCCACCATCATCGTGCCCTCGGTCGGCACATAGAAACCGACCAGCAGCTTGGCAAGCGTGGTCTTGCCTGACCCGCTGCGACCGACGATCGCAATCAGCTCGCCGGGCTTGATATCAAAGCTGATATTTTCGAGCACGTAGGCCGCGTCGCCGCCGCCATAGCCGAAGTAGACGCCATTCAGACTGATTTCGCCTTTCAGGTCCGGCAGCATCACGCGCGACGCGAGGTCCTCCGGTTTCTGCTCGGGTTCGATGTCGAGCACATCGCCGAGCCGCTCCATCGCCACGCCTGCGTCATTGAGCATGCTCCAGAGGCTGACCAGTCCCATCAACGGACTCAGCACGCTACCCATGAACGCGTTGAACGCAATCAGCTGGCCGACGGTCAATTCGCGCGCTAATACAAGATTTGCGCCAACCCACAATATCGCAATCGTGGTGGCCGCGCTCAACAGCTGGGAGCCGAATCCGACCAGGATGTTGAACGCTTGCGCACGGTACTGAACTTCAAGCGCCTTGGCGTATTTCTTCTCCCATTTCAGGCGAACCGGACGCTCGATCCCCATGCCTTTGATCGTCTCAACGCCAGCGAGCGCCTCCATCAGAAATGCTTTTGAGTCCGTCGAAGCGGAAAACACTTCGCGCGCGTAGGCCTTGAGCTTGGGCGTGGCGAGCGCGGTGAGCACGAGAATCGGAATCACGAATGCGATCAAGACCAGTGTCATCTTCACGTTGTAGACGAACATGATCGTGAAGTAGATGAACACCATCAACAGGTTCAGCGCAGTGGTCACAGTCGATTCGGTCAGGAACGCGCGAATGGTCTGGTTTTCCTGGAAGCGCGCGAAAATATCGCCAGTCTTGCGCTTCGCAAAGAACGAGAACGGTAGCGACATCGTGTGCTTGAAGAATTGCGACATCATCGCAAAGTCCATGTTGCGGACCATGAAATTCGCCAGATATGCCCTGACCGTCGACATCAGCTGCGTAAAGACATTGGCAATGATGAGCCCGGCGATAAGCAGGTGCAGCAAACTCACGTTCTGATGCACGATCACGCCGTCGAGGATGTTCTGGATGATAAGCGGCGGAATCACGCCCAGCACCTGGATCACGAAGGTCGCCAGAAACAGGTGACCAAGTATCTTCTTGTAGGGCGTCAGGTAGCCCATGAACCGAACCCACGGGGAGCGCGACGCGACCCGCTGCACGAGATCCGGGTTGGCGGTAAACAGCAGGCAGGTGCCGCTCCAGCCGCGCTCGAATTCTTCCACCGTCATTTTTCGGAAGCCGAGCGCCGGATCGGCCATCCAGACCCACTCCTTCGAGATGCCGTACACCACGACGTAGTGGTAGCCCTCCCAGTGCACGATCAACGGCAGGTCGAAGCTACGCAGCGACTCATAGACGCACTGCACGCCGCGCGCGGTGAAGCCGAGCGATTCGCCGGCTCGCGCGAGGCTGTCAAGCGTGGCGCCTTCGGTGGTGACGTTCGCCAGCTCACGTAGTTTGCCAAGCGTCATACCAATGCCGTAATGCTTGCAGATCATCGCAAGACACGCAGCGCCGCAATCCATTTCCTCGGCCTGCTCGACCAGCGCGAAACGGCGGATGATCTTCTCGCCGAATTCGGGTTTCGAATGGAGATCGAGTATGACCGGGCGCTTGCGTCTTTGCTCGAGCCGCTTCTGGCGCTCAAGTTCGCGTTCGGTATAGCGAATCCGCTCGTCAAGCACTTCCCGCAACTTTGGGTTGCGTTCGAGGATAAAGTGGACCGTCTTCTCCGGAATGACCAGGAGGCGCGTGTCGGTCGTCGCAATGACCGAGGCCATTTGCTCCTGGCGCTGCAGGCAGGCCTTCTCGCCGAATATTTCCCCTCGTTGCAAGGTCGCCAGCAGATAGTCGTTGCCGTCCTCGTGCCGAACGATCCGCACTTCGCCCTGCCGCACCACGTATAGCCTGCGATCCTCGCGGCTGTCCTGCTTGAGTATTTCTTTGCCCTCGCCGACCCGCTTTACGCCGACGCTGCGCACATATTCCTCCAGTTCGGCCTTGTTCAGCTTGCCGCGCAAATCAAACAGTTGCGCGACAAACCCACCGGCCGAACTGATGGCGACATAGCTGGTAACGAAAGCGAGCGCGGCCGGGTTGCCGGCAATGACGGGTTCGATGGCCGTACGCGGGATGAACAGCAACTCCGTCTTCGCCGACGCCCGCACCGCTGATTCATGCAGATAGGCGCGCAGCATGGCGATATCCGCGAAGATCTCGCGCTCCTTGCGCACCCCAAGACTAACCTCCTTGCCGTGCTCCTCGGTAAAGATCCGCACTGAGCCTGACTTGACCACAAACAGCCCGTCCGCAGGTTCCCCTGCTTTGCACACGGTCTCGCCAAACGAATAGAAGCGTGACTGTACGTGCTCCGTCAAACGTTCGAGTTCGTCGCGCGAGAATGGCGAGAGAATCTCGACCGACGACAGAAATTCGGCGGCAGACGGTGATGTCTGTGGTGCGTCCATATGCTTGCAAACCTCGGCTTTGACGCGTGACCTCGCGCCGTGAAAGCAATCTCGACCGGCTACTCAACGCTCACCAGCGCTGCTAACGCGCCTCGATGACGTGATCCTGTGCCCGCTCCATCAGCCATCGCTCGCGCAGCAGGCGCCTGATTTCGGAAGAAACATCGTCGTCGAGCGCTGCGGGATACTTGCCGGTTACCGCGAAGATCTCGAAACACGAATGGTCGGATGATGCAAACGGCCCGAGCAGATCGCCAACCGACGCGTTGAAGATCTTCGCTTCAATGTCGGGCTTAAGGGAGCCTCGCAGCACCTTGCCGATCACGCCGCCCGCCTCGCGCGTATCCGCAATCGAATGCTCGCGCGCCATTTCGGCGAAGCTGTCCGGATCGTCCTGCAGCACCGAAATCATTTCCTTCGCCTTGCCCTCTTCGTCCAGCACGATATGGCTCACTTCGACTGCGTCGAAGCGGGGCGAATTCAGCGTGAAGTACTCTTCGATCGCCGCCGGCGCACCGACCGTTTCGAGCATCTTTTCCTGATACAGGCTATCGGTGATGAAGTGCTCGAATTCGTCCAGACTCACGCCGATCGCATCGAGGTAGTGGTTCATGTCGGTGGCGCGATGCAAGCCACGGACTCTGCGAAACTGGTCCGCACGCTCCTGAATGTCCTCTTCCGACACGCGAATGGCTTGCTTCTTCGCAGCGTGGACCGCGAGCTTATCGCGCACCAGTTGCTCGATCAGGCCCTCGAACTGGCCCGTCAGCTTCAGTAGACGTATGAATTCGGCGACGTCGACGACTTCATCATCGATTCGTACTATCGCGGTCATGTCATCCGCTCCTTAAGTGAGTATCCATCTGCATTCGCGGCCACCGGCTCACGCATCACCCGGCCAGGTCCCTGAATGGGTCCAGTCCGAGATCGATCAACCGCCGCTTGCGAACGACGATTTCCGCGCTAGCGGTCATTCCATAGCGCAACGGATAGCGCGTCTCCGCCACCTGGTAATAGTTTTGCTTCAGCGCGACCCGCCCCTCGTATACCGGTTGCTTGTCTTGTGCAGACGGTTTGGTGGCTGGGGAAATGTATTCGAGCGTGCCGTCGATGAGCCCATAGCGTTGATACGGAAACGCGTTGAACTTCAGTTTGACCGCCAGACCCTCATGCAGGAACGCGCGATCGCGCTCGGCAATCTCGATCTTCAGTACAGGCCGGGCGTCTTTCGGCGCGATGGCGCCGAGTGGCGTGTTGGCCTGAATCTTGTCGCCGGGTTGGGTCGAGGTCACATCCGTGACGACGCCAGACACCGGCGCGAGGATCAGCAGGAAATTGTCTTTGTCGATGTTCTCGAAGCGAATCCGCGCAGCCGCATCGGCCACGAGCCGCGCGGTTTGCAGTTGCAGCCTCAACTTGTCTTCGGTCGTACTAATGTCGCGGACCGCCGAGTCGTATTGAATCTGCAGGTTAGTGGCCTGCTGGCCGCTTGTTTCAAGTTGCGCATTCGCCTGCGCATATTCATGGCTGAGCTGGAAATCCAGTTCAGCCAGTTTCGATTGCGCGACCCGGTAGGCGTTTTCCGCCTCCAGATAGGCGCTTTTCTTCGCTTCGACCTGAAGCTGCGCAACTCCGCCACCGCCGGGTTCAGCGAAGAGGCGCACATATTTGTCCTGCTCCGCGCGAGCGTCGTCGCGCGCACGACGGGCGTTATCCAGCACGCTGCGGGCTTCTTCAAGCTGCGCCTTCTGGCCTTCCGCGAGCTTCGTGGTGCCTTCTGAAATGCGGTTTTCGTTCTGGCGCGACTCCACTTCCATCTGCTCCCTCAACGCATCGGCCTTACGCTGCATCAGCAGCTTCTTGTCCGGGAACTCCTTCCATTCACGCTCGGCGTCTTCGAGTTTCAATTGCGACTGAAGCGCGTTGCTCGCCGCCTCGATTGCCCCCCGCGCGTTGAGCCGCGCGAGCACGTCGCCTTTCGACACCGGCTGGCCTTCCGCGACGTACAGATCGGCCAGTTCGCCGTCGATCGGGGCATAGAAGCGCCTTACCTCGGACTCCGGCGCAAGCGCCCCCTGCGCGCTCACGATCACATCTGCGCGGCCAACGAACGACCAGAGTAGCCCCGCGACCACCAACGCAACCATAGTTAGCACCAGCACACGCGCCAGCCTGACGGGTTCGGCCGTCAGGATCGCGATGCCTTCGGCGCTGTGATCTTCGAGCGCCTCCGACAGGGGCTTAAGATGATTGTCTCGTTTCACCGCGTGCGCCTCCGATCAGCGCCAGCTTCGCCTGCAACAAGCCCGGCTCCAGTACCATGCGCAAATCCTGCAACGAACGCCGTTGCAATTGCACTTCTGCGTCGATATCGCTCTGCAAGCGATCCCAGTCAGCCGGATGGTCGGCCTTCAACTGCGCGAAGATCCGCATACCCTGTTGCGCGTTCGACTGCGCTTCGGACAGGCGCCGCGCCTGGCTGCGGAACTGGTCCGAGATGCCCGATTCGAGCCGCTGTGTGCCACCGATCGAACCGTTGCTGCGGTATTCGCGCCACAAAGCCTGCGCGTGAGTCAGCCAGTCCTGCGCCCGCGCCAGGGCCTTGTCGCGCATCGCAGCCACGTCGGCCTGAATGGCGTGCACAAACCACGCATCCTCAACGGGATCAAGGCCGCCATAGAAGCTCAATAGTTGCCCGTCGGAGTCGTTGCTGCCATGCGCTTTCTGGAGGGCGCCAAACTGGTCAAATACTGCTTTCTTATGCGCCTGTTCCGCTGCCAGCGCATCGGACCAAGAAGTAGCCGGCATCGACTGCAGATCGGCGAGCGCCTGCTGCCCGTCGCCGCGTTGCCACGCTGCCTCGACAGCGTCGTACTGCCGGACGACTTCTGCGGACGGCAACTGGTTCGCCTCCAGTCGACGATATTGGGCCTGGAAATGCGGGGTCGAGAACTGCGTGTCCTTCATCAAGGCGAGCAGCGGACCGAGTCGCCTGGCTCGCAATTCGTCCGATATAGAGGTGTACTTTCGCAAGTCGTCGCGCAGCCGATCCAGACCTGCGAGGCGCGGATATTTTTCAGCGTAGTCGTTGAACACGGCCTGCAACGCAGCTGGATTGCCTTGGCCCAACTGCGCATCGATCGTCGCATTCAGACGCTCGATTGCCGGCAGATAAACTGACACGTCGCTCTGAAGCTTGCGCAGATCGCTCATGGCTCGCGCATACGGATCAGCAAATACCGGCACGTATGACGAAATCCGGTCAAGCATGCGTTGGTGGCCCGGTGGATCGTCGTTCCAGCGGGCCAGCAGCCCACTCATCTTGTCTTCGTCGGCGTAGAGGTGAACCGGTACAGCCGCGCCGCCCCGGCTGGTAATGAAGTGTTCGAGTTCGCCAACCCAGGCCAGTTCGCCAACGAGCGCAGCAGCGTCAGCGTTCGACTTGCTCAGGCTTTGCATCTGCGCGATCAACGTGGCGGCACGATCGAAGTCTCGTTGCTGCAACGCACTCAACCAACCCGGCACTCTCGCCTTCAACAACACTTCGCTTGCGAGGGCCTCGATCTCCGTGTCTGCCGGATGCCTTTCGAGGTACTGGTTCGCCATGCCGATCGCACGCTCAAATTGCCCGGTGGCGAGCAGCGTTTTCAATTCGCGCTGCGACGCGCCCCGCAAATAGAGCGCTGAACCGGCCATGATCAATACCGCCAGCACGGCGAATCCCCAGCGGAATGTGCGCCACATGGCCGCGCGATCGGCACCGGCAAAGGCCCGCACCAACTCGGCAGCGAACACCTGCCACCGCGCCTTACCGTGCTGACGACGGCCCTCGTCCTTCGTGTCGTCCGTGACAGACGGCAACGCTTCGTTCACTTCGTCTTCGCGCTTGAGTGCCTGATCGACGCAGAAAATATCGAGGAAGGAATTCGCGGCGCCGACAAATGTGGTCTTGTCAGGATCGGCCAGATCATGCGTGGCATTGGCGGAAAATAGCTGGGTCACAGTGGGTTCGATCTCAAGGGCCTTGTGCAGTTGCACCTTGTAGACGAAGTGGTCACCACCGAATGCAACTCCATCGCCCTCGCGCAGCACGACCGCCGATTCGGCGAGCCGCTTGCCGTTGACGAAAGTGCCATTCGTACTGCCCAGGTCTTCGACCCAAAGGTCGCCGCCCTTCAGGAACATATGCGCGTGACGCCGCGAGATGTAGTTGACCTGGTGCGGGTAAAGCTCCTTGTAGCGCGCAAACAGTTCATCGGCCTTGCTGATGAGAAACGGGAAGCTGTGCACCTCGATCTGCTGGAGTCCCAGGTCGCCACGCTCGGGCAGCAGGGTCAGGCCGACCAGCAGCGCAGCACGGTCCGCCAGTGCGGGGCGCGAACGTTGCCTGAAATCCACCCGGTAGGTCAGTTCGCCGCCGAAACACAGTTCGTCGCCAGTCCGTATGCGGCTCGGCGTATGACGCACGCTTGCGCCGTTTAGCGCCGTGCCGTTCTTGCTATCAAGATCTGCGACATAGACCGCGTCGTGCTCGACGAAAATCCTCGCATGCCGGCGCGACAGGCGCGTCAAGCGTTCTCCGGGATAACTCGCAAACGGAGCTTCGCTACGCCCGATCGCAAACAGACTGTCGCTGATGCAGATCACGCCGAGTTCGGCATGCGAAACCGGCGAGAGCACGACATCGAACTCCCGCTCCTGGGTAGCCTGCCTCTCTGCGATCGGAGCTTCACCGGGAGTCATTGGTCTGCATCACGAAATATTTATCTGCTGACACACAAGCGTCAGAGGAATGCCGGGAAGCGGTGCAATGGATCGATCTCTGCACAGCAAGCCGCCTGATACACGGAGACAAGAGAATTGTAAGTCACGCATCGCGGTAGTCAATTGCGCATGCCTGTATCGGTGAGGAGGACACACTTAGGCAGGGGTATTTCATATCAGTGCTCCTTTACTTCGGCCTCTACGTCGACCGCAGTCCAGCCTCCACCGAGCGCCTTATAGAGCCGCACCGTATCGGACAGAATCTGCTGATGATTGGCGAGCAGCGCAAGTTGTGCCTCAAGCAAGGTTCGCTCGGTCTCGAACACCTCGAGTTGCGACACTACCCCTTCTCTCAGCTGCGCTTCAATCTGATCCGCCACGATCCGGAGACGCGCAACCTCCTGTTGCAGTTCGACACGCTGCTGTTTGTGCGAATTGAGGTTGACGAGCGCGTTTTCCACTTCCTCGAACGCAGCCATCACCGTGCTCCGGTACTGCTGTTCTGCTACCGTGTTCTGTGCCTTGGTTGTCTGCACATGGGCGCGAACGCCAGGATCGAGCAGCGGGAAGTCGATGCTCGGCATCAACCCGAAGGTGAACGATTTCAACAGCGTATTGAGCGCGAGACTGGCGGTGCCGCCATGGCCGGTGAGACTGACGGTCGGCAACTGTGCGAGCTTGGCTTGACCGACGAGGTCGTAGGCCTCCAGCACTCTCAGTTCTGCTGCAACGATATCGGGGCGCCGCGCCAGCAGTTGTGACGGCAGACCGGCCGGCACCTCAGGCAATTGCACGCGCTCCTGTAAATGCCCGGGCGGCAGTTGAAACTCGCCAGCGGGCACGCCGATCAGCGTAGATAGCGCATTGTTCGCAAGATCGCGCGACCGGTGCAGTTCCAGCAGTTCGTTGGTCAGGCGATTGATTTCGGCTTGCTGGCGCAACACCTGCGTTTGCGGAATCAGGCCGCTGCGGCTCTGGCCAACGTAGATAGCGAGAATCTGCTTGTTGGTCGTTAGCGTTTTTTCCTGCTGTGTGATCTGATCGTCGAACTGAAGGATCTGAAAATAGGTGCTTGATACGTTGGACACCAGCTCCAGGTATCCTGCGCGCCAGTCTGCCTCCGTCGCGTGGAACTCGGCCTTTTGTGCCTGCACACCCTTTTCCACCTTGCCCCAGATGTCGATGTCCCAATTGACCTGGGCACCCAGGTTGTATTGCTGGGAAAAGCCAACGCCCGTGCTCTTCTGGAAGTTGGCGCCGGCACCGAAGTCGGCGGTCGGCAACGCGCCCGCCTTGGCTTCGTCAACCTGCGCGCCTGCCACCTGAATCCGCGCGGCCAATACCTTGATGTCGAAGTTTCCGGCGATCGCCGTCGTGATCAACCGATCCAGATAGGGGTCCTGAAAGCCCTTCCACCAATCAGGTTCAATCGTCGCGGCGGCCGACACCGGCTCGCCCTGGCGCGACCACGAGTCCTTGGCGGGGGTGTCCGGACGCTTGTAGTCGGGCATGCTGACGTCGGCGCATGCGCCCAGCAGCAAGGCGCATATCGTCACTGCACCGAGCGCACGCATCGTGGGAGCGAGATGGCTGGTGCGCGCTCCTGCGTCCGCCACAGGCCGCTGCGCCGCCGAAGCGTGTAAATGGCGTTGACGGAACAGACTCCACAAGGTCGACACGATTTTCTCCGATGAAAGCCACTGCACCGCGACTCGACAACCCGCCATTCAGGCAAGACATGTCCTGCGCAACGCCTCAATGGAGGCCTGGCAACCGTTGTGCGGCGCAGTGTCTGGGTGGTGATGCGGCGAGCTATAAGGACAGGACGATTCGCCAGGAATTGTTTTTGAGCGCGGCCGGCGGGTAACTCATACCCACGCGGACCTCCGGTGTCGTTTAGAACATGTTGACCGTGTTGCTGGCGCTTTGATGCGGCACGATGTTCGTATGAATGTCGTTCGCGAATGCGACGTTGTTACCGTTGAGGCTCGATACGTTCAAATACTGAGTGATCAGTTGCGTCGCATTGACGGGGGAGCTGGCGCCTAACAAGAGCGTGTCCGGCGCAGGGAAGTTCGGCAGCGAACCGCCACGCACGGCGTTCATGGCGCGGTTGTCGAGTTCTTCAGTTACGACCAGGTCTTTGATGATCAAGGTGTTCATTGCGATTCTCCAGTGGGGAGCGGAATGGCATCGGGGCCGAGCTCGAGCAGGTTGTCTGCTCGAACCTTACTAACGCATAGGCCGTGCCATAAGGGACTCGCAAATCGAAGAAGGTGCGTAACGCCCTGAAAACGCGAAGATAATTATCACGCCCTATGGCAGGTGCCGAGCCTCACAAACAACGCGCAGAGGCTGATTGATGGGCCGGCGCCAACAGTCGGCGCGAGATATGTTCGGCTGGCACCGACACGGCAGCGAGCGCGACGTCACGTCACGTCACGTCACTTCGCGATAATGGTGATCTTCTTTGAATAAACCGGTGGATCGTGCGGCACGTGCCTGTAGTCACCCATCAGCAACTGCAGCGTATGTTTGCCCGGCGGCAATTCAAGTGTCGTCTCGGTTTCACCGGCGCCAAAATGCAGATGCTGGCGGTCGTTGGGGATTTCCTGATCCATTGGCGGCAAATCAGTGTCGATCAACAAATGATGGTGACCGGTATTGGGGAAATTGACACCCTTTGGCGCCACGCCCATATTGCGAAGTCCGAACCACACGCGAAATGGTTTGCCGGCAGCGACAACCTGACCATCGTTAGGATAGCCGATATACACCATCGCATTCGGTGGCGACGGCGTACGCTGTGCAAAAGCGGAACCCGAAAAAACCAGAACTGCAAGTGCCGTGCTCACGATGATCTTGTTCATGGCCAGTGATCTCCGTGCTGACGGACCGATGCGGGTATGCGCGACTGGAGGCGGTGCGTCCCGGCAAAAGCGGTCTCATTTCACGTAAATGGTGATCTTCTTCGAATAGACAGGCGGCACGTGTGGCACGTGGTTATAGTCCCCAAGCAGAAGCTGCAATGTGTGCTTGCCGGGGGGCAGTTCGATCCGCGCATCCGTCTCTCCGGCGCCAAAATGCAGGTGATTTCGGTCAGAGGGTATTTCCTGATCCAGCGGTGGGAGATCGGTATCAATCAGCAGATGATGATGCCCGGTGTTCGGAATGTTGAAGCCCTTCGGACAGACACCCATGTTGCGCAGTCCCATGCGTACCCATAACTTGCCGCCATGAATCACAGCGCCGTCAGGAGGCCAGATGATGTACTCCTCGGCATTAGGCGGAGACGGTGTCTGCGCTGCGAATATCGGGGCCGTCGCGAGGAACGCCGTAGCCACAGCGCCCAGCAATATCGCTTTTAGCATCTCGCGAACCCTCCCGAACAATTGTCTGTGGTGCCGTCGCTGCACAACAGAAATTGAGGCGCATTGGCTGACGGCATCTGCTCACGAACTCAAGCGATTGATGTAAAGCCTGGCCCGTAGTCCGTCCTTTAGCTTAGGACGTAACTTGTCAAAAGGAAACGCCTCGCTCGTTAACGTTGTGACACGTGTTGTGCCGTGTGTTGTGACGTGTGTTGTGACGTGTGCGCAGCGTGCTATCGTTGTTTACGCAACAGCTTCTCGATCTCGAACAATCAGGTTTGAATATGTGGCGAAAATTCCTGCTCATGTGCGTCGCGGGGGCGATCGTTGCGCTGCGGATCGACGCTCACGCGGCAGTGCAATATTCCCCCGCCGTCTCCATCCAGCCAGCAGTGCGCGAGAACGGCGCGCACGACAGGCGTGTCGCGCTTGTGATCGGCAACAGCGGAAACAGCGGCGACGAGTTGAGCATCAGGGGAAACCCGCTCAATGACGCACACAGCATGAGTGCTGCGTTAACCGCGATGGGCTTCGAGGTCATCGCGCGAACCGACGCAACCCCAGTGCAAATGCGACAGGCAATCGCCGATTTTCGCCAGCGCCTGCGTGAGGGCGGCGTTGGACTGTTCTATTTCGCAGGCCATGGCTTGCATGTCGACGGCCGGACAATCCTGGTACCCGCTGGAATCGACACCCGCTCTACCGCTGCACTCCTCGCTGACGGCATCGATCTCGCCACCGTGATGGACGCGATGTCTGTACCGCGTCCTCACAGGCTGAATGTGATGATTCTCGACACGTGCCTGAGCGATCCGCTCGAGGAGCCCAGTCTCGCAGGGTTCGCACTGCCTACTCAGACCTTCGTTGCATACGCAACGAGACCGGGTGGGTTCGCGGGAGATGGTGCTGCCCATGGGATATTCACGCGTGCGCTGCTGGATACGCTCGCTACCGCGCGTGAGCGTGATATAGGCGCGGTTTTCCGGCGTGTCACCAGCATGGTCAGCACCGGTACGCACGGTGAACAGCAGCCGTGGGTTGCCTCGTCGCTCGTGAGCGAGTTCCGCTTCGCCGCACTTTCTTCGGCCGATGCTGCGCGTCTCACGCTTGCCGGTTCCGACAGCGCTGAGGTTTTGTCGATGCACAGCCGCGGCATCCTGCCGAAGGACAGCAACGAACAGTACGAATTGACGTTCTGGGATTCGATCAAGGACAGCAACTATCCGAGCGATTACGAGGCCTATCTGAAGGCGTATCCGAACGGCCGTTTCGCGACGCTTGCACGCGCCCGCATCGAGCGCCTGCAGGCTGCCGGGGCTAAAGGTCAGGCGAGTTCCGCGCCCACGCATGCGGCGCCGGCCAGCGTGGCG
>NZ_JBAURZ010000183.1:0-10699 GCF_049581445.1 Paraburkholderia sp. | reverse complement strand
GCGCAACCCGTGCGCGACATCTGGCTGTTGCAGCGCAAGGCGGGCAAGCTCGGCGCGGGCCTCGGCAAGACCTCGGGCTGGGTACATCGGGCGACGCTCGCGCGCAACGGCGTGCGTATGCTCGATGGCGTGTCGTATCTGGAGATCAGCGCGCGCGGTCTGAAGATCGCCCGCGAAGGTGTCGAGCAATGGCTCGAAGTGGAGACGATCGTGGTCTGCGCGGGGCAGGAATCGTTGCGTGACCTTCAGCCTGCCACGCCGTCCGCGGACGGGCCGCGCTATCACGTGATCGGCGGCGCGGCACTCGCCACTGAACTGGACGCGAAGCGGGCCATTCGCGAAGGCGCGGAACTGGCGGCGCGGTTGTAGGGGCGGCTCCAACAACGGTTGGGCGCGGATGCCGCGGCGTCATCCGCGAACAGCCCTTCCCCTCAAGCCGCAGCCCGTCTCCGGTCAAACCAGAACGACAGTCCCACGCTTGCCAGAATCACCGCCGTTGCGATCACCGTGGACTTCGTCACCGGTTCGCCGAGCAGCAACGCGCCAAGCGCCACCGCCACCACCGGATTCACGTACATGCAACTGCTGGCGATGATCGGGTTCGTATGGCGGATCAGATACCCATACGCGACATAGGCCGCCATGGTGCCCACCAGCATCAGATAGATGAACGCCAGTAGCGGCAGAAAATGTGCCTCCATCATGCGCTCGCCGGACAGCCAGGCAACCAGCGTCGACATGGCACCGCCCAGGCCAATCTGCAGCGCGGTGGAAAGAAAGAGGTCCGAGGGCAGCTTCAGGCGCCCGGCCAGATGGGCGCCGCCCGCCCAGAAGAGCGCGCCGCACAGGATCGCCAGACTGCCACCGGCCGAGCCGGCTGAATCGCTGCCATGGCTCAGAATGGCGATGCCGATGAGCCCCAGGCCCACCGCGAACCATTCTCCCCGGCCAATCTTGCGCCCGGCGATCACGGCGATCACGGTTGCAAACAACGGCACGGTCGCGACCATCACGGCCGCCGTGCCGGTGCCGACCGTGCGCATCCCATAGGCGAGCATGCCGCTAGACAAGCCGACCAGCATCGTGCCGACCAGGCCGGCGTTACGGATTTCTAGCGCGCTCGGCCAGACCGGCTTGCGCCGCGCTGCGAATATGAACAGGCCAATACCAGCGAACAGGTTGCGCATGCCGGACATCAACAGCGGCGGGAAGGAGCCCAGCGCCACATGAATGGCCAGATAGGTCGAGCCCCACACGAGATACACGACGGCGAGCGCAAGCGCAATACGGCCGTTACGGGACTCGGGAAGACGCAGCGGAATACGGGAGAGAAATTGCAACGACATCGGCTCAGCCCGCCAGATCCGGCCGGGGCGCCGCCCCGCTTGGGGCCGGATGGCCGGATGGCGGACGCCGCATCGGGAATGCGGGCTGACGGGTGAGGCTGGAAGACATGGCGGCAGAACAGGCAGAGGAACGAGGGACGGCCAATACTCACCCATCAAACCGGCCAGTCTGGCGCTGTTCCACGCGCTTCCTCCGACCCGCCCGACAGGCAGCGGGCATTCGCCGACCTGCCGACAAACGCCCCTGCGCGCCAACCGTTCGGCACGCAACGCAGCATTATGCAGGAACACCGTCAATCGTCGATGAAAGAATCGTAAATTCCCTGAGCGAAAAAGGCACAGTCCGGGGCATATCCCCGCTGTGCCTTATAGGTCTTGCGTGAGCCTGAACGACTCACCCGAACGCGGTCTAGTTGGCCATCGCGCCCGATGCTTCGTGTTTCATGCCCGCTGCATCGGTATTCTTCTTCATCGCGTCGGGGGCCATGTTGTCCTTCTTCATGTCGTCCTTGGACATCGCGTCTTTCGACATCGTGTCTTTCGACATCGCGTCTTTCGACATATCGTCCTTCTTCATCGTATCGTGCGACATGGCGTCGTTCGACATGGCTCCGCTTGCCTGAGCGAAGGCGGCCGTGCCAGTCGTCATAAGAGCCACGGCGAGTGCTGCGAGTGCGAACTTCTTCATGGGATAACTCCGTATATTGTGAGTGGTAAAAGGTGAATCAAAGGCCAATACGTGGTAAATGAGCGCCGGTCGTGCCGGCGCGCTTCCGAAGCTTCTGCCGCTCGCGGGTCGGGTCCAAATCCGCGCGCGTCAGGAGCCTCCGAACCAGTTGTATCCCTGGTCGACCCAATAGCCGCCGGGAAACGTGTTGGTGACGAACATCTCGACGATGTGTTTCGGATTCTTGTAGCCGAGCTTGGTCGGCATGCGCAGCTTCATCGGAAAGCCGTATTTCGCGGGCAGCCGCTCGCCGTCGTATTCGAACGTGAGGAGCGTCTGTGGATGCAAGGCGGTCGGCATATCGATGCTTTCGTAGTAGTCGTCCGCGCATTTGAAGCCGACGTACTTCGCGCTCGTATCGGCACCCACACGCCGCAGAAAATCGCTGAACGGCGTGCCACCCCAGCGGCCAATCGCACTCCAGCCTTCAACGCAGATGTGCCGCGTGATCTGCTCCGCGTGCGGCAGCGCATACAGTTCAGGCAAGGTCCATGTACGCTGCCCGGTGATGAGGCCGCTGACCTGCAGCTTGTAGCTGGAGGCGTCAACCTCCGGCACCGAGTCAATGCCGTAGAACGCGTTAAACGGAAACGGTCGCGTGATTTGCGCTTCGGTGTAGGTTGGCGCGAGTTGTTTTGGGTCGAACAGGAAGGCCTGCGCGCTGTCGTTCAGACGCGAGACGGCCGTGAGAAACGTGTTGACCGATTTGTCGTCGGTCAGCGAGCAACCAGTCAGCATCGTGAGGCCGCCGAGCGTGAGCAACTGCTTGCCGAACAGACGCCGCGAGGGCATGGCGAGTTCACGGCGGGCATCAAGCAGGATCGACTCGCGATCGAGTTTGTCGGAGAGGATGCGCCGCGTGGGCTTTTTGTCCTGAGTATTCATCATGGATTCCTAAGCATGGTCCCTTGACCATCAATTCTTGAGCACGAATTCCTGAGCATGAATGTCTTCGCGTGGGTGCCTTAGAGGGCCCCTTAACGGCCGCGCAGCATGGCAAGCAGCGAGCGCGGCACCAATGCGACCATCGCAAGATGCACGACAATGAACGCTGCCATCAGCGACATCGCACAAAAGTGAACGACACGTGCGTTGTCGTATCCGCCCATCAACTCGCGCAGCAACGGGAATTGCACCGACTTCCAGATTGCGAGCCCCGAGAGCACCAGCACGATCAGATCGCACACCACGAACAGGTAGGCGAATTTCTGCACCGCGTTGTAGTGGCGCAGATCGGCGTGCGACAGCTTGCCAGTCAGCGCGGCGATGAAATCGCGCAGGATGGTGCGCGGCGACAGCGGCAGAAACTTGCGTACGAAACGCCCGCTTGCCAGATTGAGCGCGAGGTACACAAGACCGTTGAATACCAGCAGCCACATCGCCGCAAAGTGCCATTGCAATGCGCCGCCGAGCCAACCGCCAAGGGTGATCGAAGGCGGAAACATGAAGCCCTTGAAGATCGGCGACGCGTCGTAGATGCGCCAACCGGACAGCATCATCGTGAGTGCCGCCAGCGCGTTGAGCCAGTGCGTGAGCCGCACCCAGACCGGCTGAATCGTGCCGGTGGGCGGTGTGGTGGGTGGCGCTACGTCAGTGAATGCGTGCGGCGTGGCCATGACACTCTCCTTAAATTGATTGCCTGATCGGGACGGTGCAGGTCAATGACACGCGGCCAGTTCGGCCACCTGCAAGACCTCACCGGTCGAGGCGTCCTCAACGAAGGCGACGACGCCGTACTTGCCGGGCGCGTCGGTCATTGCACTGTCCGAAGCTTCGGCACCATTAAGTGTAATCGCGCGGCGAATCTGCGCGCTGCCGGCTGCGAGCGGCACCGGGCCGATCCATTGCCGCACCACGCGCTCGTGATGCAGCGTCGCGCCACGGTTTTCACCGGCGCGCACCTGAGAAGTGAGCGCGTTTTCATAGACCGCGACATAGGCGTTCAGAGGATCTTTGGACGCTGTTTTCGATGTGAAACGTGCGTCGACGCCGAAGCCCGGCGTGCCCTGCGGTTGCGGCGTCAGCTCTAGCGCGACATCGGCCGTGGCCGGCTCCGCGATCACCGAGTCGATGCGCGACTCGAAGCTGGCGGATTCCGACCAACTACGCAACTCGCGGCCGGAAACGAAAACTTCCGGCGTGTAGACCGTGTGCCCACCGGCGAGATCGGTGAGCGTCTGTTGTCGTTCGGTGAACTGATGTTGCGAGAAGCGGTCGGTCCAGCCGAGACCGTTCCAGTAGTCGACGTGCAAAGCGAGCGGCACGATGCTTTGCGCGGCGCCGCTGTCTTTCCATTGACCGAGCCAATGGTCAGCGGGTGGGCAACTATTGCACCCCTCGCTGCTGTACAACTCGACCAGCGCGACACGATGCGCCGGGCTGTGCGTCGAGCACATGGAAGCGGCCGCCGCACTGGCCGCCTGAGCGACGCCACTTATGGCGAGCGCGGCAAATAGTACGACAGCGCGAACACAACGCGAGTCGGCAAAGCGGCGGGTAACAGGATGCATGACAGGCTCCACGAGGAAATCTGTCCGTTTGTCGAGCCGCGTCGGCTGTTATGACAGCGGTTTGGAAAATTATTTTCTGCAGAGGAATGAAGCGGCCGTCTGGCTTTCACTCTGTAAATCGGCATGCCGCCCGTGCTGCGCCGCATCACGCCGCGCAACCCAATAGAGATAAGCCTGAGAAGCGTCAGACGCCCCGGCTGTTGAGCAGCGCCATTTTCAAGACGGGTTGCCAAGCAGCGGGTGGCCGGTGTATCGTGTGCGCTGCTAACGCGGGGGTCCTGCGTCGCACAGGGGTTGGAGGTCTGTGCTGCGTGGGTGAGAAATACCCTTTGAACCTGATCTGGATAATGCCAGCGCAGGGAAGCGTACGGAATTCACCACTGCAGCACCGCTTCATCCTCCGGCGAATTCCGACAACTTCCATCTCGTCTCCTGCTTAGCGGCCCCACATTGCTTTGCATGGGACCAGAGTAACGCGTTCAAACGTCAACTCCGGTCGACTGCAATAAATTGCATGGGACCCGAGTAAGGCGCTAAAGCGTCAACTCTGGTCGACACAGGAGAACACATGAACGCCAATCCGAAGTTCCTTTCCGCCGACGCTCACGTCGATGCCGCCGCTGTCGCGCCGCTGCCGAATTCCCGCAAGATCTACGTCACCGGTTCACAGCCTGATATCCGCGTGCCGATGCGCGAAATCACCCAGTCGGATACACCGGACAGCTTCGGCGGCGAGAAAAATCCACCGGTCTTTGTCTACGATACGTCGGGCCCCTACTCCGATCCCGAAGCGCAGATCGATATCCGCGCCGGTCTGCCAGCGCTGCGTCAACGCTGGATCGAAGAGCGCGGCGACACCGAAGCGCTCACCGGTCTGACGAGCGACTACGGCCGCGAACGCGCCGCCGATCCGGCCACTACTGAACTGCGCTTCCAGGGCCTGCACCGCACGCCGCGCCGCGCCAAAGCGGGCGCCAATGTTTCGCAGATGCACTACGCGCGCAAAGGCATCATCACGCCGGAGATGGAGTACATCGCGATCCGCGAAAACCAGCAACGCGCGGCGTATCTTGAGACGCTCAAGACGAGTGGCCCGAACGGCGAAAAACTCGCTGCGATGATGGGCCGCCAGCATCCGGGCCAGGCGTTCGGCGCGAGCGCGTTCGGTCCGAATGGTCTGACGGAAATCACGCCTGAATTCGTGCGTGAAGAAGTGGCGCGCGGCCGCGCGATCATCCCGAACAACATCAATCACCCGGAAAGCGAGCCGATGATCATCGGCCGCAACTTCCTCGTGAAGGTGAATGCGAATATCGGCAATTCGGCGGTGACGTCATCGATCGGCGAAGAAGTCGACAAGATGACCTGGGCGATTCGCTGGGGCGGCGACACGGTGATGGATCTGTCCACCGGCAAGCACATCCACGAAACGCGCGAATGGATTATCCGCAATTCGCCGGTGCCGATCGGCACGGTGCCAATCTATCAGGCGCTCGAAAAGGTCAATGGCAAGGCCGAAGACCTGACGTGGGAAATCTTCCGCGACACGCTGATCGAACAGGCCGAACAAGGTGTGGACTACTTCACGATCCATGCCGGCGTGCTTCTGCGATACGTGCCGTTGACGGCCAAGCGCATGACCGGCATCGTGTCGCGCGGCGGCTCGATCATGGCCAAGTGGTGTCTCGCGCATCACAAGGAAAGCTTCCTGTACGAGCATTTCGAAGACATCTGCGAAATCATGAAGGCCTATGACGTGGCCTTCTCGCTCGGCGACGGCCTGCGTCCGGGTTCGATCTACGATGCGAACGACGAAGCGCAACTGGGCGAACTGAAGACGCTCGGCGAGCTGACGCAGATTGCATGGAAGCATGACGTGCAGACGATGATCGAAGGCCCGGGTCACGTGCCGATGCAGCTCATCAAGGAAAACATGGACCTGCAACTGGAATGGTGTGACGAAGCACCGTTCTACACGCTGGGACCGTTGACGACCGACATCGCACCGGGCTACGACCACATCACGTCGGGCATTGGCGCGGCAATGATCGGCTGGTTCGGCACGGCGATGCTCTGCTATGTGACGCCGAAGGAACACCTGGGCTTGCCGAACAAGGACGACGTGAAGACCGGCATCATCACGTACAAGCTCGCGGCACACGCAGCGGATCTGGCGAAGGGCCACCCAGGCGCGCAGGTGCGCGACAACGCACTCTCCAAGGCCCGTTTCGAGTTCCGTTGGGAAGACCAGTTCAACCTCGGTCTTGATCCGGACAAGGCACGCGAGTTCCACGACGAAACCTTGCCGAAGGACTCGGCCAAGGTCGCGCATTTCTGCTCGATGTGCGGACCGCACTTCTGCTCGATGAAGATCACGCAAGACGTGCGTGAGTTCGCCGCGCAGCAGGGTGTGACGGACGATGAGGCGCTCAAGAAGGGGATGGAGGTCAAGTCCATTGAGTTTATGAAGAAGGGGGCCGAGATTTATCAGCGGCAGTGATGCGCGGGGCGCCGCAGGTTTTTGCCAGCGGCGCCTCGTAGCGTGATCGGGCGGCGCTCCTGAACCTGTCTTATGAAATACACGGTAACCACTTTGCAACCTTAGAGCGGACCGTCAGGCGTAAGCTGGTGAGATCATGATGACGCCGCGACCCATCGCGGCTTCCGGATGCGTCAGGAGCGCGCCATGAGTCCACTTTCGGCCATCACCCGTCTTGCCAGTGCCGCCGCGGCGCTCACCTTGTCCGGCTGCTATTACCCATACGGCTACTATCCCTATGGGGCCAACGGTTACTACGCAACCGTACCGGCTGGGTCCGCCCAGACGGGAGTGCCGGTGACAGCAAGCGGCGAGCCTGCCCCCGCCCTCAATCAGCACGATCCGATACCTGCTCCCCCTCCGCCGTCTGTGACGACCTCGGCCGGCTACGTGGTTCCGTCCACCACGATTTCCGCGCCAGGCTACACGGCCACGCAGCAGGTCTATGTGCCCGCCCCTGCGTCGGCTTATCCGGCTTATCCGGCTTATCCGGCATACCCGTACGGGTATCCCGCTTACTACGGTTACGGCTATGGCTATGGCTATGGCTATCCCGCGTATTGGGGACCATCTGTTTCGATCGGCTTCGGCGGATATTGGGGCGGCGGTTGCTGCTGGGGTGGCGGTTGGCATGGCGGTGGCGGGTGGCACGGCGGCGGCGGCGGTTGGCATGGCGGTGGCGGTGGCGGTGGCGGCTGGCACTATCACTAACGCAGGCTTACCAACGCACACGTCACGCCATCGCCTTACCCGTTGCGCCCTGAGCGCTTGACCCAGCGCTTGACTGGGCGCCTGCCTCTACACCTTGCTGAGCGCCTTATTCAGCTGCGCAACCAGCACCCCTGTCACTCACACGCCGCGTGATGGTTTCGCGGCCATCTTCCCTCGCTAACCAAGGACAAGCGTCCGACCATCATGGCACTGAGCGCTGATGGCCGCGATGCCACGCCCACGTCACCTCGCCGCCACCTGTGCGCCATATGCGCGCCACCCAGGCCGCCGACCGCGCCACTCCCGTAGTTTCCCCGTCTTGACTGTGCCAGCGCGCGTTCTATCCTGTGGGCTGCCGCATGCATTACCTGTTTAATTAGCGATCCAGCGCTGCTTCACCCGCACCGTTGTCGCCATCCGTCCTGCTACGCCCGACTCGTCTGACCGCGGTCCGTCGCGTCGATTCGAACAACAATGAAGGAGACGTGATGTTTCACCAACTGTTGACCCCCATCGGCAACGCCCTATTGCCATCGTTCCTGGTCGCGGCACTGCCGATCATCACCGTATTGGTGCTGCTCGGTCTGGCCCGGCGTCCTGCATGGCAGGCCAGTCTCGCCGGACTGATTGTCGGGCTGCTGGTAGCGATCTTTGGCTGGCAGTTCCCGGCGGGGCTCGCCATCAACTCGGTCGTCGCGGGTGCGGTATTCGCGTGCTGGCCGATCATGTGGATCGTCGTCACCGCGATCCTGCTGTACAACATCGCACAGCGCTCGGGCCGCTTTGCCGCCTTCCGGATGTGGATGGTCGACAATCTGCCGAACGACCGGCGCATCGTGCTGGTGGTGGTCGGCTTCTCGTTCGGCGCGCTGCTCGAAGGCATCTCCGGCTTCGGCACGCCAGTCGCCATCACCAGTTCCCTGCTGATCATGCTGGGCTTTCCGACGCTCGAAGCGCTGACCTTCACGCTGATCTTCGACACCGCGCCGGTCGCCTTCGGCGCACTTGGCGTGCCGATCACCGTACTCGCCGCCGTCACGCACCTGCCCGCCGACAGCCTCGCCAAGATGGTGGGCCGCCAGTTGCCGTTCTTCGCGTTCCTGCTGCCGTTCTATGTGATCGCCGTCTATGCGGGCTTTCGCAACATGCTGCGCATCTGGCCGGTGCTGCTGGTTGCGGGCGGCAGTTTCGCCATTACCCAGTTCCTCGCCTCGAACTACGTCAACTACAGCCTGACCGATGTGCTTTCGTCGCTCGTCTCGCTGATCGTTACGGTGTCGTTCCTCAAGGTCTGGAAACCCGCCGCTGATCCAAAGTTCGCGGTGAACGTCGACCGCGTCGGCGAGGTGCGCGGCAAGATCAACGGTGCGCAAGGGTGGTATCCGTGGATCATCGTATCGGTGGTCGTGATTATCTGGACCATCGCCAAGGTGTTCACGATCGGCGACGTCAAGGTGCCGTGGCCTGGCCTCGACAAGGCGGTCTACATCACCCTCTACCACACGCCGTATGGCGCCATCTGGGACTTCCAGCCGCTCGCCACCGGCACAGCGATTCTGGTTGCGGCGATCATCACCGCGTTTCTCGTGCGTCTCTCCGTGCGTGAATTTGGTTGCGCGATCATCGATACATGGGTGCAGACACGTATCGCCATCCTGACGGTGGTGGCCATCGTCGGCCTCGCGTATCTGATGAACTATTCGGGACTCACCTATACGCTGGGTCTCGGCGCCGCGTCGGTGGGCGCGTTCTTTCCGCTGGTGTCCGCGTTTCTTGGCTGGGTCGCGGTGTTCCTGTCCGGTAGCGATACCTCGGGCAACGCGCTGTTCGGCAACCTTCAGGTCGTTGCCGCCAATCAGCTCAATCTGAGCCCGGTGCTGATGGCCGCAACCAACTCGTCCGGCGGCGTGATGGGCAAAATGATCTCGCCGCAAAACATCTCGACGGGTGTCGCCACCACCGAACTCAAGGGCAGGGAAGGCGTGGTGTTCGCCAAGACCTTCAAGCATTCGCTGATCTTGACGATCGTGCTCGGCATTCTGGTTTGGCTGCAGCAAAACTACCTGCAGGGCATGATTCCGCATTAAGCGGGCGGGCTGATCAGGTGGAAAGCACGGAGGGCACGCCTGAGGGCGTGCCCTTATTTTTTGGCTCGCTCCAGCCGTTTGGCGTCTGTCTATTCGCCTCTTCGCCTCCCCCTGCAAGCAAGTGTCAGTTTTTCTCACATATCAGTGAGAATTGCTCGTTTTACGTAGATCCGCGCTGCGCCTACTCTTAGCGAGACAAGAAGCGGCTCGGCAAGAATATCTTGCTGTTTCATTCAAGCGTGAAACATTAGCGAAACCGCACTGTTACCATCTTCTGGCCTCTCGACTCAACCGCGCGGGACGCGCCTCAAATGACTCCGAAAAACCTGTTCCAGTTACTCATTCTCGCCGCCCTGTGGGGTGCGTCGTTCCTGTTTATTCGCGTGGGCGTCGCCGATTTTGGTGTGGCTCCGCTGATGGCTTTGCGGGTCGGCATCGGCGCCCTGTTCCTCGCTGTCGTGCTGGTGGCGCGCCGTCCGTTGCGCGAATCGGCCGCGCTCCTGCGTACGCGTGCTGTGCCGCTGCTGGTGGTCGGCATCCTGAATTCGGCGGCGCCGTTTTGCCTCTTTGCCTACGCTGAGTTGACGCTGGCGGCAGGGGTGACGTCGGTGATCAACGCCACCGCGCCCTTGTGGGGCGCGGTGGTGGCTTTCCTGTGGCTCAAGGATCGGTTGAGCGCGATGCGCACGCTCGGCCTCGTGGTTGGCTTCGCGGGCGTGCTGATGCTCGTCTGGGATCAGATCGCCGCGCCGCACGGGGGCAGCGTCACGCCCTTGAGC
>NZ_JBAURZ010000182.1:0-3311 GCF_049581445.1 Paraburkholderia sp. | reverse complement strand
GTCGAGCACCCGCGCAGCCGTGGCCGGCCCAATACCCGGCAGAAGCTGCGTGACCCGAAATCCGGCAACGCGATCGCGCGGGTTTTCCGCCCAGCGCAGCACCGCAAGCACGTCTTTGACATGCACTGAATCGAGAAACTTAAGCCCACCAAACTTCACAAAAGGAATGTTGCGCCGGGTAAGCTCGATCTCGAGCGCGGCGCTGTGGTGTGCGGCGCGAAACAGCACCGCCTGAGCTTTCAGCTTCATGCCTGCTTCGCGCGCTTCGAGCACCTGCTCGACCACATAGCGCGCCTGATCTGCCTCGTCTGCAACGGTCACGAGACGCGGACGCTGCGCGCAGGCCTGATCGGTCCAGAGGTTCTTCGTGAAGCGCTCGGCTGCGAGTTCGATCACCGCGTTGGATGCAGCCAGAATGGGCTGCGTCGAGCGGTAGTTGCGCTCCAGCGTCACCTGCTTGGCGGGCGGATTGAAGTGCTTCGGGAAGTCGAGGATGTTGCGCACCGTTGCGCCACGAAATGAATAGATCGACTGGGCGTCGTCGCCCACCACCGTCAGTCCGCGTCCATCGGGCTTCAGCGCGAGCAGGATCGACGCCTGCAGCCGGTTGGTATCCTGATACTCGTCCACCAGCACATGATCGAAGCGGCCCGCGAGGTCGGCGGCTATCGTCGGCTCCTCGGCCATCATGGACCAGTACAGCAGCAAGTCGTCATAGTCGAGCACGCTTTGCTTCTGTTTGGACTCCACGTAACGGGCGAACAACAGGCGCAAGTCGGCCTCCCATTCGCGGCACCACGGAAACACCCTATTCAGCACGTCCCCGAGCGCGGCCCCCGTATTGACCACCCGGGAATAGATCGCAAAGCAGGTGCCCTTGGACGGAAAGCGCCGCTCCTTGGCCGAGAACCCCAGTTCGTGCCGCACCAGATTCATCAGATCGGCGGAGTCTTCGCGGTCGTTGATCGTGAAGGTGGGCGCGAGGCCGATCAGGTCGGCATACTCGCGTAAAAGACGCGCACCCACACCGTGGAACGTGCCCGACCATGTGAGTCCCTGCGCGACGGCCGCACGCGCGCCAAGCGCGTGCGTCGCGATACGCGTGACCCGGCGTGTCATTTCCAACGCGGCACGCCGGGAAAACGTCAGCAGCAGAATACGGCGCGGATCGGCACCCTTGACCACCAGGTTCGCCACCCGATGCGCGAGCGTATTGGTCTTGCCCGAGCCCGCCCCGGCAATGACGAGCAGCGCGCTGCACGGTTGGCTGGCCGGGTCGGCGCCATATTCGACGGCTTCGCGTTGCGCGTCATTGAGCTTGGCGAGCCACCCGGCAGCGTCGGGTGATGCACTCGGCCCGGAGGACCCTGGGGGCACGGAATCGGCAACGGAAAGCACGGTGGTCGGAATCGGTCAGTTAGGCGCAAGGTAATTGGGATCGGCGCCGCATACTGTATATCCATACAATCCGCGACGACAAGCACCCTTTTTAATGCTGGCCCGCCATGAGGTCGCGCAGCGTGTTGAACAACGCGCCGCAAACAAAAGCGGCTCGAGCGCCAAGGCGCTGCGAGCCGCTTCTGATGATATGCAGTTTCCGAACCACGCCAGCCGCTATTCCTTCTTAGCGTCCTTCTCCCTGGCATCCGCGGCTGACTTGTCAGCATCGGCCTGGGCGTCGGTTTTCGTCTTGTCGGCCTTCGCCTGTGCTACATCGGCCTTCTTGTTGGCCTTGGCCTGTTCCTTGGTGGCCTTCTTGTCCGCGTGAGTCGGAGCAGTTGAAGCGTCGTTGCTTTGCGCGATAGCCATCGTCGACAGACAGCCCGCAATCAGCGCCGCGTAGATTTTCGTGTTCATGAGATACCTCCGTGATGAGATCGCTGCGGCCGCGATGGCCACAGGCACCGGCGGGCGATGTATCAAATGGTGCGCTCGCCGCCCAATACGCCGCCTCGGCCGGCCCGGTGCGCTTAGTGTTTCACGTCCGAAGGATCATCCTGCGCAGCGGTTGGCTGACCCTGCATGTTCATCTTCATTTCGTTGTTAGCAGTCTGCTTGTCAGCCTTCTTGTTGAGCTTGGCGTCGCGGACCTGCTCCTTGTACTGAGCCTTGGCGGCCTGTTGCTGCTCCTTCAGTTGCTCCTTGGATGCCTTCTTCGACGCGCTGTACTCCGCGTTCGCCTTGGCATCCGCGTTGCGCTTTTGCACCAGCGGATCGGTCGAACCCGATGCAATCAGACGCTGCGGAGCCGGCGTCACAGGCTGGGCACCCTGCGCGGCGTTGTCTGCGCTGGGCGCCATTTGCTGCTGGGTCATAGCTCCCGTGGCCCCCGCGTCCGGTTGCGCGTTGGACTGCGCAAAAGCGCCGGTGGTGGCGAAAGCGGTCAGGGCGGTACCGATCAGGAGCGAACGAATCTGGGTCATAGCTATCCTCTCTAGGTTTGTTGTCAGGACGCAGGCGGCACATACTTGCGTTTGTGCGCGGGATACATGGTGTGCCTGAAGCCAGGCACATGGCACCATCACCCGGCCTGTCGTCAGCCCTTGCTGAAATGCAGCAGGCTTTTCTACAGACCCGCCTTTTGCGAGTGAGGTTCGCGAAAAACGTCGCCTGTTACGCAACGTTTCATTTTCTGACAACTGCATAACATTTACTTGCAATAGCCTAGAGTTGCCTCTCACGGACCGGCAAAAGTGCGTCGGAAAATCTAAGGCGCTGTGCCGGAGCCCCTTCTGGCTTATGATGCGAACCCCGTCACCCAAGCCGCAATCGCCATGCCCAATCTTGATTTCACCCTGACCGGTGATTACGTCGAACTGCACAATCTCCTGAAGATTACGGGACTGGCCGACAGCGGCGGTTCCGCCAAGCTGATGGTGGCCGAAGGCGCGGTGACGGTGGATGGCCGGGTTGAGCTGCGTAAGACCTGCAAAATCCGCGCAGGCCAGGTCGTGCTGCTTGGTGACACTCGCATTGCCGTGCACGACGCGTAGGACCGCAAGCGGCGCGCCGCTCTCAGCGCCCCTCCCGCCTTCCCGATAAGAAACGCACCAAATTCGTGCTTTCAGATCGACAACAGACCGCCTACCCAATAAGCTGTCTGTTTTGCTAAAAGACAGCGCAGCCCCGACCGCGCCGTCACTCGTTCATGACGCAATCCGGCTTCTCCCGGGTGGCCGCCCGACCACCTACGTTGTCCCGCCACGCCGCCGACACCGCCCGCCTCGCCGCTCCGCTTGCCATCGCCCAACTGTCGCAAATGGCCATGGGCGTGACCGACACGATCCTGCTCGGCTCGCTCGGCCCCGACG
>NZ_JBAURZ010000181.1:0-9408 GCF_049581445.1 Paraburkholderia sp. | reverse complement strand
GCCGACGGCCGTGTTAGTGCCTTGCTGGGTTGCGCAGCCGGCCAGCAGCGAACCGGCGACCGCGAAAACGGCCACGCGAGTCATGAGTTTTACATTCATTGTGAATCCTCTCTTGTTTATTGAAGCTTGTCGACGTTGACGGATGACACCGTAGCAGACGCCGCGGAAACATCGGTGAAACTGAACCGTCCGCTCTGACAGTGAAAAAGGGTCTTCCGGCAAGGCACAGCATCAGCCACTACAATGATGACTGAAGTACATCGCGATGCGACCCTGCGGGCTGCTGCTGCCGAAGGGTGCATGGCAAGGCTGATTTTCGCAATCCCACATAACAATTTTTTTCAATTTCCGGCTGGCGGCCGAAATTTCGATTCCGCCGCGCCGCAAGTGTTCCCCACGGAGTTTCAATGAGCATTGATCGGGCACTGGTCGACGCAGCCCTCGCGCACGTCGCTGACCCCAACACGGGCCACCCGTTTGCGGCGGCGAAGAACCTCAAAAACATCGCCATTGATGGTGTCACGGTTAGTGTGGACGTGGTACTCGGCTATCCGGCCAAACGGCAGTTTGAAGCGATCGGACGTCTGGTCGGTGACGCGCTGCGCGCCGTCCCGGGCGTAACCGACGCGCGCGTGCAGGTGTCGCAGCAGATCGCCGCGCACACCGTGCAACGCGGGGTAAAACTGTTGCCGAATGTGAAGAACATCGTCGCGGTGGCGTCGGGCAAGGGCGGCGTCGGCAAGAGCACCACTGCGGTCAATCTGGCGCTCGCGCTCGCAAGCGAAGGCGCGTCGGTCGGGGTGCTGGACGCGGACATCTACGGGCCCTCGCTGCCGATGATGCTCGGCATCGAGGGCCGCCCGGAATCGCCGGATGGCCAGTCGATGAACCCGATGCAGGGCCACGGCATGCAGGCTAATTCGATCGGCTTTCTGATCGAGCAGGACAACCCGATGGTCTGGCGCGGCCCGATGGCCACCTCCGCGCTCGAACAACTGCTGCGGCAGACCAACTGGCAAGATCTTGACTACCTGATCGTCGATATGCCGCCGGGCACTGGCGACATCCAGTTGACGCTCTCGCAGCGTGTGCCGGTGACGGGCGCCGTGATCGTCACGACGCCGCAGGACATTGCGCTGCTCGACGCGAAGAAGGGCCTCAAGATGTTCGAGAAGGTGGGCATTCCGATTCTCGGCATCGTAGAAAACATGAGCATTCACATCTGCTCGAACTGCGGCCACGAAGAGCATATTTTCGGCGCGGGCGGCGGCGAGCGGATGGCCAAGGAATACGGCGTTGAGGTGCTCGGCAGCCTGCCGCTCGATATCGCCATTCGCGAGCAGGCCGACTCCGGGCGGCCGACCGTGGTGGCCGATCCGGACGGCCGGATCGCGGAGATTTACCGCGAGATTGCCCGCAAGGTGGCGATTCATATCGCCGAGCGAGCGCGGGACATGACCTCGAAGTTTCCGAACATCGTTGTGCAGAACACCTGAGTATCCGTTCGGAAGGCGGGCGGAAGGCGTTGGACGGGCCTCCGCTCGCGGTATCATGTCGACTTCATCAGGTTCGGCTCGGCGACCGCAGGGGCGGCCGGCGGTCGACAAGAGGATCGCATGGGAAAAAAAATCGACGGGCAGGCGGTGCATGCGTTCATCGTCCTGGCTGCCAGCAGTCTGCTTTTATGCGGATGCACTGCATTCCTGAGACCACAGGAGAAACGCGCCGAAGCACAACTGCTGCCGGCCGTGGGAAGCCAGGCGCGCGGTCTGGTGACTTTCATCGAGCGTTCGGATGGCGTGCAGGTGACTTACAACATCTCGGGCTTGCCGCCCGATAGCGACCACGCACTGCAGGTGCACGAGCGCGGCGACTGCAATTCCACTGACGGTTCCAGCGCGGGCGCCGTATTTGCGCCGGCCGCTGAGCGTCTGAAGATTGGCGCGCGGGTGGAAGGCGATCTCGGCAACATTCACGCGGATTCGAATGGCGTGGCCGCGGGCTTTATCGTCGCGCCCGACGTCTCGCTCGACGGCATTCGCTCGGTGCTGCAACGGTCAGTACTGCTGCATCGCGATGCCTCCGATCAGTACGCGTGGCCGCCGCATGGTGCAGGTGCGCCGCTGGCCTGCGGTGTCATCCACCCGTAACGCAGCGGGCGGCGTCAGGATGCACCAGGCATCATGCGTCGCTTCTCCCGGTTGCGCTGCATCGCAGCAAACGATTGCGGTTCCCAGATACGTGCTCACCCCCAGGTTCCGGCGCGCCCCATTTAGCGCTATGTCACGCTCAGGTCCGGGCTGGTGTGCGGCAGTTGCAGCAGTGTCGCGCTGATCGCGTAAAATAAGCGCCTTTCGTCCGGCGGCAAACGCCCCGACGGGCCACGGCCGGGCGTCGCCCCGAATTTATCCCGCATTTAACCCGGCGAGCAGCGTTCAACTATGACCATCAAATCCGACAAGTGGATCCGCCGCATGGCCGCGTCGCACAACATGATCGAGCCGTTTGCGCCCGATCAGGTGCGCGTTTCCGAGGACGGCCGGAAGATCGTCAGCTATGGCACGTCGAGCTACGGCTACGACATTCGCTGCGCCAACGAATTCAAGATCTTCACGAACATCAACTCGACCATCGTCGATCCGAAGAACTTTGACGAGAAGTCGTTTGTCGATTTCAAGGGCGACGTCTGCATCATCCCGCCGAATTCGTTCGCGCTGGCGCGCACTGTCGAATATTTCCGTATTCCGCGCAGTGTGCTGACGGTATGTCTGGGTAAATCGACCTATGCGCGTTGCGGGATTATCGTCAACGTCACGCCGTTCGAACCGGAATGGGAAGGGCACGTGACGCTGGAGTTCTCAAATACGACACCTTTGCCTGCCAAAATCTATGCGAACGAAGGCGTCGCCCAGGTGCTGTTTTTCGAAAGCGACGAAATTTGTGAGACGTCGTACGCGGATCGCGGCGGCAAATATCAAGGTCAGCACGGCGTGACGTTGCCCAAAACGTGACGCCCGCAGCGTACTGACCCACCAGCTATACGGGTGACCGCTGCACTTTATCAAGGCGCAGCGGTCGTTCTTTTTGGAGAATCGCCCATGAAGTTTCGTTTTCCCGTCGTCATCATTGACGAAGATTTCCGCTCCGAGAACATCTCGGGTTCTGGCATCCGGGCTCTCGCAGAAGCAATCGAGAAAGAAGGCGTGGAAGTGCTCGGGCTGACGAGCTATGGCGATCTGACCTCCTTCGCGCAGCAGTCGAGCCGCGCGTCCTGCTTCATCCTGTCCATTGACGACGATGAATTGCTGCCGTACGTGGACAACGTGGCGGTCGAAGGCGACACGCCCGAACTGGCCGCCGCGATTGTCGCGCTGCGGGCGTTCGTGACTGAAGTGCGGCGCCGCAACGCTGACATTCCGATCTTCCTGTACGGCGAGACGCGCACCTCGCGCCATTTGCCCAACGACATCCTGCGTGAGCTGCACGGCTTCATTCACATGTTCGAGGACACGCCGGAATTCGTCGCGCGCCACATCATTCGCGAGGCGAAGGTTTATCTGGACTCCCTCTCGCCGCCGTTCTTCAAGGAACTGGTGCAGTACGCGGAAGAGGGTTCGTACTCGTGGCACTGCCCGGGGCACTCGGGCGGCGTGGCGTTCCTGAAGAATCCGCTTGGCCAGATGTTCCATCAGTTCTTCGGCGAGAACATGCTGCGCGCCGACGTGTGTAACGCCGTCGACGAACTCGGCCAGCTGCTTGACCACACCGGCCCGATTGCGGCTTCCGAGCGCAATGCCGCGCGCATTTTCAGCGCCGATCACCTGTTCTTCGTGACCAACGGCACGTCGACCTCGAACAAGATCGTCTGGCACGCGACCGTTGCGCCGGGCGACATCGTGCTGGTGGACCGCAACTGCCACAAGTCGATCCTGCACGCGATCACGATGACCGGTTCGATCCCGGTGTTTCTGACGCCTACGCGCAATCACTTCGGCATCATCGGACCGATTCCGCGCGACGAGTTCAAGCCGGAAAACATTCGCAAGAAGATCGAGGCGAATCCGTTCGCACGTGAAGCGCTGGCGAAGAACCCGAATCTGAAGCCGCGCATTCTGACGATCACGCAAAGCACGTACGACGGCGTGATCTACAACGTCGAGATGATCAAGGATCTGCTGGGCGATCTGCTCGACACGCTGCACTTCGACGAGGCGTGGCTGCCGCACGCCGAGTTTCACGAGTTTTACCAGGACATGCACGCGATCGGCGCGGGCCGTCCGCGTACCGGCGCGCTGGTGTTCGCGACGCACTCGACGCACAAGCTGCTGGCCGGCATTTCGCAGGCTTCGCAGATCGTCGTGCAGGACTCCGAGAACAGCACATTCGACAAGCACCGCTTCAACGAAGCGTATTTGATGCACACGTCGACGAGCCCGCAGTACGCGATCATCGCTTCGTGCGACGTGGCCGCGGCCATGATGGAGCCGCCGGGCGGCACTGCGCTGGTTGAGGAGTCGATTGCCGAAGCGCTGGATTTCCGCCGCGCGATGCGCAAGGTGGACGACGAATACGGCGACGAATGGTTCTTCAAGGTCTGGGGTCCGGAAGAACTCGCCGATGAAGGCATTGGCTCGCGCGAAGACTGGATGCTGCGCCCGAACGACCGCTGGCACGGCTTCGGCCCGCTCGCGGAAGGCTTCAACATGCTCGACCCGATCAAGGCGACGATCATCACGCCGGGACTCGACGTGGACGGCGACTTCGGCGACTCCGGCATTCCGGCGGCGATCGTCACGAAGTACCTGGCCGAGCACGGCATCATCGTCGAGAAGACCGGGCTGTATTCGTTCTTCATCATGTTCACGATCGGCATCACGAAGGGCCGCTGGAACTCGATGGTCACGGAGTTGCAGCAGTTCAAGGACGATTACGACAACAACCAGCCGCTGTGGCGCGTGTTGCCGGAGTTCGTGTCGCATCATCCGATGTACGAGCGCATTGGCCTGCGCGATCTGTGCGAGCAGATCCACAGCGTCTATCGCGCCAATGACATCGCGCGTCTGACGACCGAGATGTACCTGTCGAGCATGGAGCCGGCCATGAAGCCGTCTGAAGCGTTTGCGAAACTCGCACACCGTGATGTGGACCGCGTGCCTATCGACGAACTCGAAGGCCGTGTGACGTCCATTTTGCTCACGCCTTATCCGCCGGGTATTCCGCTGCTGATTCCGGGTGAGCGCTTCAACAAGACCATCGTCAACTACCTGCGTTTCGCTCGCGAGTTCAACGAGCGTTTCCCCGGCTTCCACACGGATATCCACGGTCTGGTGGGAGAAACGATCAACGGGCGCATCGAATACTTCGTCGATTGCGTGCGCGCCTCCTGAGAATGAGCAGGGTGCAACAGACCGGCGGCGAGTGGCTGCGCGCCGTTGCGACGGCGCTAACGTTGCTGTTGGCGGTGTCGACGAACGCGCACGCCGAAGTCGCCGCCGCCGATCCCATCGATGCGGCGATGCGCGCTTGCCTTGCGCGCAGCGATATGTCGTCGACGGCGGGGCAGCTTGAGTGCATGCAAACGGCGCGGCTCGGCTGGGTGGCCGCGATCAACGTCGCGTATCAGCAATTGCAGAGCAAATTGCCGGCTGACAAGCGCAAGGCGTGGGAAGCGAGCCAGACGCGCTGGGAGGCGTCGCGTGATGCGCAGTCCTCGCTGTACGACGCGGTGTTTGCGACCACGCACGGCACGGCGTATCAGTTGACCGAGGCGGATATGCAATTGCAACCGGTGCGCGACCGCGCGCTGTTGCTGCGCAGCGCGCTCGCCGCGGCCGGAACCGGTGCGAGAGCGCCGGAGAGAGCGCGAGCGTGTACTGCGGACGCGCTGTGCGAGCACGCCACTTTCGATATGAACCGCTACTATCACCGTTTGCAGACGCGCATGCCGGCTCGTGCCCGTCCTACGCTCGTGAAGGCGCAGCGTGCATGGACTGCGTATCTCGACGCCGCGACAGCGGTGACTGATGCGCGCGGTCGGGTCGACATCATCGGCGCGCGGGTCGCGACGCTCAAGCGACTGTCGGAGACGGTTGGTAACGACTGAGTGAGGCGGCGGGCGTGTGCTTATGCCTTCACTTCAATTGAGCAAGACTCCTTCCTGGCCAGACTGCGGCCTTGGCAGCGAAGGTTCGGCGAGCAGATCGCGCACGGCGTCTTCGATGAACGCGGACATCGTGGTGAGGGCGAGGTCGTTGTCGTCCGTGCCGAAGGGCTCTTCGATCTGCGAGGCGATGGCTTCGTGCGCCATGAACGTGTACGCGACAAACACCGAGAAGAGCGGCGTAAAGATGCCGATGCTGTCCACCAGCCCGAAGGGTAGCGAGGCGCAGAAAAAATAGACCGTGCGGTGAATCATCACCGAGTAGGCGAACGGCAGCGGCGTGGAGGCGATACGCTCGCAACCGCCAATGACATCCGACAAGGTAGTGAGATTGCGATCGAAGGCGAGCACGGCCATCGGATCGATGGCGCCTGTGCGTGCGTTGCGCTGTACCCATTCACCGAGCCACAACATGAGGGTGGCCGGTCGATAGCGGCTGGCCATGACGCGCTCGAACAAGGGCGCGGGCAGACGCGCGGCTAGGTCTTCGGTTGGGTTGGTTTGGCGGAGCTGATGACGCAGCGCGTGGGGGAGCGTACCCAGCACCTGGATGAATTCGCGGACGTCGACGGGATCGATTGGCTCGCGCGGCAGGGTGAGCGTCTGGCGGGTCATCGAGCGGGCGTCGTTGAGCAGTTGACCCCAGAGTTTTCGTGCTTCCCACCAGCGGTCGTAGCTGGCGTTGTTGCGAAAACCCAGGAACACGGCGAGGGCGATGCCCATGAGCGAGAAGGGCGTGGGGCTGAGTTTGACCGTGATCTTCAGGATGTGATCGTGGCCCGCGACGGCAATGATTGAGATGCAGAAGATCAGGAACAGGCGCGGCAGGAGGCGTGGCAGGACGGAGCCGCGCCAGGCTAGCAGCATGCGGAACCAGTGCAGGTTGGGGCGGATGATCATCGCGGTTTCTTATCAGCGTCGGGCTTGATGAGCTTTTATTATCGCTAATGTGGGCTCGGATGCGGACCCAAAAAACAAAAGGCGAACCTTCTGCGAAAAGGTCCGCCTTCAACAACCAAACGAAGCGCAGCGAGTGAAGAACTACTTCAACAAAGCCCGCGCAGCAACGACCGCCGCGCGAACCTGCTCCGGCGCCGTCCCCCCCGGATGATTCCGGCTAGCCACCGACCCTTCAAGCGTCAAATACTCAAACACGTCCTCACCAATCAGATGCGCCACATTAGGCAACTCCGCACGCATCTCATCGAGTGAAAGATCCGCCAGATCACACTGCCGATCCACACAGATCCGCACAGCATGTGCCACCGCCTCATGCGCATCACGGAACGGCAAACCACGCTTGACCAGATAATCCGCCAGATCCGTCGCAGTAGAAAATCCCTGCAGCGCCGCGGCCCGCATCGCTTGCGGCTTCACCGTAATCCCCGCCACCATTTCCGCAAAAATCCGCAACGTGTCGGCCACCGTATCCACGGTGTCAAACAGCGGTTCCTTGTCTTCCTGGTTGTCCTTGTTATACGCCAGCGGCTGGCCCTTCATCAACGTCAGCAGGGCCATCAGATGCCCATTCACCCGGCCGGTCTTGCCGCGCGCCAGTTCCGGCACATCCGGATTCTTCTTCTGCGGCATGATCGAAGAGCCCGTGCAGAAACGGTCCGCCAGATCGATAAAGCCCACTCGCGGACTCATCCACAGCACCAGTTCTTCCGAGAAGCGCGACACGTGCGTCATCACTAGCGCCGAAGCCGCGGTAAATTCAATCGCAAAGTCGCGATCCGATACAGCGTCCAGCGAGTTTGCGCAGATCCCGTCGAAGCCCAGCGTCTTCGCCACCGCATGACGGTCAATCGGATAGCTCGTGCCAGCCAGTGCCGCCGCGCCCAAAGGCAGACGGTTCACGCGGACGCGGCAATCGCGCATGCGCTCGGCATCGCGCGAGAACATCTCAACGTAGGCCAGCAAGTGATGGCCGAACGTCACCGGCTGCGCAACCTGCAAGTGCGTGAACCCAGGCATGATGGTTTCCGCATTCTGCTCGGCGAGGTCCAGCAGCGCAGTGCGCAGATCCGTCAGCAAGCCACCAATGCGGTCAATCTCGCCGCGCAGCCACAAACGAATGTCCGTCGCGACCTGGTCGTTGCGCGAGCGGCCCGTGTGCAGGCGCTTGCCCGCATCGCCGATCAGCGCCGTCAGGCGTGCTTCGATGTTCAGGTGGACGTCTTCCAGATCGAGTTGCCACTCGAACTCGCCACGCTCGATCTCACCCTTGACCTGCGCCATGCCGCGCTGGATCGCCGCAAGGTCGTCGGCGCCGATAATCTTCTGCGCAGCAAGCATCGCGGCGTGCGCGAGCGAGCCTTCGATATCGACTAGCGCTAGCCGCTTGTCGAAGAAAACCGACGACGTATAGCGTTTGACGAGCTCCGACATCGGCTCCGAGAAGCGAGCCGACCAGGCTTCGCCTTTTTTGTGCAGTTGGGACGTCATGGTGTTGGGCAGTGAACGTGCAGTGGAAAAGTTCTCGGCAGTAGCGGCGCAGCCGAAGCGAACAGGAGAACGATTTTAACATCCGGGAGCGGGGCAATCGCGGGACGGCCGCTATTCGCGCACCAGCACCACCAGCTTCAGATCTTCCCGATGCGCGGGCTTAAACGTGATCTGGTCGTACACCACATAGCCTTCGAGCGGATGGTTGAACTCGCGCCGACCACCTTCGCGCTCGCCTACGTCTTGCGACGCCCAGAAGCGCGCAAAAGCGTCACTTGTGCTCGTCAGGGTATCGATCAGGCCGCGCGTGGGGGCATCGTTCAGATGGCGGATCGAGTCCGCGCGGAATTCGGCCGCGAGGCGCCGCGCACGGGTCTCCCAATCGACGATCAGCGCGCGCGCCGCTGGCTCCGTGAAGGTGAAACGCAGAAGGTTGCGGTCGTGCGCGCCGTCGAGCCAGCCCACGAACAGATCCGCTGCCCGCGCGTTCCAGGCAAGCGCGTTCCATTGGCGGTCGAGCACATAAGCCGGGGCGTTGACCAGCTGGACTGTTTCGAGCAGGGTGGCGGGCGCTTCGGCGGCGGCCGGATCGGGCTCGGCCGGATCGCGTTGCGCGGCCAGTTCAAACAGATAGGCCCGCTCGGCCCGCGACAGTTGCAGCGCTACGGCAATCCGCGCGAGTGCGTCAGCGGAGGCGGACACCGGCCGTCCCTGTTCGATCCAGGTGTACCAGGTGGGGCTCACGCCACACAATTGCGCCACTTCCTCGCGGCGCAGGCCCGGCGTGCGCCGCCGCGGCC
>NZ_JBAURZ010000180.1:0-3044 GCF_049581445.1 Paraburkholderia sp. | reverse complement strand
CAGTACGGACCACGCAATCACGACGCCTAGCACCGCGCCGCCCCACGTCAGCAAGTTCTTTTCGCGCTCGCTGCGCCCGTCCCAGAAGCTGGCCCAAGTTTGAGCAAGTTCAGATTTCATTGTCCGCTCCTGATGGTCCACTTGCCGGTGTTACTGTCGATCGCGCCGCTCAAGCCGTTGATCGCAAGGCGCTGCGGCAGACCTGGATCGACTTTGACTTCCGGCTTGAAAGTCACGTCGAGGCGGTGCTCGTGATAGTCAATCGCGGCTATACCATTGACCGGCACCGGCCCGAGCGAACGGGCAAGGCCAGCGGAAAGAGACAGGAAATCGTCCGGTGAAAGTTCACCCGCCGCCACCCGCAACTGCTGCATCTGACGCGACATCTGATCGGGCGCGTCGAGGACGACGGTGGTTTTCGGGAAGGTGTTGAGCAACAACTCGGTCATCTGCGTGTTGATCGCGTCGCGCTGATGCGACATCATCAGCCACTGCGCATTCGCGCCGACAATCGCCACCACGATCGCGCCCAGGACCAGCAGAATCGGCAAGCGCAGACGCCGCAGGGTCGCGCGGTCGAGGCGCCACGGCTGGGTAGCGAATTCGAACTGGCACAGGTCGAAGCGGCATTCGAGCGCACGACGCGCGAGCCGTTCGAACGGCAAGGGCTGCGCGCCGCTCACTTGCGCGGCGAGACCGCCTTGCACCCCCGAGCCCATGCCTGGCTCGCTGCCCGGTACGTCGGTGAGCCGATAGAGTGTTACCGGCGCGGCGCCCGCCAAGGCATCGAGCGTCGCCTTGACGGCATTCACGGGCACGGCCATGCCTTCACCCTGCAACCCGCGCGCGATGGCGAGCTCGACTCGCCCCGCAGCAGGATGCGTCGCCACCTCGAGCAACAACGCGGGAGCCGTGGACACCACGTTGCCGAGCACGGCGGCAACAACGGGTGTGGGTGGTGCGACAGAGACCACAGCAGCTGCGACTTTGGCGCCGACTCCGGGCTTGACCGCAGCCGCAGCGACCGTTTCGGTTTCCGCTTCCACTGGCGCTATCGACACGACCGGGGCCACTGGCAGACAACGCGTCACAGGCACGGCACGCACATTACGATGACCGGCCGCAGCGAAGGCTTCGCAAATGAAGCGGAACCAGCCCCGATCGATAATCGCGAGCAGGTGCCGGCTGCCACCGAGCGGTTGCGGATCGAGCGCGATATGGCAGGTTTGCGGATCCTGAATCAGTTGATCCTCGACCACATTCGGCAACGCCTGGCGCAGCCGCGGCCCCTTCAACGGCGGCAGGGTGGCGGGCATCATGAGCAGGTCGCGTGCGGCCACCATCAAGACAGTGGACGACGCCCGCGGCAGCAGTGCGAGGGCCGAGCGGCCGGCGCGCTGCGTGCGACCCGACTTGTCGAGCAACAGGAACGGCAAGTCCGGCAGTTGCCATTCCTGCGACGGAACCGCCGGGTCACGTGGCGGCAATAGGACGATCAGCGTGCTCAAAGGCCACTCTCTCGAGGAAAAGCGTTATTCATAGTTGATCTTGTACGCGCACGACGCGAGTCGTGTGCGTGAGCGCGTCACGATAGACGAGGGTTGTGCGATCCACTTCCGCGCGTTCGTGGTCCACACGGCCGTGGATAAAAAAGTAACTGGTGTTGACGTCGAGAGTACTCGGATCGATCTCCAATTGGGGAACGCCGGCGCCCTGCAGTGCCAACTGTACGTCACCCACGTTATGAAAGAACACCGTAGCACGGCGCGAGACGAAGGCCTGGGCACTGGACAGGCTCATCCCCGGCACGACGGCAGCAACCACTTCAGCGGGCGCCGTGTTCATATTCACGGCCGTGGTGGTGGGCAGAACTGTCACGAACGGCCGCAAGCGCGCGACCATGTCGGGGGTATAGCCGGGCACATCGAGCAGCGAGTCGACGCTCGTCATTTGCAGAGGAGGGGCAGGCGCGTCGTCGTCGTCATCCATACCGGGTTTATTGGTGAAATTGCTGCCACCGATGGCGCCGCCTTGTATCGGCGTACTGGTTGCCGTGCCGCCAGCGGTCAAGACAGGAGTCTGAAAGCGGGTCGCGGACAGCTTGAGGCCGTTGCGCATCTGAACGGCTGTTTTCTGCGCCAACTGGCTGTTGAGACTGAGCAGGGCGAGCAGGCGCTGGAAGGCCTGGATCTGCTCCACGTTCAGCTGCAACACACCGGGAGCAGGGCTGGAAACCAGGTTACGCAGATTGAATTTGGCCTGAGCGTCTTCGATAGAGCCTGACAGATAGGTGTCCGCGCCTTCCTGCGAACGGACCTCGCCGATCTGGCCTAGAAAATCCGACAGACGGGTGCGAGCGATCGGGACGCCCCATACACCGCCCAGGTAGGTGATGCCTGCGGACGTGTCGCCTTCGGAGCGCAAGATCAGGCGGGTCCAGTCAAGGGCGCCTCTGGATATCCATTGAGCTTGAGAGAGGAGGCGTTGGTTTTCTATCCTGCGGATTTGGACTTGCTGGCGCCATAGGATGCCGGATACCAGGATCGCTGATAGCGCGACGACTAGTAGGGCTGTGATTATGGCTACGCCGGATTGGGTTTTTGGCCGTGCGGCGCGGGTTTTGTTTTGTTGTACTACTGGTTTGGGGTGTTCTTGTTTTTCTATCTGCGTGATTGCGTTGCTCCCTTGCGGAGCGGTGCTTCGTTTTGGTTGGCTTTCGGTGGTGGCCTTTCCTTGTTTTGTTATTGGTTTATTTGCGTTGCCCCTGTGCGGGGCAGCACTTACTTTCTTTGTCCCCCAAGGGGACTTCCTTCGGGGCGCGGCCGCAAAGAAAGTAAGCAAAGAAAGCGGCTTAACCCCGCCAGCTTTGTAGGTGTCTCCCATTGTCGCGAATCCGGAGCGGCCCGAAACAAGATGTTCCCTCGCATTCCCCTCGTTCGTGACAAAGCAGTCATTCATCCCGTCCACGCACTGCGTGCGCGCCGGATGGGTCTGCGGAGTTGACGGTCGCCGCGTGTGCTAGTTTGGCATTTCTCTTTATCAAG
>NZ_JBAURZ010000179.1:0-4243 GCF_049581445.1 Paraburkholderia sp. | reverse complement strand
GCGTTGCAGGGCGTCGCGCAAGGCGGCGCCGCGCTGCGCCGCCTGATATTGGCGCGGCGACACGCCCACCACCCGTTTGAAGAGGCGTTGCAGGTGGAACGGGCTCACATGCACGGCGTCGCTCAATTGAGCGAGTGTGAGCCGCTGCTGCGGATCGGCATCTAGCGCATCGCAGGCGCGGTTGACGATTTCGAGCTCGCGCGGCAGTCCACCCGGCTGACAGCGCTTGCAATCGCGAAATCCGGCGGCGCGCGCGGCGTCCGCCGTCGCGAAGAAACCGACGTTTTCACGGCGCGGCTGGCGCGACGCGCACGACGGGCGGCAGAACACGCCGGTGGTTTTGACGCCATAGAAGAAGGCGCCATCGGCTTGCGGGTCGCGCTGGGCGACTGCTTGCCAGCGTTGATCGTCGGTGGACCAGGCAGATGTCACGGTGGGATTCATGATGTCCTCGAAAAGACTGTTTCGATGGTCACCAATGTAGTTTGCATGCCATCACACTACGCCCCGGTTCTTGCTCTGTCATTGCCGGACATCCGTTTGAGCTAGTACGGACGGGCTTTCCAGTGTCCATGGGCGGCCGGTTGCGACAAAACGCCACCTTATCGGGTTTTCCCTTAAAAAGTTATTGCGTCGCACCAACCCCGTGTGTATAGTAGTTCCTGTCTCCTCCATGTCTCCTCCTGATATGGATTCAGCCTGCTCCCTGAGAGCGGGCTTTTTTTTGCCCACAATTTGCCGGTCAGGCCCCGTATTTTGAGGCTTCTCTCCCCACGAAACGCAAAGGGTTGTTGGATCACGGATAGGGCCGCATCATCTTCGACGCCGAATCGCGTTTTCGTATGAGCTTGCCGCCCGCCTTTCTCCTACACTCCGATTGATCCCGTAAGCGAACTGCTTCAGCGAACCCATTCAGCGAACTCGGCAAGAGGCGCCTTCCATGAAGATCCACATTCGCGAGATCGACCATGTCGTTATTCGGGCCGTCGATCTCGATTCCATGACGCACTTTTATTGCGATGTACTCGGCTGCAGCCTCGAAAAGGAGCAGCGCGATATTGGACTGATCCAGCTGCGTGCGGGTCGCTCGCTGATCGATCTGCTTCAGGTTGGCGCGAAGATCGACCGGCCGGACAGCGGCGCGCCAGGCGCAGGCCGCAATCTGGATCACGTGTGTTTGCGGGTCGAAGCGTTTGACGGCGAGGCGCTCAAGGCGCATCTGCAGACGCGCGGTGCACGTGTTGGGGAGCTTGGGGTGCGGTACGGCGCTGACGGCTTTGGGCCGTCGCTGTATCTGTTCGACCCGGAGGGCAATATGGTCGAACTCAAAGGGCCGCCGGAAGCATCGCGCGCGACGTCCCTATAGGCGCGTCGGCATCACCGCGACTTTGCCCAGCCGCCGGGCCGCCGAACTCAAGCCTCGAAGCTCAAACGTTAGCCGGCGCCTTCAGCACCGTCCATTCAATCGGCACCGGGTCGGAATCCGCGCTGCCGAGCCATGCGGCGCCGTCCTGAACCGTGCATTGCAGCCGCATGGTCCGTGCGGCCAGTTTGCCGAGCGCCTCAGCCACGTCCTCACCCAGTGACCACACGGTCACGTTGCGCAAGCGGTCCACCTTGTTGCGCACGCCCTGCCACCAGATATCCGAGGTCCTGCCACCGTAGGCGATGACGACTACCTCGTTCGACCGGCCGCTTGCCTTGGCAATGCGCCGGTCGTCGGGCTGGCCGACCTCGATCCAGGTGTCGATCGCGCCAGTCAGATCCTTCTGCCATAGGTCCGGTTCGTCGGTATCCGACAAACCTTTGCAGAATTCCAGTCGCTCCTGAGCAAACAGTGCGAACGCAGCCACCCGCACCATCATGCGTTCGTCAGTTTCCGACGGATGACGCGCGATGGTCAGCTGATGATCGGCGTAGTAGTGCCGATCCATGTCGGCAATCTGGAGTTCCGCCTTGTAAATCGTCGATTTGATAGCCATGCCACACCAAGGGCCCGCACCAGCGGTGCGAACAGAAAAGGAATCGTCGGCGGCGCGTTGCCGCTTACCGTGTTGTTTGTACATCGCGCGCACCTCCGCTGGCCTGTGGGTCGGCGCGGCGCTGTCGAGGTCAGGGACCGAGGCAGCGAAATGGCGCCGATGGGTGCAGCCGTGAGGGGCGAGGTCGGATCATGCACGATGGACGCCTGCCGTGGCTGCTTTCTGCAGCCATCAATGAGCATTTAGCGTGCCACTGTCGTGTCGAAGGCCGAACCATACACGTCGGCAGCCGCAGCGCGCAAGGCCTCCAGCACGACTGAAGCCGCTGGCGACAGCAAATGCGACTGGCGCGTGATGATACCGAACGTATCCATTCTGTACGGCAAATCCAGCGGAATTTGCTTCAATACCCCGTACTGCTGGTACTGCCGCGCGACTTCATCCGGCAATACTGCGAGCATGTCGCTTTGCAATAACAGACTCGAAATGGCCAAAAAGTTGTTCGTGTTGACGACGTTTTGCGGCGGATTCAACCCAATCTGCGAAAACATCAGATCAAACCGATGTCGCAAAACGCTGCCTGGCGGGTGCAGCACCCAGCTCGCGTTGACGATACTGCGCAGTGTCAGGCCTGTCTCATTTTCGAGAGGATGGCCCGGGCGCGCGACCACGCACAACGGTTCGTCGGCCAGCGGCTCGTAATGCACCGCCGTTTTGAACTGATCCTGCCGCTCCAGAACGCGCCCAATCATGATATCCAGTTCACCTTCGGCGACGCGCGGCAACATCACGTCCGAGGTTTCCACCTGAACCCACATCTGCAACTGGGGATAGCGCTCCTTCACGCTTGCAATCGCCCGCGGCACCATCGTCGCCGCCGCGGCGGCGATCACGCCAATTCGTACCTGCCCCGTTAGCCCAGCCCGCAACGCAGATATTTCATCATGCGCATGACTCAGGTTTGACAGAACCATACGCGCATGCCGGATCATCACTTCGCCGTACAGCGTGGCGTGCATGCCGTGCGGGGTGCGGTCGAACAGGCTCACGCCCAGCATGTCCTCCAGTTCCTTCAGCAAGCGCGATGCGGCGGGTTGCGTCATGCCGAGCACGTCGGCGGCGCGCCGGACATTGCCCTCCTCCTCCATCGCCGCCAGCAAAAGCAACTGCCGCGTCTTGAGCCGCGCGCGCACGAACCAGTTCGAATAGCTGCGTGTCATGTCTTGTCTCGATATCGCGGCCTGATGGCCGTCTGGAGGACTGAGCTTCGATCATGCCATACCGGAATTGATATTGCGATGGCCAAAAAAGGGATTGGAAAGTTATTGCGACGCCTCATACCATGCGTTGACTTTCATGGCTGCTGCGTAGCGGCTGGATGTTGGGCCTCATTGATCGACCTCCTGAATGAACCGCGATCCCCTCGTTCCGCTCGTGTCGACACCGTTCCGCCATTACATCAATGGCGGCTGGGAGACGGGTGCGACGACGGGCCTGGCGATCAATCCGTCGGATCTCGACGAGCCCATCGGCGAATACATGCGCGCCGACGTCCGGCAGACCGACGGGGCCATCGAAGCAGCTAGCGCGGCGTTTCGCGAGTGGTCGCAGGTCGCGGCGCAGCGTCGCGCCGACTCGCTTGATTCAATCGCCAGCGAGATGCTGGCCCGACGCGATGAAATAAGTCGCCTGCTGGCGCGCGAAGTGGGCAAAACGCTGCCAGAGGCGCTGGTCGAGGTGACGCGCGCCGGGCAGATGTTTCGCTGGTTCGCCGCGCAGGCGGTGCGTATGGCTACCGACGCCGTCGCGTCCACACGGCCGGGCGTGGACGTCGAAATGAGCCGCGAACCGCTCGGCGTGGTCGGCATCATCGCGCCTTGGAGTGCGCCGCTCGCGATTCCGGCGGCGCAAATCGCTGTCGCCCTCGCCTATGGCAATTGCGTCGTCTTCAAGCCGGCTGAAACGGTGCCGGCCAGTGCGTCGGCGTTGGCGTCGATCATCGGCCGCGCTGGTTTGCCGGTCGGCGCATTCAACCTCGTGATGGGCAGTGGCCGTCAGGTGGGCGCGCGCATCGCTGCGCATCCTTTGGTGGCCGCGCTTTGCTTCAGCGGTTCGGCGGTTAATGGCAAACAGGTGTTGCGCGCCGGGTTCGGCCGCGACGCACGCGTGCAGGTCAACACGGGTGGTCCCAACGCGCTGGTCGTGCTGAACGACGCGGCACTCGAGAATGCCGTCGAGGCGGCACTCGTCGGGGCCTACGG
>NZ_JBAURZ010000178.1:0-2761 GCF_049581445.1 Paraburkholderia sp. | reverse complement strand
CGAACGGCGTGCGCGAAAACCCGTCGCGCAGCCACTCCGGCTCGCCGTCCAGTTCAGGCAGACGGCGCAGGCGCAGTAGATCGTGCGGCCGCCAGCGGGCGTCGCATTCGAGTACGCCGTCGGGTGCAAACGGCGGTGCCGCGCACGTCTGCATTACGCCGCGTCCCACTGTTCTGCCAGACGCCGCCGTACTTCGATCGACGCTGCACGGTTCTTTTTCGCCATCGCGGAGTCGAGACGATGCGACAGGCCACGCTGGTCCTCGCGTGCGCTGCGTGCCGAATCGCTGAGCACCTGGCGTACGCGTTGAATCTGTGCGTCGGTCGGCGCATCGGCGTCGACGCCCTTGATCAGTTCGTCGAGCAGGCCGAGCTTGGCAAACGACGCCATCGAATACGACATCGGCACGATGGTCTCACCGAGTGCTTCGAGGGCCTCGACCGTGCGACGGGTCACGCGCGCGGCGGCCTCTTTGCCCATCGCGTGCACCATCGTGCCGGGCGCGTCGAGCGCGACGATGCGGTTTGCCTGATAGCCGTGCGCGAGGAACGCGCCGGACATGGCCGGACCGACGATCAGCGCGACCACCGGATGCCCGGCATCGCGTGCCGTCGCATAGGCATCCACGGCTGCTGCACACGCGAGGTGAACGCCGAGCGTCTCTTCGCGGTAGCCGTAAGCCTGGCTTTTCACATCGACAATGGCCACGATCGGACGCCGCGTGCTGGCGTTTTCGTCCAGCGCGATCACTTCGCGTACGGCGCGGGCGAGCTGCCAGCCTTGTTCAAGACCGACGACGTTATCGACGGCACGCGGAAAACGATTCTCCGGATCGGGCACGACGGTGATGAAGCGTGCGGTCTCGCCGCCGAGCGCGGCATCGCCGCTCCACACCGGCGCACGGCTGGCGGACTCGCCGGCAAGGGCGCGGAACCAGCGTGCGCCTCGGGTCAGGGTAGTGTCGTTCACACGGCCTCCTTGGGCGACTGAAGGGTGGTGCTTGCATGAAACACGCTGCGCATGGTTTCAGGGGTGACGTTGGCCGGATCCATCTGGCCAAGCAGGGCGAGATAGGTGTCTACCTGTTCGGTGCGGTGCGCTGCCGGGATACCCTGAACGAACGCACGGTGAACGGCGGCGCGCACGGCCTGCGGCTCGTCTTCGACGAGGCTATCCGCAAAACCGGTGGTGGCGCGCTGTTCGCCGCCGATCAGTTGCCACACGTGGCGCCGGTCGCTGGAATCGAGTTCCTCGATGCCGGCTTCCTGTTCGATCACTTCCGGCCCATTCATACCGAGGCGGCCTTGCTTCGTCACCACCAGGTACGAGCACAGCGCGGCGGCGAGCGACATGCCGCCGAAGCAACCGACCATGCCGGAAATGACTCCAACGACCGGCACATGCCGGCGCAGCGCAATGATTGCGGCTTGGATCTCGGCGATCACGGCAAGACCCAGATTCGCCTCCTGCAACCGCACGCCACCGGTTTCGAGCAGGACCACTGGGCGCACCAGCTTGCCGCGTTCGCAATCGCGCAACGCGAGTTCGAGCGCCGCGGCGATCTTGCTGCCCGACACTTCGCCGATGCTGCCGCCCTGGAACGCCGATTCGATCGCGGCAACCACAGCCGGTTCGCCGTCGATGGTGCCGCGCGCGATCACGCAGCCGTCGTCCGCCTGGCAGACGATGCCCTGCAATGGCAGCCACGGCGACTCGATGCGATCGAATGGGCCGAGCAGTTCGCGAAAGCTGCCTTCATCGAGCAGGGCGCGGGCGCGTTCACGTGCCGGCAGTTCGATGAAGCTGTCATGCAGCACCGGTGCAGACTGAGGCGTGGAGACGGTATTCATGCTGTGTCTCCCTGTTCCGCTTCCTCAATGGCTTCGGCGAGGCGCAGCGCAACCACGCCGGGTGTCGCGCCGAAGTCGTTGATCTCGATTTGCGCGGCGCCGTCATAGCGGGAAAAGAAGCGGTCGAGCACGCTCTTCCAGATATGGCTGTAACCATCCACGCTGGTTTTGACGATCACGTGCGCAGACATTGCAGTGGCCGGCGACAACAGGACTTCAAGGTCGCCCGAGCCGACCACGCCGACGTGGGCGCGGGCTGTGACAGCGCGTTGTGCCGGGTAATCGAAGGTCAGATGTTCCATGAGGCTTTGCTCCCACTGGTGCTGTGAGACACCAGCATGTCGATGAAAAGGGTAGCGGCGAGCAGGTCGGCTGCGCCACCGGGTGAGGCGTTGATTTGCAACAGTTCACGGTCGAGTTCGGCGAGGGCCGTGCGGCCCGGCTCAGTGAAGCTGCCGCCTAGATCCAGCACCCGTCGCGCGCCGTCCTTGCCGGCGTGCAGACCGGCAAGGCCCGCGCGATGCAGCAGACAGGTGTCGTCGAGCGAGGCCATGATCGCCAGCAGGGCGTCGAGGCGCGCAGACTCTTCCGGCACACCGCGGGCACGGGCCGCGCGCAGGGCGGGCAGGCCGATGTCGATCACGTGTGGAAAGCCGTCTTGCGCTTCGCGCCGCGCGCCGCCTACCTGATATCGCTGGCGGACGCGTTCGCCGTGGCTGTCGGCGGGCGCGGCGAAGCGATCGGGGAAGCAGGCGATCTGTGCGGCGAGCGAGCAGATTGACGAGGCCGCATGCATGGCTGGCGCAGTGCGATCCACAGCATGGATGGCCGCGCCTGCGACCAGCAAGCCGACGATCCAGATCGCACCGCGATGCGCATTGCTGCCGTCGGTGGCCTGCATCATCTCGTGC
>NZ_JBAURZ010000177.1:0-14400 GCF_049581445.1 Paraburkholderia sp. | reverse complement strand
GACCCCGCGCGCGTTCCCGAGCCAACGCGCAAGTGCGCTCGCGGCGAACGCCCCGATGCCCATGGCGACGACGGGAAGGCTCGTCAGCAATGACGCGCCGTAAAAACTCAGACCGGTTGCGGCGCGGATGGTCGACATCAGCGGGCTGATCGAGGTCAGCAACGGCCGCAAGTTGATGCCGATGACGACGATCGCGCAAAGCCACACAGCGTCCTGCAGGGTCAGGCCGTCTTTTGCCGGGTGTGCGAGCGCGACATTAAGGGCGGATTCTTGCTGCTGGCTGGTGCTGGAGGAATACGGGCTCATAGGGGGCTTCGGTTAAGCGTGGATGCGGGTGAAACGTGTTCTGTGCAACCTCGCGGGGGGTGTTGCGCGATTTGCGCTGAACGTCCGCAGGGCGAACGAAAACGGCTTGTCATTGGAATTTTGGTTAACCATAATAACTTTATATGGTTAACCATTTTTGCTATTTCAGGTATTTGGCGCAGATCCCAAGCTCCACGACGCCGCTCTTCACGCATCGCTACAATGTCGCCTGACATCGCCCAGGCGCAGCGCAACCAATCCATTTATGGCTTCCCGCACTCCACGTCCCACTTCACCCAACCAGGCTATGCCTGCGGACTCCGTCCCGGATGAGGGCGCGCCCAGCATCGAGGAACGTATCTACGCGGCAATCACGTCCGCCTTGCTACAGGGCCGGCTGCGGCCGGGCGCGCAACTGGTCGAACGCGATCTGGCTGCGACCTTCGGTTGCACCCGCGGCGCGTTGCGCAAGGTGCTGGCTCGGCTGGGGTTCGAAGGCAAGCTGGTGCTGCAGGCCAATCGCGGTGCGTTCGTGCCGGCGCCTTCCGAGGAGGACATTCGCGAGGTCTATCGCGCCCGGCAGATCGTGGAGAGCGGAGTTGTAGTGGCGCTCTGCGGTGCATTGAGCGCGCAGCACAAGCGCCGTTTGCGCGCGCACGTGCGCGAGGAAGAGAAGGCCTTGCGGGAGGGACGGATCGACGATTCAGTGCGGCTGGCTGGGCAGTTCCATGTGCTGCTCACAGAACTGGCCGCGGGCGCGACTGCCAGTGGCTCGGAGTTGCACGGGCTGGTGGTGCAACTGGTGGGCAAGACCGAGTTATATAAGGCGCTGTTCGATCCGTCGAAAGGATCCACCTGTGCTGCCGACGAGCATAGCCAGATCATCGAAGCGCTAGAGACCGGCGATCTGACGGCTGCGCTGGGCGCCATGCGCGAACATCTCACCGAACTCGAAGAGCGCGTGATTCAGCGGGTGCGCATCACTAGTGGGCGCGATCTCGGGGCGGTTTTTGGGGCTTAGGTGGGGAGAGCGGCAGCGTACCGGTGCAGGCGCGCTGACAGACCCGTTGACAAGTCCGGTCTGGCATAGCGACGCACGCGATGGATGTCATGCATGCAGCTTCGAGCGAAGCCAATGGACAAGCCGGCAGAGATGCCGTGATGAGGTAAAGAGACCCCGCGGCGCGCCGCTCTGGCAATACTCAAGCCGGAGAAGGCGCGCGAAATTCGCCTGCGGGTAGCGGCCGTCACCAGGACGGCAATCGTCGGGCCGTGATTAGCGACGACGGAACTGCGTATTGCGGGCGCCGCCGCCACCGGAGGCGCGTTCGTCCTTGTGACGGAAGTTGATCCGTCCTTTGGTCAGATCGTAGACCGACAATTCGAGCGTCACGCGGTCGCCCGCGAGAATACGGATGTGATTCTTGCGCATACGTCCGGACGCGTAAGCGCCTACCACGACGCCGTTGTCGAGCGTCACGCGGTAACGGCTATCCGGAAGGACTTCGTCGACAATACCGTCAAGTTCAAGCAGTTCTTCTTTCGCCATGCATAACTCCTGGTCGATGGGGTAAGGGTGCTTTGCTCAACGGCAAAGCGTGTGATGCGGCAGGGCGGATGCCCACGCGGCGCACCCATGAAAAATCGGGCGATGCGGCGCGTGAGGCGCGCCCTGCAAAGATGAGACTGCCGATCAAAGATCGGCGACCGACTGGCCGTCAACCCGGCCGTCGATCAGTTGTTCTGCGTGAGCCATGCACGCGAGGCGGGCCTTGCCCGTGCCTTCGAACGGCCACAGGTATGGCAGGCGGAACACGCGGCCATCGGCCGACGGATTGGCGCCAACACGGCAGATGCGCACCGACGCTTCATAACCGGCGTCCGGATTGCGGCTGGTGGTGCCGTCAGCGGGACGGCGCGGATACACGAGCGGATGGATTTCGTAGCCCTTGTAAGTCTTGACAACTGAATTCATGAAGCACTGGTCCTGTAATACGTGGCTGCCGTGTCACGCGTGTTACGCGCAGCACAACAGACCGGGCAGCGCAGCACCTTCGGGCGCGCCGCCATGGAAAAAGAGTGGCACAGGCCCGATGGCAGGGGCTTGAGCGCGGCCGCGCAAAATCGCGGATTCGATGGAGAAGAAACGCGCCAGTGTCGCGCAGACATCAGGCGCTTGACAAGCTGCACAACTCGCGACGGCGAATGCATGCTGCGCATTGCCGGAGTGACGGGATCGCCGACAGGCGGCGGTCGAACAGTCGGGGGTGGTGCGGAGATGCTAATTAGTGCCGCTGATACAGCAGATGCGGCGAAATACAGCTATTTCAATATGATGCACTAAATGGGCCTGATTGGATAGCAAAAACTGCCGGTCTTGCGCAAGAGGCACGCAATTTCGGCGTGGCAGTGGGCTCGCCGGCCCTGTGGCCAAGGGCCGGTCCGATAAGGGACGGATGGAAGCAGGCCGCAGTCCGTCTGATCGCGTCGCCTCGTGCGGCGCTGCCGGGCGGTGCCGTCACGGGCAGGCGCGATATCCCGGTGCCTAGCGGGTGATTTCCGCCGTGCGCTTTTGCAGTTCTCGCGAAGCGGCGAGGGGAATGCGTGCATCATCCCATACAGCCAGCCACTCGACTTCCTTCGCGGTGAAGATCTGGCCGTGGTTGCGCAACGTGTACTGCAAAGAATCGATGATGTGATTGCGGATGATTTCAGGCGTGCCTTTATCGTCAAGCACGGCGCGAAAGGCTTCAAGCGTGGCCATCTGTTGCTCCGGGGGATAGATGGTCAAGTTATCGCACGAAAAAATTCTGCCCGCTAGGCGATCAAAAATGCAGAGGCGTGCGGGCGTTGCAAAGTCGGTGTGGCGCCGCAAGTCAGTCGAAGCGTGCGGGCCGGTACGGGCGCGGGTCGGTGAAGGGCGTTTCTCCCGTCATGATTTCGGCGAGCAAACGGCCCGTGACGGGGCCAAGTGTGAGTCCATGATGGTTGTGGCCGAAGGCAAACCACAGGCCTCGATGGCGCGACGCCGGTCCGATAACCGGCCGCATGTCGGGCGTGGATGGACGCATGCCGAGCCAGGGCGCTGGATCGACCCGCTCACCCAGGCCGAAGATGGGCCGTGCCAGTCGTTCCGCGCGTTCAAGCTGGATGCCGGTGGGCGGCGAACCGCGCCTGGCAATTTCGACGCCGGTAGTAAGGCGCAGACGTCCACCTTGCATCGGCGCGATCACATAGCCCTGTTCGCTGTCCACCACCGGCACCGACAACATGCCCCGCGCGGGCTGGTAGTGCATGTGGTAGCCGCGTTTGCCGCGCAACGGAATGCGGTATCCGAGGGGCTCGAACACCGTATCCGACCACACGCCCAGCGCGACTACGACCTCCTTGGCACTGATCCGCCCTTGGGCCGTATCGACGGTCCAGGCGCCGCCTTCCGCGCGTAACGTGGTGGCGTCGCCGAGCAGCAGCAGACCGCCGCCCGCTTCAAAAAGGCGCGCATATCCTTTGGTCAATGCGCCGGGGTTAGAGACGGCTTTCGGGTCCTGCCAGTGCAGGCCACCGCAAAAGCCTTCGCCGAGGGCGGACTCGCGTGCACGCAGCGCGGCGCCGTCGAGCGGCACCATGCGCAGGCCATGTTGGCGCGCCGCGACTTCTGCTTCGGCCGCTTCGCGCTCGAATGTCGCGCGGTCGTGGAAAGCTTCGATCCAGCCGTCGGCGTGAACCAGTTCGCCGACGCCTGCGCGTGCGATTAGCGCGTCATGTTCGGCGACGCTTTGGCCGATCAGCGGCAACATATCGCGCGCCGCTGCGGCCAGTCGTTGAGGCGACGATTCCCACCAGTAGCGAGCCAGCCAGCCCGCAAACGACGGGAGCGTCTTGTAGTCCCAGTAGAGCGCAGTCGACTGGTTGCGCGCATAGCGCAGCAGCGTGCCGAGTTTGCGCGGGAACGCATACGGCACAATTGACGAGCGCTCGATCAGCCCGGCATTGCCAAAACTGGCTTCTTCGCCGGGGCCGCGCCGGTCGACCAGCGCGACGCGTCGGCCGCGATCCTGTAGATGGAGCGCCGAAGAGACGCCGATAATGCCCGCTCCCAATACAATGACGTCGAAATCCATGGTCCCCTGATCCGTTGCGGTTGCGCTCGAGTTGTATATGGGTCCGGCGACGGACGAACTCGCATTGTCAGGGCGCAGGCACTGCAAAGGCAACTTGCCTGGCCTGGCTTGCGACATGGGCACGGGCACGGGCCAATCAGATGGCGCATGAGGATAAAATACGGCCCGAGCGTCCCTTGCGAATCCTGCTGCAATAATCCCGGTCTTTCGTCGCTGTTCAGCGCAACGGCGTGGACCTGTTTCATCGAAGGCTGTCATTTCCGATGCGCAAAACGCCGGTTTCTCCCATCAAAGATCTGTTGCTGAGCCGTTACGCCCCGCTCGCGGATAGCATTGCCGCGCTGTTCTTCCCGTATGCCGAGGTTGTGATTCATGACCTGCATACGCAGACGGTGCTGTATCTCGCCAATAACCTGTCCAAGCGCGAAATTGGAGACGCTTCCACGGTTGATGAACTCGACTACGCCGCGCGCGAACGTGCCCTCGCACCCTACGAAAAGCTCAACTGGGACGGGCGGCGCATGCGCTGCGTGAGTAACGTGCTGTTCGACGACCACGGTGAGCCGGCGGGAATGATGTGCATCAGCTTCAATATCGCGGTGTTCGAAGGTATGCGCGGCGCCCTCGACCTGTTTATCAAAGGCGCGGGTATCGTGCCGCCCACTGAGGAACTGTTCCGCGACGACTGGCAAGACCGCATCCACAGCTTTTTGCACGCATGGTTGCGCGAGCGGCAACTCGGACTCAACGGACTCACGCGGGAACACCGGCGCGAACTGGTCGCGGCACTTTACGAGGAAGGCGCATTTCGCGGCAAGAGTTCGGCGGACTACGTCGCCGCCGTGCTCGGCATGGGGCGCGCCACGGTCTATAAGCAGCTGAAGCAAATGAAGCAGAATAGCGGCTGATCGCTGAGTTAGCCCCGCTACCCCTTCCATCCATCACTATCCGAAGGATATTTACTGTGCGTTATCAGCATTACAAAGGCGGCATCTACGAACTCATCTGCGAAGCCACGCTGGAGTCGGATCCAAGCATCACGATGATCGTCTATCGGGCGGCGAACGGTACGATCTGGACGCGTCCAGCGTCGGTATTTTTCGAGTTGATCGAGCTCGACGGCCGCAAGGTGCAACGCTTCGCTCCCATCAATTGATCAGGTTTACCGCCTTGCTTGGCGCCCGCACAAGTGGGCCGGAACTTCAAAGGAAATCTGCATTCGTCTGTCGCTTCAGAAAGGGCGCTGATGTTTTAGGGCGGCGTTTACAGGGATGGCACGCACGGGCAGCGTGATTTGACTGGATGCCACGGTCCCTCAACCCGGTTTAGCGGGCAGATGCAGGCGGCGCTGGATTCGTCGGATATGCCGCCGTCCAAGGCGGGAACAGCACGGCACGGTGTTTGCTAAGTGAGGCTACCGTTACCTGATTAACATAACGAGAAACGCCATGCGCCCTGACCACTCTACCGCCGACTATCCCGTGCCCACCGCCGCGATTCCTTTGGCAACGCCCACCTTGGGCGATGACGACGGTCAGTCGCAAAGCCAACCACGACCGCTGACCCGGATCACGTTCTGCTTCGCCTGGCTTTTCGGCCTGGAGCCATTTCTACTAGGCGGGACAAATGAGCAATCGCCGTCAGGCATCGATCGCGGAATGTGAAACGCCGCTGCGTTTGCAAAAACGCATGCGGGTCTAGCAGCTTTTACATTCCACCAAGATCTCGCCGGTTGCCAGCCTCGTTTGGGCGCGGCTTATCTGGCGTGATCGGTGAAGCGGCCGGTGATCGGATTAATGTGTCGCGCGAAGCCGAAAAGCCCAACAATCCCGATTGGCGACAGGATAAAGAAAGCGAGCAACATAATTGCGGTGGCCAGTATGGAGTGGGTCGAGTGTAGTCGTTTGCTGGCAATAGAAAATCACCTAAAACGACAACACACTGTTCATTTCGCATGAACGAAGCGGGTGAGTCCGGCCTTACGGATAGCCGGGTTTGCCCACTGCCGATGGCTCCTCCACGCAGCTAGCGCAAGTTGTAGCGGCTTCGCAGATCATTGATGATCCCCGCCGCCGCCGCGAGCGCGACCTGACGCACATCAGCATCTTTCCTGTCCCGATGAAGGTGAGTGATGTTCCAGTTGCAGCCGTCCTCGTCATCGACCTCTTCGTGCAGTCCTGTTGGAATCCAGCCGGCCGTGTCTGGATTCGCGTCGAGCGCGGCCACAACGAGTCCAATCAGTTCCTTCTCTGTCTTGAGTTCCCGTTCCATGACGGTCTCCATCGGCATGTGCGCGGAATCCGCCGTGCTCGGCTGCCGTAGACGCGGCACGCCGCCCGGAGGGCGTGGTTCCGCATCATGGTGAGATTCGGCCAGACGGCGCTCAACGTGCGTTTGCCCGGCAAAAGCCATTGCTCTGATGGTGGACGAGACTGCGCCGCAGGGCAATGGGCGGATACGCGGGCTTTGGGTTCGGGACGAACGTGCTCCCTTTGCGCAGGGCCTGAAATTTTCTGTAAAGGCTTAACCATTTGATGGCGACGGAAAATCGCCGCCCGAACGTTAAAGTACCCATGGACAGCCTGGAAGAAAAAACATGGACACAAACGACGGATTGATAGGCGCCGATATTCCACCGCTTGTCTGGATGACTGGATTGCCCGGCGCGGGCAAAAGCACGATTGCTGAGGCATTGCAGGGCACGTTGCTGGGCGCGGGGGTAAAAGTCATTGTTCTCGATGGCGATACGCTTCGAGAGGGCCTGTGCTCGGATCTGGGTTTTTCAAACGAGGACCGGCTCGAAAACGTGCGCCGGATCGCTCATGTCGCGCGATTATTCAGGCAATCCGGCCACGTGGTGGTGGTTGCGACCATCTCGCCGCTGGCGGTTCAGCGGGAACTGGCGCGTGCGATTATTGGCGACGGGTTTCTCGAAACCTTTATCTCGGCGTCACCCGAGCTTTGCGCGCAACGTGATCCGAAGGGCATGTATGCTCAGGCGCGCAACGGCAACATCGCGCAATTTACTGGCGTTTCTTCGCCGTACGAGGCACCGGAAAGCCCGGATTTGACCATCGACACGGCACGATGCCGGGTTGAAAGCGCGGTCGCCACGGTGATTCTACGGTTGGGAAAAAGTGTGCGGGCCGCGGCGGCGCAGAGTGCTTACGGACAGGCATGACGGGCATTCGCCGCGCGGTAGCCTGCGTCAGCTGGAAAAAGACCCTTCCAGTTCGCACCATTAATCTCCCACCGCTCATCCCTTGATCTGCGCCCCAATTTCCTCCGCCTCGGGAACCTCGATCACGACATCCGACTGCGCAACCGCCACGCAGGGCAGGATATACCCCTCGGCCTTTTCTTCGCGGGAGAGGCCGGGCCATTCGATCGTGTATGAAACCGAACCGCTGACCAGCCGACACATGCATGTGCGACACGTCCCGTTGCGGCAGGAGCGCGGCAGGCGCAGATCGGCAAACCCGGCGGCCTCGAGAATCGTCAGGGAATCGGCTGCTTCGAAGCTGCGTCCCAAGGGTTCGACGCGTACCGTGAAGGGGGCGATGGTGTCAGACATGGCGGCAAAGGTTGGTTAGCCTGCCACGATAACCCAGACCTGGAACTGCCGCCTCCCAGCCTGCAAGCCTCTTGCAATCGACACCCCAAGTACACGCCCGGCGCGAAAGGCAAACGTGCAGGGCTGCGCCGTCGGGATCGTCGGCGAGGTTGGTCCGGTAGCGTTTGTGTGCGCGTTGGGAGGCTATGAATGACCCATCCGCGCGGGTTTGCATTGAAGCCTGCCCGGCGCGGCGGCCCATATCGTGACGTCCCTTCGACTCGGTGCAACGGCGAATCCAAATGCTTCGCGCTGCTAATGCGGCCACCCGCCCTCAGTGGACACGGCTACGCCGCAAATAGCGATACACCGTGTTGCGTGCGACGCCAAGTTCACGCGCCGTGGCGGACACATTGCCATCGTGGCGGGCGAGCGTCTGTGCAATCAGCGTGGCTTGCCAGTCCTCCATGCGCGCTGGTTGGGTTGGCGGCGCAGAAGGTTGCTCTGGCCTGGATGCAGTGGCGGCGATGCCAGCCCACCTGTTATCAGGGCCGCCAGCCCCGGCGCAATCGCCCGACGCCAAACTAGCCGCTGCATCACAGTCGTACAGGAAATCATCCGGCAGATGTTCGACGTCAATTTGCGCCTCGCCTTCGGCCATGATGCCTGCGGTGCGCAGCACGTTGGCCAGTTGCCGCAGATTGCCCGGCCAGAGGTATCGTTTGAAATGCGCGAGCACCGCGTCGGAAACGCGCGCGGGCACCCGTTCGGTTTCACCGTGCAATTTAAGAATTCGCGTCACCAGTTCAGAAAGATCTGTGCGCTCACTGAGCGCCGGCAAGGTGACGGCGAGTCCGTTGATCCGGTAGTACAAGTCCTCGCGGAAACTGCCTTGTTCGATCATCTCGCGCAGGTTGCGGTGGGTTGCGCAAACCACCCGCAGATCCACCGGAATAGCACGCATGCTGCCAAGTGGCGCGACGGTGCGCTCTTGCAGCACGCGCATCAGGCGCACTTGCTGGGCGAGCGGCATATCGCCGATTTCATCGAGAAACAGTGTGCCGCCGTCGGCCTGGGCAATCTTGCCGACACTGCCGCGCTTTCTCGCGCCGGTAAACGCGCCATCTTCATAGCCGAACAGTTCGGCTTCGATCAGCGTATCGGGCAACGACGCGCAATTGACAGCGACAAACGGCGCCGTGCGCCGCGGCGAAGCGTGATGGATTGCGCGGGCGAGCCACTCCTTGCCGGTGCCGGTTTTGCCGAGGATCAGGGTTGGAATATCGCGTCCTCGCACCTTTTCGACCCGGCGCAGAATGGCTGCCATCTGCGGATCGCCGCTATCGAGCGAGGCGAGCGTTATCTGTTCGGCAGGGCGGTTGGCTGCGCGCGGTGCAGAGGCGCCGCCGGCGCCGGGCATCGTGACCCACTGACGCGCCGCATGCACCTCGCGCGCGGCAAATTCACCGCGGGCGATCACGCGAACGCCGCTAGGCAATGTCAGCGTCGCGCATTCGCCGGGCGCGCACAAAGTCTGCTGCAGGAAGGCGGGAAACGCCACACCAAACAGCGCCTCGAACGATTGCTGCTGGAATGCTTCGAGCGACTGTCCAAACTGGAACAGGCCGCTGCGGTTCGCGGACAGAAGCGTGCCGTCCGGCGCGAAGGCGGCAAGCCCTTCGAACAGCGTGCCGATAAATTCAGCGCGGGCGTGAAAATGAACGCGTACCGAATCCGCGAAATGATTGGAAAAGAGATGATTCTCGATCATCAGCGCTGACATCCGCACCAGCGCCAGCGTGTGCCTGTTAAAGCCGCGCGTGTCGCCGCTGACATCGAGCGCGCCGATCGTGCGGCCGCTCGGATCGGCAATCGGCGCGCACGAACAGGTCAGAATACGGTTCGCGTGGAGAAAGTGCTCATCGGCGTGGACGACCGTCGGCTGGCCGTCGACAAGCGCGGTACCGATCGCGTTAGTGCCGCGATCCGCTTCTGCCCAGGACACGCCCGGACATAGCGCGACACGGTTGGCTTTTTCGACGAAATCGCTGTCGCCGAGACTATGCAGGATCAGGCCGCGATTGTCGGTCAGCAACACCATGCTCTGCGTATCGACGATCTGCGCGTGCAGCGTTTCCATCACCGGTAAGGCGTGGGTGTAGAGCGACTGATTGCGTTCGACGAGATCGCGCAGCGCCGGTTGGCGCAACGGGTGGAAATCCGGTGTCTCCGAGGCGCGCAGTCCCCTTTCCCGCGAGCGCGCATGAGCTTGCGCAATCAGATCCGGCTGGGCCATCAAAGGCCGGCCAGCCAGCGATGCCGTAAGCGACGCGAGGGGCGGCCCTGGGCGGTGGGTCATTGCTCGTCTCCGTAGGAATCTCGACACGGCGGGTGCATTGCCCGACCGTTTTCATCCTGCAGCGCAGCAAAAGCGCGCCACTGAGCGTTTATCTTACAGGATCGCGCCGAGGGTCCTCGTCGACACGCAAGGAAAACTTGCGGCGCGCCGGAACTCGTCTAAAGTGAATGAATTCAGCCGCGCGAAGCGCGTTTACTCGCGTTGGGTGGCTGTTGTAGCCCGCGCCTCGACCACCGAAGGAGGCTCCCGAATAAACAGGCGTGCGCGGCCCCGAGCGATCCACCGTCAAACCAAGGCGAATCTCATGCAGATCATTTTCCCGAACGAAACCCCCGCATATTCGGGGCGCGAACTCACTCTGGCGTTCCCGGCGATGGTCGATGGCGAAAGGGTGGAATGCATGATCACGGCCGAGGCGCTCGAGGATCACTATGGTGCGGCTTCCTACCGGCTCGAAGACATGATCGGCGCGTTTGCCGCTCATCGCGCTCGGATTGAAGCGGCCACGCGCCGCCTGCTGTCGGAGACCAGCGCGCAATGCCTGGTTTTGCGCAGCGGCTATGTGCGCTTTTACGAAGCCAACTGGCGAAATTAAGGGTTACTAAGGGCGGCGAGCGCCGCCCGTCCCTATTCAGCGCCAAGATAGAAGTAACGGAACAGGAACACGGCCGCGATAATCCACACTACTAGCTTGACCTGTCGCGCACGGCCGGTCAGCAGCTTCAGTCCCGCGTAAGAAATAAAGCCGAACGCCACACCGTTCGCGATTGAATACGTGAATGGCATCAGCAGCGCAGTGAGCGCGGCGGGGACCACTTCGGTGGCATCGTCCCACGGCAGGTCGACCATCTCACGCAGCATCAGACACGACACGTACAACAGCGCCGGCGCCGTTGCATAACCGGGCACCACGCCCGCGAGCGGCGCGAAGAACAGTGCTGCCAGAAACAGGACGGCCACGGTGATCGCCGTCACGCCGGTGCGCCCGCCCGCTTGCACGCCCGAGGCGCTTTCGATATACGCGGTGGTGGACGACGTGCCGAGTAACGAACCGGCCAGAATCGCCGTGCTATCGGCGAGCAGCGCCTTGTTCAGACGGTGCATCTTGCCTTCAACGAGCAGGCCCGCGCGATTGGCGACGCCCATCAACGTGCCAGTTGCATCGAACAGTTCGACGAGGAAAAACACCATGATCACGTTGAGCACGCCGGCCGACAGGGCAGCACGGATGTCGAGGTGAAACAGCGTGGCATCGATCGACGGCGGCGCGGAGACGATGCCGTGAAACTGATTGCCGCCGAAAAAGAAGCTCAGAATCGTCACTCCGACGATGCCGATCAGGATCGCGCCGCGCACCCGCAGAAAGTCGAGCGTGACGATGGCGAAGAAACCGATCACCGCAAGAATCACGTGCGGATCGTGCAGATTGCCGAGCGTGACGAGGGTGGCCGGATTGCCGACCACGACGCCTGCTGTCTTGAGCGAAATGATCGCGAGAAAGAGCCCGATGCCGGCGGTAATCGCAATGCGGATCGAATGCGGAATGCCGTTGACGATCACCTCGCGCACCCTGAACAGCGTGACGATCATGAACAGACAACCGGAGATGAACACGGCGCCGAGCGCCGCCTGCCAGGTAAAGCCCATGCCCTTGACCACCGTGTACGCGAAATACGCGTTCAGGCCCATGCCGGGTGCGCAGGCAATCGGATAGTTGGCATACAGGCCCATGATCAGTGAGCCGAGCGCAGCGACGAGGCAGGTGGCCACGAAGACGGCATCTTTAGGGATGCCTGCGTCACCGAGAATCGCAGGATTGACGAAGATAATGTAGGCCATCGTCAGGAAGGTGGTCAGGCCCGCGAGCAGTTCGGTACGCAGGTTGGTGCCAGCTTCGTCGAAGCCGAAATATCGTTTTACGAAGTCCATGGAGCGAGTCTCGGTCGTAGTGACGTTGTTTGTTGTGAGTGATTGAAAGGCGCGTGTATTTCGTATCGCGGCACGCCCTGGCGCAACGCTACGGGCGGATTGTAGTCACGATTGCGGCCAAAGGCGCGTAAGTGCAGAGCGCCCGTGGAGCGAATGCAACAGTCACGCGCGTTTTATGTGGCGCTCATGCACCGGTTGGAGGGGACGGTGACGTCGATGGCGGCGCATGGCGCACCAGCCAGCGGTCGAGTTCGCCTGCGAACGTCTTGCTGTCGCGGGGGCTGAACGCGGCCGGCCCGCCCGTATCGACACCACTGCTGCGCAACTGGTCGAGCATCGCGCGCATACGCAGCCGCTCTTCGATGGTGCCCGGTGTGTACCAGCTACCGCGCGGATCGAGCGCTTCGGCGTGTTTCTGCAGCACGGCGGCGGCGAGCGGGATATCGGCGGTGATCACGAGATCGCCGGGGGCGACTCGTTCCGCGATCAGCGCGTCGGCAACGTCGAAACCGGCGGGGACCTGGATCGCGTGGATCAGCGGCGAGGGCGGCACGCGCAGGAACTGGTTGGCGACCAGCGTCACGGCAATGCCAGTGCGGCGCGCCGCGCGAAACAGCATCTCTTTGACGACGACCGGACAGGCGTCGGCGTCTACCCAGATTGGCATGATGTCGGCTTGAGCTATCGAAGGGGCGAAATGATACCTTGCCAGCGACATGGGTCATGCTGCAAGCGCATGAAGATGCGCAAGCGCATGGGCAATTGGCTGGGCGTCAAAATGGCCCGTGGCGCGCAGGCCGCGGCCATTCCTCGCACATCGGAGTGCGCGCCGCCTTGTGACGCGGCGCATGCCTGCTTTACTGCATGCAGTTGGCGGTTTGTCCGGCCGCTACCCGCTGCTGCCAGACGATGCGGCCCGCGCGCTGCGCGTTGTCGGGATAGTTGATCCAGTCAAGCGGATCGTAGCCGGCCGCGAGCCACTGCGCCAGGTCCGCTTTGACCTCGGCGCGCGTCTTCGGCGCGGAGGAGTTGCAGGAGGATGTCTGCGCAAAGGCGGAGGTCGCACACGAGGCGCCGAACAACACGCCCAATAAAACGCGAGAGGTAACTTTCATAACCAACTCCCATGGAGCAATCAGTGCTATCCCTGGATTTTATGGGGCGCACTGTCAGCTTAGAAGGGGCGAAACGGAAATGCACCGTTGCACGCGACGCCGCCCCGGCCGTCGTGAGGTTCGAGATTCGTTCATGACACCGATGGCTTGCCCATGCGGTCCAGCACCGCATTGAGCAGGTCGATGGGTAGCGGAAACACGATCGTCGAGTTCTTGTCGGCGGCGATCGTCGTGAGCGTTTGCAGGTAACGCAACTGCATCGCCTGCGGCTGGCGGGCCAGTGTCTGCGCCGCCTCCAGCAAATGCTGCGAAGCCTGCAATTCGCCTTCCGCATGGATGATCTTGGCGCGCCGTTCGCGCTCGGCTTCGGCCTGACGCGCAATCGCGCGGATCATCGTTTCGTTGATGTCCACGTGCTTGATTTCGACAATCGCGACCTTGATGCCCCAGGCATCGGTCTGCGCATCGAGCACTTTCTGGATATCCGCATTGAGTTGTTCACGTGCGGACAGCAGATCGTCGAGTTCGTGTTTGCCGAGCACCGCGCGCAGGGTCGTTTGCGCTAGCTGGCTGGTGGCCTCGAAATATTTCGCCACCTGAATCACGGCGCGTTCCGGATCGACAACGCGGAAATACACCACGGCATTCACTTTGACGGAGACGTTGTCGCGGGTAATCACGTCCTGCGGCGGCACGTCGAAAACAATGGTGCGCAGATCCATGCGCACGACCTGCTGCACGATTGGCATGATCAGCACGAGGCCGGGTCCCTTGACCTTCCAGAAGCGTCCGAGCATGAACACGACACCGCGTTCGTACTCGCGGAAAATCTTGATCGCCGAAACGATCAATATAGCCACCAACACAAACAGAATGCTGCTGAAGCCGAATGTGAAACCAATCATGAGGGTTCTCCCATTCAAGACGGTTGCTGCGGTGATACGTCGGCGGGCACCACCGTCAGCGTGAGGCCGCGCCGCGCCGTCACGCGCACGGTGTGTCCCGGCGCGAGGGGCG
>NZ_JBAURZ010000176.1:0-9844 GCF_049581445.1 Paraburkholderia sp. | reverse complement strand
ATGGTCGTCGAGAGCCGCGTGCTCGCCGAAGGCGTGCCGGCCGTGTTCCCGCCGATTGGGCTGGAGGCGAACCGCAAGGGTCTGCAACTGGCGATCGACTGGGCGCTTGACCAGAAGATCATTCCGCGTCGCCTCTCGGTCGACGAACTGTTCGACGATGTCACGGGTAGCCTGGGCTGATTGACCGTCCGTGCGGCGAAACCACTTGCACTTCGTCGCTGATCTGGTATGAACCCAGGCGATGGCTTCTGGCGGCTTGCGCGGACCACGTATCTATAGAAGTCTCAACCCATGTGAAGCCCACCGTTGAGCGAGAAATCGGCACCCGTCGCAAAGCCGGATTCATCGCTGGCAAGCCACGAAACAATTGACGCGATTTCCGACGCCTCTCCGAGACGGCGCACCGGAATACCTTGAATGATTGCATCCAGTACTTCGGGGCGTACCGCACGAACCATATCGGTCCCGATATATCCGGGTGAAACCGTATTCACCGTAATCCCCTTTGTCGCAACTTCCTGGGCAAGCGACATCGTAAAGCCGTGAATGCCTGCCTTCGCGGTAGCGTAGTTGGTCTGGCCGAACTGTCCTTTCTGTCCGTTCACGGATGAGATGTTGATGATTCGCCCCCACTCTTTGCTAACCATCCCCTCAATGACCTGCTTGGTGACGTTGAAGAGGCTCGTCAGGTTCGTGTCGATGACATCGTTCCAGTTTTCCCGGGACATCTTGCGAAATGTTCCATCCCGCGTAATGCCGGCGTTATTCACCAGCACGTCAATCTCTCCGAGGTCCTTCTTGACCTTGGCAAACGCAGCCTCGGTAGACTCCCAGTCACCAACATTCCCTTCGGACGCGGTAAACGAAAATCCAAGCGCCTCCTGCTCTGTCAACCATCTTTCCCGCCGCGGAGAGTTGGGCCCACAACCAGCGATGACCGTGAATCCGTCCTTGAACAGCCGCTGACAGATTTCTGTGCCGATTCCACCCATACCACCGGTTACATAAGCGATTCGCTTTGACATGTTCTTCCCTCGGTTGATGCTGTTAAAGATTGAGACTTTTGGTTCGATTGCATGCATGCGGCCTACGGTGCTTCGCGCCCCTTGGTCTTCCGTGAGTCCGTGCTTTTCAGCTTCCGGGCGACGGGCTTGCGAGCAGACACAGGTCCGGGTCGCGCGCTGGGTACCTCCTCTGCCAAACGGCCGCACTCTATAAAGTCCTGGAGCACCTTGGCCGCCGCCGGCTTTCCGCGCAGTTCGAGTCTTTTGAGAAGAGCATGCGCGAATGCTTTCAGGTCGCCGTGTCCGTACCTGGACTCGAACTGAAGCATGGTTTCCCTGACCGCCGTGAGCATGCTTTCCTCGTACAGCATGCTCGCGATATGCGAGGCACCTCGCGCCAACTCGACCTCGTATTGATTCAGGCGCAGTGCTTCGTCGAACGCCCCGTTTTGTTTAGCTGACTTCACGTCGATACCCTCGGGTTCTGCGGAAACACCCGCCATGCCGCATCGGAGATGCGCCCAGTAGCGTCATCGCGAAAGCAATGCCGACAGGACTGCGAACATCAGAACGTGTGGGCGCAAGGAGGGAAGCTCCCTTAGCCCGAGATTGTGAAGGAATGCGAATCAGGCGACCTGGGGTTGCCCTGTGCAAAGCCAGTGAACATCGAGATTGAGGATGGTGGCGAGACGCATACAGGCGTTCAGCGGCGGGACGGTAATTCCGCTTCGCCAATATTGCACGTCGTATTCACTGACTCCCAGCCACTTTGCTGCGCGTGCCGAACTGATGCCGGCCCGTTTTAGTGCCCCGTTGAAGCGTGCGGCCAAGGCGCGCCTCAGGCGGTCATTCCCGGCACTACGCTCGAGATGACCGATAGTTTTAGTATGAAGATTCATCTTCTCCGACTTCTCTCAGATATATGTTTTGTGCAATTCAATGTCGGCTATGCCGACCGCTGGCTGAATTTACGTACCAGTTATGACGGCCTCATGACCTCATGGTTAACCCAGGAGAGTTACATCGCACCCCGGACCCCAGATAATGGCAAGTCTGACTATTCCTTCGTCGGTACGACGGTGTCAAACAAAAAATAATTGCTTGTCGGCTAAAACGTTTTAGCTGTGCAAAATGGGACGTAGATATTTTTATCCGCTTTTGTTGCGGCGGAGTAAAAAACAAAGTTCGAAGCGCGCGTAAAAATAAAGCGAGCGCCATAAGGTCCTGACTTACGGGAACAACACGCACTGCGCTTCTAAGCGGCCAGGCGGGTGTTCGCGACACGGCCGCTCTGAGCAGCGTTGATAACCTGCAAAAATGCTTCCGCAGGGAACGGCTTGTGGAGGCAGGCATCGAAGAGTAACGTCAGTTCGCCGTTGTCATTGTCCCCAGTCATGGAGACAAGGAACGGCCGGTTCACGGTAGGTCTGTTGAGAATTGAAAGTGCGACGCTACTTCCTTTTATTCCGGGCAGATTCTCGTCCAGAAAAACGAGCTCGAAAGCGCAGCGGCAAATCAGCGAGAGCGCCGTCTCCCCATCAGGCGCCACGGTAGCTCGGTGACCATGGCAGTCCAGCAGAAAAGCCAGACTATCTGCGACTACTTCATTATCCTCGACGACCAGCACGTGCATTCCAACTCCTAATCACTAAAGCAGGCGCCGACACGATCGAATAGAAGTCTAAATATCGCGACGGGTGTATCAGCTAAAACAGGGTTTTCCAAAATTAGTAATATTATATTATCTTAATATTTGGGAGCGTCTAGGGATATTAAAGGGTTTCCCCGATGTGAACCAGTGTTTAACTTAGAAATCGACAGCACGAACGTCCGTGAGATTTCTGCGTAGGACTTTGTCGAGTGTTGCGACGCCGATTCGCGTGAAGTGATTAAGCGTTGCCGGCTTACGCATGGCATGCAGGTCTCGCTGAAGAAAATCGCGACCTGTCTGGGAGCACAGTGCACGCCTCAGCGCCGCGCATGCTACCTTCCACAGACGACACCCCTTGGTCGCTACAACTGCCGGCAAAGCACAGGCACCGGACATGGCAGTTGAAACGAGCAAACGCGGACCGACGTTCGACAACATTCCTCGCAAACTCACCGCGGAGGGAAACGTCATTCGCGTCCATCGCGGGCAGGCACGCATACAGGTTGAGCGCTAAATGCAGAACGAGAAATACGGAAGCTACGTCCTGTGGGGCCATGCAATCCTGCAGCAGGAGGAAATCCTGCAAGCCGAGCGATATGCAGCAAGTGCGACAGTCACAAGGGACACGAAGTTCGTTGAAGCCTCTGGCACGTTAGGCGCCTTCGACTCGCAAAGAGAAGCGGAATTGGTCGGCCTCGCCTGGGCTCGCGCGTGGGTAGACAGCCACGGGTGATCAGTTCGCTGATCGAGGCGCGCTGTGGTCGGTGTATCGACGAGATCCAGCAAGGCGTGCAGGCGGTGCTGGTTTCAGAGGAAATCGCAGATAGGCTGATGGTGGACAAAGGAACCGCCGCTCTCGAGATCGTGCGGCGATATATCGACTCAGCTGGCGAAACGTTCGAGGTGTCGATCAGCGTCCATCCAGCAGAGCGTTTTTCGGTTTCGATGCGTCTGAAACGCTCGGACGCTTAGCGAGCAGGCTTGACCATGGCAGCTTACATGCCGCCCAACGGTTTCTTCACCGTCAGCTTGTTGGTCACCGTTGTAACTCCGGAAACGCCCCGGGTGATTGCCTCGGCGTTGCCGATCTGGGCAGTTTCCGTGACTGTGCCATTCAGTGTCACTGCGCCGTCTTTCGCGATGACACTGATATCTCCGGCGCTGATTTCCTTGTCCTTCCCGATAGCGGCATAAACCCTACGGCGCAGGGCACGGTTCGCTTTCCTGCCAACGGGAGCAGTGTCCGATGTCGCCATATCGGACACACCTTGCGCACTGGCAGGAAACCATCCGTCGTGCAGCGGCGAGCTGCCGTCATGGCCGAAGTACGCTTGCGTGACCCAATGACCGCGCACGAGAAGGTCGCCCCTCGCAGTGCCGTCCCACGGCAAATCGTTGCCTTCCGGGTCGACGATTTTCATGTCGATGCCGAACACCGTGCGGCCCTGCTTTGCCTGAAGCGCATAGCGCTCCTCCATGGGCAGAGACACCTGATGCGCCTTGAAACTGCAAACCGTGCCCACCGGGCTCAATTCCGTCATGCCCCATGCGTGCAGTACGTCGACACGGTGGCGCATCTGGAACGCCATCGTCATCGCGGTCGGGCAAGGTGCTCCGCCGATAATCGTGCGCTTCATCGACGAAAACGAACCCTCAATTGCGTCGACATGCGCAAGCAGTCCCTGCCAGACTGTCGGGACGCCGGCCGACAGCGTGACCTGTTCGTCCTCGATCAGGTCATGGAGCGACTTGCCGTCGAGTGCGGGTCCTGGAAACACCAGCTTCGCACCCCCCATGCAGGCGATATACGGCAGTCCCCAAGCGTTCACATGGAACATCGGCACGACTGGCAGGATCACATCGCGCGCCGAGCAGTTCGGCGAATCCGGCAGCGCCGCCGCGTAGGTGTGCAGCAAGGTGGAGCGGTGGCTGTATAGCACTCCTTTCGGATGCCCGGTCGTCCCGGACGTATAGCAAAGTGATGACGCGCTGTTTTCGTCGAGCAGTGGCCAGTCGAAAGCGTCGCTGTTGCCGTCAATGAGATCCTCGTAGCACAGCAGCTTCGTGGCGAGGTTATGGTCTTGTGGCATATGTGCGCGGTCGGTCATCGCGACGAAGACCGTTGGGCTCTTGACCCGCGGCGCGACGCTCTCGACCAGCGGCAGAAACGTCAAGTCGAAGAACACGACGCGATCTTCCGCATGCTCGATGATGTACGCGAGCTGATCGACATGCAGACGGGGGTTGAGCGTGTGCAACACGGAGCCTGCTCCAGACACGGCGAAGTACAGTTCCATGTGCCGGTAGCCGTTCCACGCCAGCGTCGCTACGCGCTCGCCCGGCTGGATACGGACAGCGCAGCATGCATCCCGCTAGCTGACCGCTTGCGAGTGAGGCCCCGTTGTGGGGACACGCGTTGTCGATTGCGTGGATCTTGCCGTCGATGTTGAACAGCACAATGCTGCGGTCATCCAAGAAGGCCAGTTTTCGCTGGCCCGGCGCGAGTTCATCGAGCGCGCCAACCGGTATCTGATCAGACGAGTTCATGGATCAGTGTCTCCGCCATCGGCCATTCACCGAACCCCGCAGCGGGATTCAGGTGACCGACTTCGCCCAGGTCGACGAGCCGACTGCCCCAGTCTTTCGCCATCGCCGCGACACGCTCGAACTGCGCGAGTGGATCGTTACGGCTCGCACCGACAATGCTCGGAAACGGCAGCGGCTTTCGTGGAATCGGCTGCCAACCGTTCTGAGTGAGCGCATCGAGGGCCGGATAGCCTGCCGGTAGCGAAGTCTCGAGATCGGCTGGGGCGGCGAGCAGTGCACCGTGAATCTTGCGGCTGTGCTGCTGGGTCCAATGCACCGTGATCATCACGCCCGCGCTATGCGCGACCAGGATCACCGGGCCATCAATTTTCGCGAGGGCAGCATCTAGTGCTGCGACGCGTGCCGCGCAACTAAGTTTGTCGTGCTCAAGCGGTGGCACCGAGGCCACCTTGGGCAGTCTCCGCTCCAGCAGTGTTTGCCAGTGCTCCGCGACGTAGTCGCGCAAGCCTGGCACCATCAGGATGGTGGGTGTCATATCGAGTGTCATGAAGCGGTCTCTTGCCCGGTCAGTACGGCTTGTCGCCGGTAATTCCGGCGCGCTCCATCTTGCGGTGACAGGGCGGGTAGTCCATCACTGCATAGTGCTGCGTGCTGCGGTTGTCCCAGATCGCGATGCTGTTGGGTTTCCAGCGCCAGCGGACCTGGTACTCGGGGATGTAGGCCTGGCTGATGAGATAGCGCAGCAGTTCGCCCGCGCCCGGATTGGCGTCCTGCCCGAAGCGCACGCGCGTCGGCGTGTGGTAATTGGTGAAATGGGTTGTGAAGGCGTTCACGAACAACACCTTCTCGCCGGTCTCCGGGTGCGTGCGCACAACAGGATGCTCCGCGTCCGGGAATTGCGCCTTGAGAGCGAGACGCTTTTCGATCGGCATCGCGGCACCGAAGCTCGCCTCGATACTGTGGCGGGCATGCAGGTCTGCAATCTGCGTCTTGATGTGGTCTGGCAGGTTCTCGTAGGCGAGGGCCATGTTTGCCCACATCGTGTCGCCCCCGACGGGCGGGCACTCCACGCAGCGCAGGACAGCGCCGAACTGCGGCGCCTCGCGCCAGGTGGCATCGGCGTGCCACGCGTTTTCATACCGGTCGTTGGGCTGATCCGGGTTCTTGTAAATGCGCACGAGGCCCGGATATTCCGGGTCGCTGCCGGCGACCGGGTGGTCCTCAAGTTCACCGAAACGGCGCGCAAACGCAACATGATCGGCGCGCGAGATTTCCTGGTCGCGCAGGAACAGCACGCGGTACTTGAGCAGCGCCGCACGAATCTCGGCAAACAGGCCGTCATCGGCGATGGCATCGGCAAGATCCACCCCGACCAGTTCGGCGCCGATGGCGCATGTCAATTGTTCGACTCGCATGACGTTCTCCTCAGATGACGAAGACCGACGAGCCGGTCGTCTTGCGCGATTCAAGGTCGCGGTGGGCCTGCGCCGCGTCCTCCAGTGCATAACGCTGGTTGAGTTCGATCTTGATGCGGCCGGCGGCGACAAGCCCGAAAAGTTCGCCGGCGAGTTCGTCCTTCTCCGCGGGGACGGCGATATAGTCTGCCAACGCGGGGCGCGTCAGATAGAGCGAGCCCTTCATCGCCAGAATCTGCGGATTGAACGGCGGGATCGGTCCGGACGCCGTGCCGACGCAGACCATCAGGCCACGACGCCTGAGCGAATCGAGCGACGCTTCGAAGGTATCCTTGCCGACGCTGTCGAACACGACGTCCACGCCAACGCCGTTGGTCAGTTCGCGCACCCGCTTCGCGACGTCCTCGCGGCTGTAGTAGACGATGTGGTCGCAGCCATGCGCACGGGCCACCGCGCCCTTAGCCTCATTCGAAACGGTGCCGATCACGGTGAGACCCAGCAGCTTCGCCCATTGAGACACAATCAGGCCGACACCACCGGCGGCGGCATGCAGCAGTATGGTGTCACCCGCCTTGAAATGGTGAATTCGGCGCATCAGGTACGACGCGGTCAGGCCTCGCATCGTCATGCCGGCAGCCGTTTCGCAAGAGATCGCGTCCGGCAGCTTGATAAGCGCTGCAGCCGGGACCAGGCGTTCGGTGCTGTAGGCGCCGAGGGTGTTGAGAAAGCCGGTGTAAGTCACGCGATCGCCGACCGCGATGTTGGCCACGTCAGGGCCGATTGCCTCGACCACACCTGCAGCCTCGACGCCCATGCCTGCAGGTAGCGGCACGGGGTACAGTCCGCTGCGGAAGTAGGTGTCGGCGAAATTCAGGCCCACTGCTTCATGGCGCAAGCGAACCTGTCCAGGGCCCGGGTCGCCCACTTCAACGTTTTCATAGCGCAAGACTTCAGGGCCGCCGGTCTCATGGAAACACACTGCTTTCGTCATCTCGAGTCTCCTATCCTTTATTCGAACTACAAATTAATTTCGCTTGTGATGGCGCTGCGCTTCCTGCTGCCAGGCGCACTTGCCAGAGCTTGACGCTCGCGGGTGACCATCGGATCAGCTCCGGGCCTGTTCACGCAGGGCATTCACGCGATCGAGATCGTTGCCATAGTTCCGCTTGCCGATGAAGAAGGCGACCGCCGCGACGAGAGGTGCAAATGGCACGAGTTGCAACGCGCCAAGCAGCCCGATCCGGTCAGCCACGATGCCCGTCAGAATGGCCGCAGGTGCCAACCCCAGCAGGTTGTTCGCCAGCGTCAGCGTGGCAAACGCTGACGCGTGGATCGACGGTGGGGTGAGGTTCGCCACCATTGCCCCCGAGGGACCGGTGGCGCCTGCGCTGAAGAACATGCCGGCGCCAATCACGAGGAGCTGTGCCGGACCCGCGGGCATCCGGAAACCGATCGTGAGCAAAACGAAGCAGATCAGGCAGAAGGCAACGGCGGTGCTCCACTTCCTTTCACGCTTGTCCTTGCTGAGACGGTCGGTCAGATTTCCGCACACCACCATGCCGAAAGCAGTGGCCAGCACGAACATAGCCGCGCTCATGGCCGCCTTTCCGGTGGGCATGCCGTAGTAGCGGTTCAGGAAGCTGGGCATCCACGCCCACACAGCTGCCGGAACCAGCAGATGGAAGCCGCTGCCGACATAGGCACATACGACCGACTTTGTCGAAAAGAGTCCTTGGATCAGCGCGCGCAAGCTCATGCGCACACCGGTACCCTGCGTCTGACGGCCCACATTTACCGGTTGCAGCGGCGCGAGCCGCTTTTCGGTGATGAGAAACCGGTAGAGAGCGACCAGCACGATCCCGAGGGCCGCCATTGCGCTGAACGACGCGCGCCAGCCCAGCTGAGCCGCGACTGCACCGCCCAGAGCCATGCCCAGCACTGAACCGAACGCCCCGCCGGCCATGAAGGCGGCGGCGAGTGTGGCGCGCAGCCGTGCCGGAAAGATGCTGAGGACGACCGCGATGCCGACACTGCCGTATGCGGCTTCGCCGACACCGACGAAGGCACGCGCGAGCAGCATCTCGCCATAGCTTGTCGAGAGCGCACAGCCGAGCGTCGCGAGACTCCACATCGTCGCCATCAGGACAATGCTCTTCACACGACCCCAGCGGTCGGCGAGTACCGACAGCGGAAAGGTGAGCACGCCGACCATCAGCGCGACCACGCTGCTCAGCGACCCAAGCCGGGTATCGGACAGGTGCCATGCACCCTTGAGCATCGGAAACACCGCATTCAACACCTGCCGAGACATGTAGTCGGAGAGCAGCAACCCCACTGTCAGGGCGAATACCACCCACGCATACGCTTGCACGTCTTTTTGCGTCGTCGAAACATCAGCCGTCGTGGGCTCAGCATGGGTGAACATGAGTCGTCTCCTTCGTGTCCAGCTTATATCCGTCAAAGCGTCTGCTGCGCTCGAATCGCTTACGCCGCGTGTAGCGGCAGGTTCTTCATGCCGACCTTGCGGTTCGGCGCCATGCCGTTGGCCGCGAGCGTCTCGTCGGCCGTTTCGTACTGCAAACCGATGCGATAGATCTCGCGCGCTTCCTTGCCTGAGGCAATCTCGCGGCCCAGTTCGCGCGCCACACGCACGCACTGTTCAATCTGCTGCACGGAGGTCATCCTGTTGCCTTGCTGGTCGATGATCGTGTCTTCGATGCCGCAGCGAGGATGCAGGCCCATGGACATCGCCATCATGTTGAACGGCAGCACGTTCTTGAGCAGTGACTCAGCCGTGAGCGTGCAGCCGTCCGGCGCGCGATGCACGAAGTTGAAGAAGTTGAACGGGTTCGGACCATCGAAGCCGCCGCCGATACCGATCCACGTCAGATTGAGCGGACCCTTGTAGGCACCCTTGCGTACGAGGCGATCGAGCGTTTCGAGGGCATGGATGCCCGTGAGCTGGAAGTGCGGCTGGATGCCCGAGGCCTGCAGGCGACGCAGGTGCTCCTCAACCCAGGCCGGACCCGCGGGCACCGTCATTTCGCTGTAGGCAGCCATGAGCGCGGGATTGGACAGCGACGTGCCTTCCAGGTACGCTGGATAGAGCAGCTCCATGATGTTCATCTGCGTGGTGTTGATCGCAACCGTCACCTGATCGGGCGTCGGGTCGAGATCGGCCAGCATGTGGCGCGTGTCGTCGGACAGCCACTTCGCGGCCTGGCCGT
>NZ_JBAURZ010000175.1:0-9122 GCF_049581445.1 Paraburkholderia sp. | reverse complement strand
GCCGCGTGCTGCCTACGGCGAAAAGCCAGATTGCCGGCTTTCGCTATTTCAACGTGTACGGGCCGCGCGAAACGCACAAGGGGCGCATGGCGTCAGTGGCGTTTCACAACTTCAACCAGTTCCGCGCTGAAGGCAAGGTGAAGCTGTTCGGCGAGTACAACGGCTATGCGGCGGGTGAGCAGACGCGCGATTTCGTTTCCGTCGAAGACGTCACCAAGGTCAACCTGCACTTCTTCGATCATCCGGAGAAGTCGGGCATTTTCAATCTGGGCAGCGGCCGTGCTCAGCCGTTCAATGATATCGCGACCACGGTGGTCAACACGCTGCGCGCGCTCGACAATGAACCGCCGCTGTCGCTCGCGGAGCAGGTGCAACGCGGGCTGATCGAGTACATTCCGTTTCCCGACGCACTGCGCGGCAAGTATCAGTGTTTCACGCAGGCAGACCAGACGAAGCTGCGCGCGGCCGGCTACGACGCGCCGTTTCTGAGCGTGCAGGAAGGCGTCGACCGCTACGTGCGTTGGCTATCCGGCCAGCTATAAATCGTTCGCAGACCTCTCTAAACTGGAATCTCCTGGCCGGTGGTCGTCACCGGCAGGTAGTACGAGGGAGATTCCACATGTTGCGAAAAATTATGGTTACGGCGGCAATGCTCGCCGCGTTTGGTCACGCGTACGCAGCGGTCGACGTCAACACGGCCAACGAAGCTGCGCTGCGTGGCATCAAAGGTATTGGCGCCTCCAAAGCGAAAGCGATCCTCGACGAGCGCGACGCGCACGGCCCGTTCAAGGACCCGTCCGATCTCGGCAAGCGCGTCAAGGGCATGGGCGGGCATACTGTCGAGCGCCTGCAGGCGGAAGGTCTCGGTGTCGGTCCGGCTGGCGCTGCTGCTGGCGCACAGACTGCGGCGTCTGCGCAGACCAAAGCCACCACCGCTACGACCGCAGCGGCGGGTGCTCAGAAGGGCGGAGCGTCGGTGGTGGTGAAGAAATAGCACTAGGCGGCGCGCGCCTGCATGGGTTCTTGCCTGTGCGCTAAAACGCGTGCCCAGGTGCGTGCCGCCGCGATGGAAACGTCTTTTCAGGTTGGAGTTGGCACAGATCGCTCCTTCAGCCGTCATTCGTATGACTGGCTCCCGCGGTACTCAGCCGCGGGCTTTTTGCGTGGAAGACTCTGCCACGCCGCCATCTTTCCGTACTGCGCCTGCGGGCATCCATGCCGGTAGCAGGGCTGCCCGGCAGGCTTAGGCACGGTGGTTTAGAATCCTTGGATTGCAGACTCCCCGCACCGACAGTACCGCACCCCCACTATGGCTTACAAAACTATTGAAGACACGATCGGCAATACGCCGCTCGTTCAACTCGTTCGCTTGCCTGACGAAGAGATTCGCAGCCGCAACAACGTGATTCTGGGCAAGCTGGAGGGCAACAATCCGGCGGGCTCGGTGAAGGATCGTCCGGCGCTTTCGATGATCAAGAAAGCCGAAGCGCGCGGCCGCATCAAGCCGGGCGATACGCTGATCGAGGCAACCAGCGGCAATACGGGCATCGCGCTCGCCATGGCGGCAGCCATTCGTGGCTACAAGATGGTACTGCTCATGCCGGAGGACCTCTCCGTCGAACGCCGCCAGAGCATGGCCGCCTACGGCGCGCAAATCGTCCTTACGCCGTTGACGGGCGGCATGGAGTACGCGCGTGATCTCGCTGAGCAGATGCAACGTGAGGGCAAGGGCATCATCCTCGACCAGTTTGCCAACCCGGACAATCCGCTTGCCCACTACGAAACAACCGGCCCGGAAATCTGGCAGGAAACCGAAGGGCGCATCACGCATTTCGTCTCGGCCATGGGAACGACCGGCACGATCATGGGTGTGTCGCAGTGTCTGAAGGAACAGAATCCGGCGGTGGAGATTATCGGCGCGCAGCCGGAAGAGGGTTCGCGCATTCCAGGTATCCGTAAGTGGCCGGAAGCGTATCTGCCGAAGATTTTCGATCGCAGCCGCGTCGATCGAGTCGAAAGCGTAAGCCAGGCTGTCTCGGAAGCGATGGCTCGCAGAATGGCGGCTGTCGAAGGGATTTTCTGCGGCATTTCCGCTGCGGGTGCATGCGAAGTGGCACTGCGGATTGCGCGTCAGGTCGAGAACGCGACCATCGTGTTCGTGGTGTGCGACCGCGGCGATCGGTATTTGTCCACCGGCGTGTTTCCGGCGTAATGGCTGTTCTGGTCTAAAGAGGCTGGCGGAGGCTTTGTGAGTGTCGTTACCGCCAGGCCTTGCCCGTAGCAAAGAAGCGCTGGTTGTGAAATGCACCGCACAAGTTGGATTGCTGTCCAACTTGTGCGGTGCATTTCAATACGACCGGCGCTTTTCGTTTGGCACGCTCCGGGGTCGGGCGCGGGAGACTTACTGAGAGTCCGGCGCGGGCGTCAGCGAGGGCACCGTGCCCGGCGCCGGCATTTGCATCGGCGCAGGCGAGGGAGCAGCAGGTGCCGGTGCCGCGTCAGCCGGCATGCCGACCCGCGAGCCGTTGCTGTCGAGATCACCAGACGCAATCATCTGTGCCTTCACCTGCTGGCCGAGTTGATACACCGCGAGCGCATAGAAGAAGCTGCGGTTATAGCGCGTCAGTACGTAGAAGTTTTTCAGGCCGAGCTTGTATTCGGTAGGCAGTCCGGGGGACGGCAAGTCGATGATGGCGACAGGTGTACCCGCTTCCGCAGCCATATCGATACCCGGCGCATTCATCAGCATGCCCGCGCGCAGCAGTTGCTCGAGCGGCCAATGCGGCTCGGGCTGACCGTCGGCCGCAGCTTGAGCAATACCAATGCTGCCGGCGTCCGAACCGATATTCCACACTACCGGCCGGCCATTTTCCCAACCGTTCTGCTTCAGATAATTCGCCACGCTGCCAATCGCGTCGGCCTGACTGGTGCGCAAATCAACCTGCTTGTTGCCGTCATAAGAGATCGCGTACTGCACGATGCTGCTCGGCAGAAATTGCGGAATGCCGATCGCGCCGGTATACGAGCCGAGCACCGTGGCGGGATCGATTTGCGAGTCGCGCGTCCATACCAGATAGTCTTCGAGATTCTTGCGGAAGGTCTGTTCGCGGTCGGCGCGGTTGGGCGTGTTCGGATAGTCGAAGGCCAGCGTGGTCAGCGCGTCGAGCACACGGAAATTGCCCATGTAGCGACCGTAGATGGTCTCGACGCCGATGATGCCGACAACCACTTCCGGCGGCACGCCAAACTGCTCATAGGCGCGTTGCAGCGTAGCTGCGTTGTTGCGCCAGAAGCGCACGCCCGCATTGATGCGCACCGGGTCCAGGAAGCGCGACTGATACACGTGCCAGTTCTTGATCGACGGCGTGGGCGAAGGCGTGACGAGCTTGACCGCCGTCGTCGAATAGCTCACGCGAGCGAACAGCGCATGCAATGCGGCGGGATCGAAATCGTAGCGCGCCACCATGTCGTTGATGAAGCCGTCGACATCCGGGTTATTCGCGTAGCGCTGCGGGATGATCTCTTCTTCGAAGGTCTGCCCCTGCGGCACCGGCTGCTGAGGTTGAGCCTGCGTCAAGAGCAGGCGCGACTTGGGCGCGCTGGTCTGTGCCTCGGCCGGCGTGGCTGCCGCAAAGACGCACCACGCAACGGACAGTACGGCGGCCACGGTCTGGGTGCGTAGCCGGATACGTGCGGACGGAGCAAGCTTGACGGTCATAGTGAACTGGGAGCGCAGTGCGAAGGAGGCGGAAGGGGATGAAAGACACGGGGCAGTATACCCGAGGCCATCTGCGAAAACGGTGCAGAACCGTTGCGGCGGCGCGTCGTTGGCGCATGGTGTGGTAACTTGACGGTATTGGGTGCGCCGTGCGGGCTCACCTTTGAACGGAGGCATGCCGCGCGCCGCTCGCACGGCGCGCCGTAGAAGAGAATCATGGCAACGGCCTTTTATTCCCACGCAGACTGTCTGCTTCACGAGATGGGGCAATGGCATCCCGAATGCCCCGCGCGCCTGCAGGCAATCGAAGATCAACTGATCGCAAGCCGCATCGACACGCTGATCGAACGCGAGTCGCCGCCGCTTGCTGATGAAGCCGCGCTGCTGCGCGTGCATACCCAGGCGCACGTCGACTACGTCCGCAGCCGCTCACCCGAAACGGGCTATGCGGAGATCGATCCCGACACGTCGATGAATCCGCACACGTGGCAGGCCGCGTTACGTGCCGCAGGCGCCGCGATGGCCGCGACCGACGCCGTGATCGAAGGACGCTATGACAACGCCTTCTGCAGTGTGCGTCCACCCGGCCACCACGCCGAACCGGCACGTGCGATGGGCTTTTGCTTCTTCAACAACGTGGCGATTGCCGCCCGTCATGCGCTCGAGGTGCATGGTCTGCAACGTGTGGCGATTATCGATTTCGATGTCCATCACGGCAACGGCACGGAGGCCGCCTTCTCGGGCGATTCACGGGTACTGATGTGCAGCTTTTTCCAGCATCCGTTCTATCCGTTTAGTGGCGCGGACAATCAGGCATCCAACATGGTCAACTTGCCGATGCCGGCCCGCTCGAAGGGCATGGAAGTGCGTGAGGCCGTGGACATGATGTGGCTGCCGCGGCTGCATGCGTTCAAGCCGGAGATGATTTTCATTTCGGCCGGTTTCGACGCGCATCGCGAAGACGATCTCGGCAACATGGGCCTTGTCGAGGACGATTACACGTGGCTGACCGATCAGGTCCGCGAGATCGCTAGCCGCTATGCAGGTGGCCGCATCGTCAGTTGTCTGGAGGGCGGCTATAACCTGTCGGCGCTCGGGCGCAGCGTGGTGGCGCATGTCCGCGCGTTGGCCGGGATCTGAGCCAGCGTGGCTTCGCAATCGGGGCAACGTCTGAGCGATCTGAACGGAGCAACAGCAAGGGTGGATCATGAACGCGAACCTGCCAGCTTCGAACCCCGCTGAGACAGGCGCAACACTGGTCGAGGTGACGCACGACGCCTACGGTGTGCGTGGCCTCGTATGTCTGACGCTGAACCGACCGGAGGCCTTTAACGCGTTGTCCGAAGCATTGCTCGACGTGTTGCAGGCCGATCTCGCGGCATTGGCTGAAACGGACGCACGGGTTGTGGTGATCGCGGGAGCGGGCCGGGCTTTTTGCGCAGGTCACGATTTGAAGGAGATGCGCGCGGCGCCTTCGCTCGCGTACTACCAGGCGCTGTTCGCACGCTGTTCGAAGCTGATGATGACCATCCAGCGTCTGCCTCAGCCGGTGATTGCCCGCGTGCATGGCGTTGCCACTGCGGCGGGCTGCCAGCTTGTCGCGATGTGCGATCTGGCCGTCGCCGCCGAGACAGCGCGCTTTGCCGTGTCCGGCGTGAACCTGGGACTGTTTTGCTCAACGCCAGCGGTGCCGCTATCGCGCAATGTGTCGCGCAAGGCAGCGCTCGAAATGCTGTTGACGGGCGAGTTCATCGACGCGTACGAGGCGCAGCAGCGAGGGCTCGTCAATCGTGTGGCGCCGCTCGAGGAACTTGATGCCGCGGTAGCTTCACTCGCGGCAAGCATCTGTGCAAAGCCCGCCGAGGCGGTTCGGGCGGGCAAGGAACTGTTCTACCGGCAACTGGAGATGGGCGTTGAAGCCGCTTATCAGCTGGCCGGGCAGACCATGGCCTGCAACATGATGGACGAGTCGGCGCTCGAAGGTGTCCAGGCGTTTATCGACAAGCGTGCGCCGGATTGGCCGCGTTAAGTATTGCCGTGCCCCGCGCTGGGCAAGGCCAGTTCAAACCGAGCGCGCCTGAATCCACGCAATCAGTTCACCAATGACCCGATCGCGGTCGAGGTCGTTCATCGTTTCGTGATAACTCTCGTCGTACAGCGTGAGCGTCTTGTCGGGCGAACCAGCGTGCGCGCCGAAGGCGCGGCTGCCGTCGGGTTCGGTGAGTTTGTCGGCAGTCCCGTGATACACCAGTAGGGGCACCTGCAGACCGGCGCGGCCGCGTTCGATGCGCGCCATCGCCAGCAGCATCTCTGCGCCCGTACGCGCCGGAATCGAGCCGTGATGCACCAGCGGATCGTTGCGGTTGGCCTCGACGATGGCGGGATTGCGCGAGAGCAGTGCAGCATCGATCTTCATAGCCGGAAAGCCAGGCCAGAGGCGGCTGATGATCTGGCTCATCGTCAACATCCAGCGCGGCACGTCGCGCCCCGGCGCGAGTGCGGGGCTCGACAGAATCAGCCCGGCCAGCGAATGCCCGCTGCCGGTGAGCCGTTCGACCGCGTACAGCGCGGCAATCGCACCGCCCATGCTGTGACCCATCAGGAACAGCGGCACGTTCTCAGGCGATCCATCCTTGCGAGCGGCGACGTTGAGCAAGGCTTCGGCGTCGAGCAGATAATCGTCGAAGCGATCGATCCGCACCCGCTTGCCCGGCGCACGGCCATGGCCGCGGAAGTCGATAGCGAGCAGTTCGATGCCTGCCGCGTTCAGGCGGTGTGCGAGCGCAGCGTAACGGCCCGCGTGTTCCGCGAGGCCGTGCAGGAGTGCGACCCGCGCGCGTGGTTTGCTCGACGTCGGCCAGCGGTAAAGTGGCAGTTCAAGGCCGTCGCCCGTGACGACGTGTGTCAACGCCCCCGCAGTCGCATCCATGTTCGGAGTCGACCAGATTGTGCCGTCGCCCTGCATGCGACCACTCGCAGCTTCGGCAGCCGAACGCGCATCGTTGTTATCGATTGTCTCCATCGTCTCGCCGTCGTCGTTTTATTCCGCCCGATCATAGTCGCACCGCCCTGATTGGCGTGAGTCCGGCCAACGGGACAGTCCTCTAATTCCCTGTGGTTATGAAACGATCGGAATTGATTATTAAAGGGAATGATGACGCTGAGGTAAAATCGCGGCTCAAATCCTAATCAGAAGATACGGCGGCCGCTGGTCCGGAGCGCATGGCGCTCGTTGGCAGCCCCGCCGTTTCGCTTTTTCATGATCGAAATCCGCAATATTTCCCAGCGCTTCGCCGGGCCTCGGGGCTGGGTCGAGGCGTTGCACAATATCAGCCTGTCGATTCCAGCGGGCGAGGTATTCGGCATCATCGGCCGCAGCGGCGCGGGCAAGAGCACGCTGGTCCGCACCATCAATCTGCTTACGCGCCCCACTGAAGGCAATATCGTCGTCAACGGGCGCGATCTCACGACGCTGCCCGCCGCGCAACTGCGCGAGGCGCGGCGCGAGATCGGAATGATCTTCCAGCACTTCAATCTGCTGTCCTCACGTACCGTGTACGAGAACGTCGCGCTGCCACTCGAACTGGCCGGCATGAAGCGCGACGAGATCGAAGCGAACGTATTGCCTTTGCTCGAACTGGTCGGCCTGTCGGCACAGAAGGACCGCTATCCCGCGCAAATCAGCGGTGGCCAGAAACAGCGCGTCGGGATTGCCCGGGCGTTGGCGAGCAAGCCAAAGGTGCTGCTCTCTGACGAGGCCACATCGGCGCTCGATCCGGAAACCACGCGCGCCATTCTCGATCTGCTCAAGCGGATCAATCGCGAACTCGGTCTGACCATCGTGCTGATCACGCACCAGATGGACGTCATCAAACAGGTGTGCGATCGGGTTGCCGTGCTGGATGCAGGCCGCGTCGTCGAACACGGCAAGGTGATCGATGTGTTCCTGCAACCGCATCACGAAGTCACGCGCGCACTGATCGGCGATGTGATCGCCCAGGAGTTGCCGCCGGCGATGAAGGCGCGCGTGGCCGAACGTCTGAAAACCGGCAGCGGACATTTGCTGCGTCTTGCGTTCACCGGCTCAGGTGTCGATCAGCCGATCCTCTCGGAAACGATTCGCCGCTACGAGCTCGATTTGAACATCCTGCACGGCCAGATTGATGAGATCCAGGGGCAGGCGTTCGGCTCGCTCGCGGTACTGGCGGGCGGCGAACCGGCGAAGGTGGCACAGGCGCTGACGTATCTGCGTGAACAGGGCGTGGTGGTGGAGGAGATGTCATATGTTGAGTGAAATGTTCGATATGTTCGTCCAGTCGTTCTGGGAGACGCTCATCATGGTGGGCATTTCCGGGCTGGTCGGCGCTGTGGTCGGCTTGCCGTTAGGTGTGCTTCTGTATCTGACGGACCGTCAGGGCGTGTTGCAGAACGTCGCACTTAATCGCACGATGGGAGTCGTGATCAACGCGGTGCGTTCGACGCCGTTCATCATTCTGCTGGTCGCGGTGATTCCGTTCACGCGCCTGGTGGTTGGGTCGTCCATTGGCACAGCTGCCGCCGTCGTGCCGCTGACAATCGCTGCCGCGCCATTCATTGCCCGCCTTGTTGAAACGGCGCTGCGCGAAGTGGATCGCGGTCTGATCGAAGCGGCTCAGGCCATGGGCGCAACCACTCGCCAGATCGTCTTCAAGGTGCTGCTGCCCGAATCGTGGCCAGGCGTGGTCGCGGGCCTCACGATCACCTTCATCTCGCTGGTGGGCTATTCGGCCATGGCGGGTGCAATTGGCGGCGGCGGACTCGGCGACTTGGGAATTCGCTACGGCTACCAGCGGTACGAGCCTGAAGTGATGTGGACGGTTGTGTTGATCCTGATCGTCTTCGTGCAAGCGGTGCAATCTTTTGGGGATTGGCTTGTACGCCGCTTGAGCCATAAATAGATCGCCGCTTATCCGGACCTGTCGCCGGAAGTGAAGCCGTACATTGATAACAAATACGGCGGCACGACGATTGCCGCCAGGTGAGCAGGACAACGGTCATCGACGACGGCAAATCACGAATTAGAGTCGAAAGTCGGAGCCCGGGCTTGTCCCCAGGGTTTTTTCGGGATTAAAATAGAACGATCGTTCGTTATTGCTGTCACGCCACTGAGGAGCGCTATCCTCGCTGTCATCCAATCCACGGGGCGGCCACGATGAGGCTGTCGTTATAATGTCCGTTGGGTTGACGTATTCGTAACTTTGGAGCGTGTGCATGAAAATCCTGGTGCCAGTCAAGAGAGTGGTCGATTACAACGTGAAAGTCCGGGTGAAGTCGGACGGCACGGGCGTCGACATTGCAAACGTCAAGATGTCGATGAACCCGTTCGACGAAATCGCGGTGGAAGAAGCCGTGCGCCTGAAGGAAG
>NZ_JBAURZ010000174.1:0-49531 GCF_049581445.1 Paraburkholderia sp. | reverse complement strand
GCCGGGCGCTGAGCGCCTGCCGTACCGGACGATCCTCACCGATCCGTCGGTGCTGTCCACCTTTTTCCTGGGCTTCGCCGTCTACTGGATGCTGGGCCAGAACCTGACCTGGCTGCCGACCTATCTCGAGAAGGGTCTGGGCTTCAGCAGTGTTGAAGCTGGACGCTGGTTCGCGGTGGTCACGGAAGTCGCGGCGCCCGTCAACATCGGCCTGAGCTGGTTGTCGCAACGCTTGCTGCAGCGCGGCGCATCGACACGGCAGGCGCGTGCGCAGTTCGTCTGCCTGATGATGCTCGTCGGCGCCGCACTGTTTCTCGTGCTGCCGATGCTGAATCTGCCGCCGGTTCAACGAGTGTTGCTGTTCACCCTCGCCGGTGCGCTGCCGACGCTGTGCTTCACCCTCGCCCCCGCACTGCTCGCTGAGGTCGTGCCGGCGAGCCAACGCGGCGCCATCGTCTCGATCCATACCGCAGTTGCCAGTTTCGGCGCCGCGATCGCACCGGTCGTAATGGGACGCATCGTGCAGACGCACGGCAGCGTCGGCTCGCAGGCTTATGAGATGGGCTTCGTCACGGGCGCGGTACTGTTGATCGTCGCAGCGCTCACCGGCCTGCGCTGGCTGCACCCCGAACGCTCAAACCGCGCGCTGAACGGCTCGCGCGCACCGGCCACCGCCTGATCCTCCTTACTCGACAAGATCGCATGAGCACAGCAGCCACGCCAGCATCAACCGCATCCACGAAAGGCCCGGATTCCGCGCTCGCAACGGCCTTTGACTACATCATCATCGGCGCGGGCTCGGCCGGTTGCGCCGTGGCATCGCGCCTCGCCGAAGATGCATCGGTCACCGTGGCGCTGCTGGAAGCAGGCCCCCACGATCACCACTTCAGCGTATGGACACCCATCGGACTCGCGGGCACCGTGCCCAAGGCCGGCCCGCGCAACTACGCGTACTACACGGAGCCGCAAGCCGGCTTCAACGGCCGCAGGTCGTATCAGCCGCGCGGCCGCGGACTTGGTGGAAGTTCCTCGATCAACGGCATGGTGTACATCCGCGGCCATCGCACCGACTACGACGAATGGGTGAGCCTCGGCTGCCCTGGCTGGAGTTTCGACGACGTACTGCCCTACTTCCGGCGCAGCGAACAGAACCAGCGCAACAGCGGCCGTGAGGACAACGTCTGGCACGGCGGCAGCGGCCCCTTGCATGTCAGTGATCTGCGCACGCCCAACCCGTTCTCGGAGCGCTTCGTGCAGGCTGCGATGCAAGCCGGTTTGCCGCTGAATCACGACTTCAACGGCGAGGAACAGGAAGGCGCCGGACTTTATCAGGTGACACAGCACAATGGCGAGCGCTGGAATGCCGCCCGTGCGTACCTGCATCGCGGCAATGCGAACGATCTCGCGCACAACGGCGGACGCAAGGGATTGACCGTGCTGACCGACACCCAGGCGTTACGTCTGACATTCGAGGGCAAGCGCGCGACTGGCGTCGACGTGATGCGCTCGGGTGTCGCGCAAACGTTGCGGGCGCGGCGCGAAGTCATCGTCAGCGGCGGCGCGTTCAATTCGCCGCAACTATTGATGGCCTCCGGCATCGGTCCCGCCGCGCACCTGCGCGAGCATGGCATCGCAGTGGTTCACGACCTTCCAGGCGTCGGCGAGAACCTCCAGGACCATCTCGACATCATCGTCAACAAGCAGGTTCCGTCGCTGGACCTGTATGGCTACTCGGCACGCGGTGCGCTGCGGCTCGTCGGCGAAATCTTGCGCTACCGGCGCGAGCGTACCGGCATGGTCGCCTCCAATTTCGCCGAAGCGGGTGCGTTTGTGAAGAGCCGTCCGAATCTGGCGACGCCCGACGTGCAACTCGCGTTCATCCTCGCGATGCTGGGCAATCGCAATATGGCGCAGCGCCGCAAGCTCGGTCACGGCTACTCGTGCCATGCGTACATCCTGCGGCCGCAAAGCCGGGGTCACGTGCGGCTGCGCTCGCCGGACATGCGCGACGCACCGTTGATCGATCCGCGTTTCCTCTCTGCTGAAGCCGACATGGACGCTCTGGTGGCCGGCGTGCGCATAGTGCGGCGGATCTTCGCCCAGCCCGCGCTCGCTGAAGCGGGCGGCAAGGAATTGCTGACCGACGAGTTTGGCCCGGATAGCTCGAACGAAGACGCGATTCGCGCGTACATCCGTGCGCATGCGGACAGCGTCTATCACCCCGTCGGCACCTGCAAGATGGGCACCGACGCGATGGCAGTCGTCGATCCCAATCTGCGCGTGCACGGCGTCGATGGCCTGCGCGTCGTCGATGCGTCGATCATGCCGACGCTCGTCGGCGGCAATACGAACGCGCCGGCCATCATGATCGGCGAGAAAGCCGCCGATCTGATTCGTGCGACGAGGTGCTCGCCGGGCGTCGCTGCATCAGAACCAAGATATACGGCATCAGCCGAGAACTGACTCGCTAGTTGCGCTTCGCCCCTCGGAAAGCGCACCGCCCTTACTCAATCACTCCGGCGTCGTAATGCAAATGGCGCCCCCATCTGGAGACACGAAATGCAAGCTACCGCAACCGCTCTGGCCCCTACCTACGCCACCGCTCATGACGTCGAAAGCTGGCCGTTCAGCGTTGAACGATCCACACCCACCATCGGCGCGCAGATCGGCGGCATTGACCTGCGCGAACCGCTCGACGACGACACCTATCTCGCGCTGCGTCGCGCGTTGCTCAAGTACAAGGTCCTGTTCTTCCGCGAACAGGACATCACACCGGCACAGCAAGTTGCGCTCGCGCGTCGCTTCGGTGAACTGGAAGTGCACCCAACCTTCCCTCATCATCCCGACCACGACGAACTCGTGATCATCGGCCGCAATGAAACGAAGCGCGGCCGCGAAAACCTGTATCACACGGACGTGTCGTGGCGCGAAATCCCATCAATGGGGTCCATGCTGCGTTGCGTGCAGTGCCCTGAAGTGGGTGGCGATACCATCTGGATCAACATGGTGGCCGCATACGAGAACCTGCCGGACGACGTGAAAGCGCGCATCGACGGGCTGACTGCTGTCCACGAATTCCTGCCGCTGTTCGGCATTGTCATACCCGAGGATCAGCACGCCGCAATGCGCCAGAAATATCCGCCCGCGGTTCATCCGGTCGTGCGCACGCACCCGGAAACAGGCGAAAAGATTCTCTACGTCAACGAGGCGTTCACGACGTATCTGGCGAACTACGGCCACAAGACCGCGCAGCAATACCGGATCGGCTTCGATTACAAGCTCGCTGAAATGGACTTGCTGCAGTACCTGTTTCGTCAGGCGCAGGCGCCCGAGTATCAGGTTCGCCTGCGCTGGCAGCCGAACACAATTGCGTTCTGGGACAACCGCGCGTGCCAGCACTATGCCGTGCAGGACTATTTTCCGGCACCCCGGCACATGATGCGCGCGACCATCATCGGCGACCGTCCGGTCTAACGCGGCAACTAAGGCGAACGTTTCGGGAACAACAAGATGAAGACACTCAACAGGTTTTATATCAACGGCGCGTGGGTCGAACCCGCCGCGGGCGGCACCTTCGCGGACATCGTCGATCCGGCCACCGAGGAACGGACCGGCAAACTGTCGATGGGCACCGCGGCGGATGTCGAGCGGGCCGTCGACGCCGCGCGAGCCGCCTTTCCGGCGTGGTCGCAATCGACGCGCGAAGAACGGATGGCGTTGCTCGAACGCATCATCGATCTGTACCGCTCGCGGCTTGGTGACATTGCCGAAGCGGTATGCGCGGAGATCGGTGCCCCGATCTCTTTGTGCAAAGGTCTGCAAGCGCCGATCGGTCTCGCACAGTTGCAAGCCGCGCTCGATACGCTGCGTGATTTCAGGTTCGAGACGCAACATGGCAAGAGCTATGTGCGGCGCGAAGCGGTCGGGGTCGCAGCGCTCATCACACCATGGAACTGGCCGTTGAACCAGATCACCGCGAAGGTCGCGCCAGCGCTGGCAGCCGGCTGCACTGTCGTGCTCAAACCATCCGAAATCGCCCCGCTCGACGCGGTGATCTTCGCTGAGATCATGCACGAAGCCGGCGTACCCGCCGGCGTGTTCAACATGATCTTCGGCGACGGAGCGGTCGTCGGCGCGGCGCTGTCGTCGCATCCGGGCGTGGACATGGTGTCGATCACCGGGTCGACCCGGGCCGGTGTCCAGGTCGCGATCAGCGCCGCACCCACGGTCAAGCGTGTCGCACAGGAGCTCGGCGGCAAGTCGCCGCTGCTGATCCTGGATGATGCCGATCTGCAGACGGCGGTCACGAGTGGCGTCGCCCAATGCATGGCCAACTCGGGCCAGACCTGTGTTGCGCCAACCCGCATGCTGGTGCCGCGCGAGCGTTATGAGGAAGCGGTGAAGATTGCCGCCGCTGTAGCCGATGCGGTGGCGGTAGGCGACCCCGCCAATCCAGCGACGAAGATGGGACCGATCTCCAACCGCGCGCAATACGACAAGGTGCAACGGATGATCGCCGTCGGCATCGCGGAAGGCGCGCGTGTTGCGGCCGGCGGCCTTGGCCGGCCGCCCGGTCTCGAACGCGGCTTCTATGCCCGTCCGACGATCTTCGCCGATGTGCGCAACGACATGAGCATTGCGCGTGAGGAGATTTTCGGGCCGGTGCTGACGATGATTCCCTACGACGGCGAAGAGGATGCCATCGCCATCGCCAACGACACCGAGTACGGACTCGCGGGATACATCGCGTCGAGCGATGCCGAGCGCGCTCGACGCGTCGCGGCGCGTCTGCGAGTCGGCTCGGTACGGATCAACGGCGCAATGCTGGATATCACCGTACCGTTCGGCGGCTATAAGACCTCGGGCAATGGCCGCGAATATGGCGCAGAGGGTCTTGCCGAGTTTCTGGAGTGCAAGTCGGTGACTGTGTAACCAGGCGTCACGCACACGCCATACGACATGGCGAAAACGGAAGCCGCATGCTGTCTTTGGACGGCATGCGGCACGGCGATCAGCCCGGCATCCTGCTGCGCCTCAATTGCGTTGCAACCGACACGCGATCCGCCGGATAAACCGTATCGCTGATCTCAAGTATCTTGCCCGCCGCGTCCTTGTAATGGCGCACGAGCCGCAAGCCAGCCGAGCCGGTGTCGACGTTCAAGCGGCGTGCGAGAGGCGCGTCGATCAAGGTCCCCGTCACGACCTGACGAATCTCCGAGATCACTTGCCCGCCTTCACGCTCGATCAGGAAGCTAACCAGCACTTCCGGATTCGCGCGCACCGTATCCGCAATCCGGGAGAGCGTCGCGTCGATGTAGATGTCCGCCCATGCAATTGGCGCGCCGCCTTTGCGGACATCGACACGCAAACCTGCGAACACGATCCATTCGCTGCCGACGGGCGCTTCGAGTCGGCGCGCCGTCGCACGGTCAAGCGTGACGTGATGCACGCTTTCGATCTCACGAATTTCGGTGGCCGCGACGCGCACCAGATCGTCGACCGTGCCGAACGACTGTGTGTACGTGGTATCCGGGTTCGCGCTCTGCACGACCGTGCCCACCGATTTCTTCCGCGAAATGTAGCCGAGATCCTGCAGCAGCTTTAGCGCAGCGCGCACCGTATGGCGGCTTACGCCGCGCTGTTCGGCGAGTTCATGCTCGGTAGGCAACAGGCTACCCACGACATGACGGCCCGCGACGATGTCCTTGATCAGCGCGCTCGCCAGCTCCCCGTAGCGGGTGGACGACGCAGATGATTCGAGCGTGCTTTGGTTCGACAAAGCGGTGTTCATGGGCGACTGTCAGGGTTGTGAGTCGGAAAAGAACCGCTGCGCGGCTGGCTGCGGCAACGTCATTCCCGTGACTCTAGCCTTTTCGAGCACCGTCCAGAAATAACGATAGGTCGCGCGGTCGTGCAATTCTCCCTGGTACTGGATCGGCCCCCAACCCGCGTCGTGTGCCGCGCATAGAATCGCGGCGGCGTCTGTCACTTCGGCAAAATCCGGGCGCATCGCCGCGACGATCGGTGCGATCTGCGCAGGGTGGATGCTCCACATGCGCAGGAAGCCGAATTCGTTGCGGGCTCGCGTCGCGTCGGCCGCGATCACGCCGGCATCCTTCAGGTTCAGGCAGACGTTATGCGCGGGCACGATGCCATTGGCGAGCGCAGCGGCAACCATATCCGCTTTGGCGCGCGCGAGCAGCGCGTGCTCGAACTGGCCGGGACTGCGCATCGCCGCTGCGGGAATGGCGCCGTGATGGCCGCTGACAAAATCCATCAGGCCAAAGTCCAGCACTTCGATATGCGGCAACGAGGCAATCGCAAAGACCTCGCGCAGCGCACCGTGCGTTTCGATCAGCACGTGCACCGGTATTGCCCGATGCACGCCGGCTCTGCCCGCTACTAAGCCGATATGGTCGATCACCTCGGCAATCTGCTCATGCCGGGTCGCCTTGGGAATCGTGATATACGCCACCCGCTCTGCCGCGTCGCCGACGATGATGTCGACCTCCTGCCGCCACGCGGCATGAGCCGGGTCATGGATGCGTACGCCCGCGCGGCCAAAACGGTTTGCGGCGGAGTTGAGCATGCGCGCCACCATCTGCGCATGCTCACGCTCCTCGCCGGCGGCGGCGCCGTCCTCACAATCGCAGGTAATGTCGAAGACGGGGCCGAGTTCTGCCTGCAGGTCGAACGCCTTGCCGATCAGTTTCTCGCTGCCAGCGAAATGCTCGCAAGCGGCCAACATGGGAAATGCTTTTTCGCCAGCAAACAGGGCGTCGCGCGGATGCGTAGTTGCAACCATAAAGTTCTCCGATATCCGGGTTAGGTAGTCGACTGTCTTTGAAGTCCGGGAAGTCTCGGAATGGCGACGGTGTAGTCCAGATCGAGCACGACATGCTCAGGATGCGTCGGCCGCTGGCCCGTTGCGTCAGCGAAGACGATCGACACTGGACTCGCGTTCTTTACACCGATCGTGCGCACGCGAAGTCCACCGACGGGGCTGCCATCGCCCAGATCGATCTTTTCGAGAACCTGGGTCGCGCAAGCAAGCGTGTCGCCAGCATGGGTCGGATTCACATGACTACCGCTGTTGATCGCAAGGAAGGACAGTGCGTTTTCCAGGCCATCGTAGGTCAGCGCCTTGCAGATCGACATGACGTGACCGCCATAGACCAGCCGCTGCTTGCCTTGAGCGGCCGCGGCATAGCCGTCGAAGTGCGCCTTCGCCGTGTTCTGGTACAGACGTGTCGCGATGCTGTGATCGCTGTCATTGACTGTCATTGCGCCAGGGTGATCGATGCGCTCGCCGACCTCGTAGTCATCCCAAAGCGCCTCAATACCAGTCATGGTCACGATGTCGCGCACCCCCGCCAAATAGTCGGCACGAGGCAGCCGCGCGCTTGCCACCACAGCTTCCAGCGACGGTACGACGGGCTCGCTGCAGCGCGCTTCGAAATTGCGCTTGTGCACCATCACCCAGCGAATCCACGTCAGCACTTCACGACCGTGTTGATTACTCGCGCTTGAACGCACGTAGACCACCCCGCTCTTACGGTTCGAGTTCTCCTTCGTCCCGATGATCGTCGTCTCTACGCTCAGCGTGTCGCCCGGGTACACATCGGCGACGAAACGCACGTCGGCGTAGCCGAGATTGGCCACGGCATTCAGCGAAATATCGGGCACGGTCTTACCGAACGCCGTGTTGAAAACCAGCAGGTCTTCAAGCGGACGCTGCTCAAAGCCGAGCGCATGCGCATTCGTCTGCGCCGTGCCAAGCGCCGCGCGGCTGCCAGTAAGACCGATATAAAGGCTCCTGTCGGCTTCCGTCAGGGTGCGCGGTGTGGCATGGCGAATCGTCATGCCCAGATGAAAATCCTCGAAGTAGTTGCCTGTCCTGTTCTTTGTCGTCGCCACCGCTCCTCCTGTCATTACACCCGTCTCTTTGTACGGACATAGTGTTGGTCAGACGGTGCACTGTCAACCGGGCCACACGTGCGTTGAGCGCTTTTATGTCAGACCCACCCGATTCGGGTAGGCAATCAGAAATCGCTTGTCAGGGGGTACTGCATGGCCGCTACTATGTCCGTACATACCCGCTGGCGGAAACGGCGAGATCGCAATACCCAAGGAGCAGACACCGTGCAAAAACTGTCCGAAGAACGACGTATGATTCAGGAGACGGCGCGCCAATTCACGATGGAACGCGTCCTGCCGCTCGCCAACAAACTCGATCCGGAGAAAGGCCGTATCCCGCGTGAGCTGATCGACGAAATGGGTGAACTCGGTTACTTCGGTATCCTGATTCCTGAGGAATACGGCGGGCTGGGTCTTGGTGCCTACGAGTACTGCCTCGTAGCTGAGCAACTCTCGCGCGGCTGGATGAGCGTGGGCAGCCTGATCGCGCGCGGCAATGGTCTGATCGGCGCATTGAAAGGCCTGCCTCCAGAGAAGAAGGCCGACTACCTTCCGCGCATGGCGCGTGGCGAATTCCTCGGTGCGTTCTCGCTATCGGAAGCGAACGCCGGCTCGGACGTGTCGAACATTTCGTGCCGCGCAGTGCGGGTCGGCGACGAATGGGAAATCACTGGCAGCAAATACTGGTGCACTTTCGCGGACGACGCTGATTTCATCCTCGTGATTGCGCGCACCGATCCCGTGATCGATCCCAAGGCGCGTCATCGCGGCCTGAGCGCCTTCATGGTCGAGAAGCCACGCGGCCAGTTGCCCGAAGGCGTCCAGGGCAGCGTCATCCCGAAGATCGGATATCACGGCTGGACTACCTGGGAGTTGGCCTTCGATCGCTGCCGGGTATCGGCCGCGAAGATGGTCGGGGAAGAAGGCAAGGCGTTTTATCTCGCCACCGCCGGTCTTGAAACGGCGCGCGCGCATACCGCGGCGCGTTCGATCGGACTTGCTCAGGGCAGTCTCGAAGACGCACTGCGCTATGCGAGCGAGCGCAACCAGTTCGGCTCGCCGATTGCGCATTTTCAGGCGATCCGTTTCAAGCTTGCCGACATGGCCACCCAGATCGAAGCGTCACGTGCGTTGCTCTATGCCGTCTGCGAGAAGATCGACGAAGGCGAGCGCTGCGATATCGAAGCGGCCATGGTGAAGCTGTTCGCGAGCGAGATGTCGGAGCGCGTCACCAGCGAAGGCTTGCAGATTCACGGCGGCGCGGGGTACACGACTCACTTTCCCGCCGAGCGTTACTGGCGCGACGCGCGACTCACCAAAATCTTCGAGGGCACGTCGGAAATCCAGATGCGGATCATCTCCGACGCCTTGCTCGGCAAGATAGCGGCCTGAAGGCGCGAGGCCATCCATGAACCCATCCCGTATGCAGGACGAAGCCGGCATCACGACACAAGCTGCGCGCTTTGCGACCGACAGGTCCGTTAGTTTTCCGAGCGCCGCACTCAACTTCGCACGCCTGTCCTTTTACGACATTTTCGCTGTTGCACTGGCCGGGCAGGACGAACCCGCTAGCCGCATCGTGCGTGAACTGGTGGTGCGCGAAGGCGGCACGCCGCAGGCCAGCGCATTTGGGATGGAGACACGCATTCCGCCACGGGCGGCGGCGTTGCTGAACGGCACGGTGGCGCATGCGCTCGACTACGACGACACGCACTTTGCGTTCGTTGGCCATCCGAGCGTTGCGGTGCTGCCCGCTGCGCTTGCGGTAGCCGAGCAGCAGCAGGCGGACGGCAACGCCGTCCTTGAAGCGTTTTTATGTGGTGTCGAAGCCACCTGTCGCATCGGCCAGTGGCTTGGGCGTGCTCACTACAATGCGGGCTTTCATCAGACAGCGACCTCCGGGGCTTTCGGCGCCACGGCCGCTTGCTCACGCCTGCTAGGCCTCGATGTCACGCAAGCCACCCACGCTTTCGGTCTCGCCGCCACGCGCGCGTCCGGGCTCAAATGCCAGTTCGGCTCGATGGGCAAACCCTTTCACGCGGGCATGGCCGCAGCCAACGGCGTAGAGGCGGCAACGCTCGCATCGCTCGGCTTTGAATCGCGGCGCGATGCGATCGAAGGTACGGGCGGGTTTGCATCCACACATGGCGCGCAGACGGCCCATGGCAGCGATCCGTTCGGCGGCCTGCCGCAGCACTTTCGTTTCGTCGACGTTCAGTACAAGTTTCATGCGTGCTGTCATGGCACGCACCCGGCCCTGGAGGCGCTGCTCGCGCTGCGCACCAAACACGGCCTTCTGACCGAGGATATAGACCGGGTCAGGCTGCACATCAATCCGCAGTGGCTGCCCGTCTGCTGCATTGCGCGACCGCAAACCGGACTCGAAGCCAAGTTCAGTCTGGCGTTCACTGCCGCGATGGTGCTCAACGGACTGGACACGGCAGCGCCAGGCGCGTTTTCGGTTTCGATGTGCGGCGACCCGGCGCTCGTCAGCCTCATGCAGCGCGTATCGATCCACGCTGATCCGGAGGTAACCGATACCGCCAGCCGAGCTGTCATTGAGACGCGCGATGGATCGTGCTTCGAACACACGGTCGAACTCGCGGATCCAATACCGTCCGCGGAGCAACTCAAGAAATTGCAAGGTAAAGCACGCGCGCTGATCGGCGCAGCCCTGAGCGAGGATCTGTGGTGCCTCGTTGAAGCGCTGCACACGTTGCCCGCTCGCGAAGTTTATCCACGCATTCACGCTTTGATGAACCCGTGAGCCGGGGCGCTATAAGCCGCCACTGCACATCGAGACCGCACGAAATCGAAGAAGGAACGGAATGAACCAGTCCACGCAGCCGCCCTCCCAAGCCACAGGCGCTCTCGCAGGCCTCCGCGTGATCGACCTGACGCAGATGCTGGCCGGTCCATTCTGCACGCAGATTCTTGCGGACCATGGGGCGGAAGTGATCAAGGTTGAGGCGATGAGCGGCGACGGCACCCGCAGCACAGGACCATTTCGCGACGACGACACGCTGCGCGATTTCGGTGGCTATTTCCAGAGCGTAAACCGCAACAAGCAGTCGATCGCAGTGGACCTGAAAAACCCGCAAGGCCGCGAAATCGTCCGCCGGCTGATCGATGGCGCCGATATCGTGGTGGAGAATTTCCGCGCCGGTGTGATGGAACGCCTCGGTCTCTCGTACGAACAGTTACGCGAAACCAACCCGCGTCTGGTCTATGGTGCGGTGCGAGGGTTCGGCGATCCGCGCAGCGGCGCCAGCCCTTATGCGGACTGGCCCGCCTACGACGTGGTATCGCAAGCAATGGGCGGCATGATGGGCATTACCGGCCCCGACCGCGAGACGCCCACCAAGATCGGCCCAGGAGTCGGCGACACCGTGCCCGCGTTGATGCTATGCCTGGGCATTCTTGCCGCCGTGTATCGCGCCCGCGAAACCGGTGAAGGCCAGTTCGTCGACGTCGCCATGACCGACTGTGTGCTGGCGATGTGTGAACGCATCGTCTATCAGCGTTCTTACACGGGCGTCGTATCGGCACCCGAAGGCAATCGCCATCCCCTGCTCTGCCCGTTCGGCCTGTTTCGCGCTCGCGATGGCTGGGTATCGATTGCCTGCGCGCACGACGGCTTCTGGGAAAAACTCGCCCATGCGATGGATCGCCCTGATCTCATCACCGACCCGGCATTCGCGACCAACGCGGCGCGCGTGACGAACGCGCAACGCGTGATCGATACGATCGAGGGTTTCACGTCCGTGCGCACGAAGGAAGAACTCGCGCAATGTCTGGGATCGCGGGTGCCGTTTGGGCCGGTTTATACGTCGGCGGAGATATTCGCGGACCCGCACTACCAGGTGCGTGAAATGTTGGTCGACGTTGAGCAACCCGGTTCAAGCGAGCCTGTCAAGATCGCCGGCGTGCCGATCAAGCTGAGCCGCACGCCAGGCGCGGTGCGTCACCGTGCGCCGCTGCTCGGCGAGCATACTGCAGACATCCTGCTGCGCGCGGGCTACGCGTTGGACGATATCCAGCAGATGCGTGATTCCGGCACGGTGCGTCAGGCATGAGCACGGCCGCCTCCTTTCGAACCGGACGGGTCGTTCGCCTTCGCACGTTGGCAACTCCCGCAGGAGAATTCTTATGAGCATCCATGGCAAAGCCTGGATCGTCGGAGCCTATGAACACCCGACCCGCAAGGCGCCCGACAAGACCGTCCCGCAGTTGCACGCGGAATGCGCGAAAGGCGCGCTTGACGACGCGGGGTTGACGCTGCGCGATATCGACGGCTATTTTTGCGCGGGCGACGCACCAGGCCTCGGCCCGCTCAACATGGTCGACTACCTCGGTCTGACCGTGCGCCATGTTGATTCCACCGACATGGGCGGCTGCGCGTATCTCGCGCACGTATCCCATGCCGCGCAGGCCATCGCGGCGGGCAAATGCAATGTCGCGCTGATCACACTGGCGGGACGCCCACGCTCCGAAGGTTCGAGCGGCACGCAGGCGCGCAACTGGGGCAAGGATCTGCCTGACCTCCCGTTCGAGGCGCCGTTCAGGCCGCTGACCGTAAATCTGTACGCGATGGTGGCGATGCGTCACATGTATGAATACGGTACCACCAGCGAGCAACTCGCCTGGATCAAGGTGGCCGCATCGCATCATGCACAGCACAACCCGAATGCGATGTTGCGCGATGTCGTCACCGTGGAAGATGTGCTCGCCTCGCAGATGATCTCCGATCCGCTGCACCGGCTGGACTGCTGTGTGGTTTCAGACGGCGGCGGCGCGTTGATCGTCGCCCGTCCGGAAATCGCGGCTACGCTCGGCGGCCGTGCAGTCAAGATCCGCGGCGCGGGCGAAGCGGTCAAGGGACAGCTTGGTGGCGCCGTCGATCTGAGCTGGTCGGCGGCCAGATTCTCCGGCGCCGCTGCATTCGCCGAAGCACGCGTCACACCCGCCGATATCCAGTACGCCTCGATCTACGACAGCTTTACGATCACCGTACTGATGCAGCTCGAAGACCTGGGGTTTTGCAAAAAGGGCGAAGGCGGCAAATTTGTCGCTGACGGCAACCTGATCTCCGGCGTTGGCAGACTGCCGTTCAATACAGACGGTGGCGGCCTGTGCAGCAGCCACCCGGCCAATCGCGGCGGCATCACAAAGGTGATCGAGGCGGTCCGGCAGTTACGTGGCGAGGCGCACCCAGCCGTGCAGGTGAAGAACTGCACGCTCGCGCTGGCACAGGGCACGGGTGGCTACCTCGGCTCACGTCACGGCAGCGCCACCTTGATCCTCGAACGGGAGCAATGACATGACATCCGCCACGACACCCGGTTCTTTTCCTGCCCCCGCTGAATGGCCGGACAACGCGGAATTCTGGCAAGCCGCACGCGAGCACCGCTTGCTACTGAAACATTGCGACGCATGCGGCAAGCCTCATTGGTACCCGCGCATGCTGTGCCCGTTCTGCATGGGCACGACGCACTGGAAAGCGTCTAGCGGGCACGGCACGGTCTATTCGTTCAGCGTCACGCGACGCGCCGGTCCCGAGCCGTTTTGCATCGCTTACGTCACGCTCGACGAAGGCGTGTCGATGATGACCCATATCGTCAACTGCGATCTCGACGCGGTGCATATCGGACAAAGAGTACGCGTGGTATTCGCACCGACGGAAAACGGCGCGCCGGTACCGACGTTTACTCCCGCATGACGCGCGTGCGAGGACGACGCCCGATCGCTTCAGGCCAGGTGCGCCGCCTGGACGTATGGCTGCACACCATCGACAGCGGCCAGACCACATATCAGCCGCTCAACAGAGACAAGGAGGCATTCCAATGAACTTCGACGTGCCCAGCGAATGGGTCGATTTCGGCGACGCGCTGATCCGGTTCATCGACCGTGAAGTGGTGGGACTCGAGCATGAGCATCGCACGCTGCTGGCGAGCGAACGGACCATCTACACAGAAAACGGCCGCTACGCGCCCGCCGTGCTGGCACTGCGCAGGCAGGTTCGGATGCGCTCGGCGGAACTGGGCTTCTATACCGCGCTTGCCGCCGAATCGCTCGGCGGCGGGGGGCTAGGCACCCAGGCCGCCGTGTACATTCAGGAGCGACTCAACGCGCATTGCGGACCGGAGCGGCATCTGGTGCAAACGGTTGTGTTGCCGTCGCCTTTTACGAATGGGTTGTCTCCCGTGCTGAAGCACATGGACCCCGCCATACTGGCGACCTGTCACGAAGCGCTGGCAAGCGGCGACAAGACCATGTGCTTCGGCCTGAGCGAGCCGGATGCCGGCTCCGACGTCTTCGGCATGCGCACGCGCGCCGTGCGCGACGGCGATCACTGGAAAATCAGCGGCACCAAGCAGTGGATCACTAATGCGCCCTACGCCGACTATGCGATGATCTTCGCTGTCACAGATGAGGACGAGGCGCGTGCGCGCCGCGGCGGCATCACCGGTTTCTTCCTGCCCACCGAGACTGCAGGATTCTCGGTGCCGAGTGTGATTCCGATCATGGGCCATCTTGGCGCGGACATCGGCATCATTACGCTCGATAGTGTACGGGTGCCGGACAGCCACCGCCTCGGACCCGTCAACCGAGGTTTGTCGGTTGCGCTGGATGGCGTCAATGCCGGGCGGCTGAGCATGGCGGCATCATGCGTCGGTCTCGCGCGCTGGGCGCTCGACCAGGCGCTAGCCTACGCCCAGGTGCGCAAGACGTTCGGGGAGGCGATTGCCGGGCATCAGGCCGTGCAGTTCATGTTGGCGGAATGCGCGATGGACATCTACGCCTGCAAGTCGATGGTCCGGCATTGCGCGTGGCTGGTCGACTCCGGTCAGCCTGCGACGAAAGAAGTGTCGATCGTCAAGGCATCGGCGACGGAGATGGTCGGTCGCGTGATGGATCGCGCGATCCAGATTCATGGCGGCATGGGTCTCACGAACGAACTGCGTCTCGAAGCGGGCTACCGCTGGGCGCGCACCATGCGCATTCCGGACGGCACGTCCGAGATCCAGCGCCGCACGATCGCACGCCGGTTGCTGGACGGCGACACGGCGTTCTGAGACCGGCAGACAGTAATCTGGCAAGTAACCTGCATGGGCCCTGAGCAAGCGCTCTGCATCGGACCGGAGTAAGCGCTAAAGCCCTAACTCCGGTCGACAGGAGACACAAATATGGCACAAATTTCCACCACTACGGATATCGTCGAACGTCCTGCGAGCCCGCTTTACGTCAGCGCGGACGCAGTCCTGCGCGGTGTACCGGATCACTTTCATGTGCCCGCAACCACGCTGTTTGAGAATCTCGAACTCTCGGCACGGCGTTTTCCCGACAAGGTGGCAATCCAGTTCTACGGCACGGCAATCACGTATGCCGCATTGTTTGCTGAAGTTGAGCGCATGGCTGGCTATCTGCAACACAAGTGCGGCGTGCAACGTGGCGACCGGGTTGCGTTGTTCAGCCAGAACAGCCCGCAATTCATCGTCGCCTACTTTGCGATTCTGCGCGCGGACGCCGTCGTGGTGCCCGTCAATGCGATGCTCGTCGAGAGCGAGTTGCACCACATCGTCGTGGATAGCGGCGCGATTGCCGCCTTTGCCGCGAGCGAATTGCTGGAGCGGCTGGCGCCTTTGGTGGGCGTCACGCCGCTGCGGCACATCGTCGTCCATCACTATGGCGATGCGCTGACAGGCGACGACACGGGTCTGTCCGTGCCCGACTGGGTGCGCTCGCGCTCATCTGGTGGGCCGTTGCCTGAGGGCGCCGTGCGCTGGCTCGACGCCCTGGCGCAAGCACAACCGCCCGCGCCGCACAGCAGCGGTCCCGACGACCTTTGCATGCTTCCGTACACGTCTGGCACCACTGGCGCGCCGAAGGCCTGCATGCATACGCATCGCACGGTGATGACGTCGGTAGCTGGCTCCCAGCTCTGGCGCCGCTCGCACGCCGAATCGGCCTACCTGGCCGTGGCGCCGCTGTTCCACCTGCTCGGCCTGCAGAACAGCGTCAACGGTCCCATCTACATGGGCGGCACCATCGTTTTGCTGCCACGCTGGGACGCCCGAACCGCTGCCCAATTGATCGCACGTCATCGCGTCACTTTCTGGGCCGCGCCGCCGCCGATGCTGGTGGAATTCTTCGCACAACCGGGGATCGACACTTTCGACGTGAGCAGCCTGAGCGTGGTCGTCGGCGGCGGCGCGGCGGTGCCGGAAGGGACGGCCCGGCTCATGAAGGAACGCTATGGATTGCAATTCGTCGAAGGTTACGGCCTGACGGAAACCGCTTCGTTTCTGATCGCCAATCCGATGCATGCGCCACGAGTCGGCCACCTGGGCATCGCCACGTATGGCGTGGACGCGCGTGTCATCGACCCGGTTACCTTCGAGATGTTGCCGCCGGGAGAAATCGGCGAAATCGCAGTGCATGGCGCGCAGGTCATGCTCGGCTACTGGAACAAACCGAGGGCCAACGAGGAGAGCTTCATCGCGATCGACGGCAAGCGTTTCTTTCGCACTGGAGATCTGGCAAGCGTCGATGCGGACGGCTACTTCACCATGCGTGACCGTCTGAAGCGGATGGTAAATGCGTCCGGTTACAAGGTTTGGCCGGCTGAGGTGGAAGCCGCGCTGCATACGCATCCGGCCATTCAGGAAGCGTGCGTGATTGCCGCGCGCGACGCGCACCGCGGTGAAACCGTGAAGGCGATCATTGTGCTGAAGGCCGACTGTCTCGACGTCACCCCGGACGCGCTGCTCGCGTGGTGTCGTGCGAACATGGCGACTTACAAGGCGCCACGGATCATTCAGATCGTCGAGCAGTTACCGCGTTCGGCCACCGGCAAGATTGCATGGCGCGAATTGCAGGAGCAGGAGATGCAAGGCAAGCCGCTGCCGAATCTCAAGGTTTGAAGGAAGGCAGCAGCGTGAAACCCCGATGCGTGACGCACAGCAGGTGTGTCACGCATCGGGCGCATCTGGCGTCGAGGTAGATGCGAAGTGTCGCAGCGCATTCCCTGAAACCGCGTATACCGGACTTGTCACGCCATCAATGCAACATGGCCGGCTCAGCAGATTCGCGAGCCGGCCATGTGAACGCTATACGTTGAACGCTAGGCGTGTCCTACCCACGGTTCAGAACGACGACAACGTCAACGCGTTTTTCACCGAAGTCACCCCGGCCACACCCTCGGCCGCGTGCGTCGCCATGTCCACCTGAGACTCCTCGGGAACCGTGCCTTCCAGCGTCACGGCTCCGTTGTTGGCGCGCACGGTGATCGTGCTATTGCGAAGTCCCTTAGTTTTGGTCAACGCGCGCAGCACGTCTTTTTGCAGCGCGCGATTGGCGGCCTTGATCGCTTTCGGATCAGTTGCCCCACTTGCAACGGGCGCCGAGGCCGCGTTGCTGCTTTGCGCGTGCACCTCGGCGTTACCCGTCAGGACGAGCGTGCCGACAGCCAGCACAATGGCCATAGTCGTTGTTTTCATGAATCGTTTCCTCTGGTCTCTTATCAAGGCTTTGCGGGCGGCCCGAGGCCACCTTCGCCTTCGACGACGCCACTTAGGGTCGCCGATCTTCGTGATTGCGGTTAGAAGCGGTGGGTCATGCCCAGCACGGCGAGAACCTGCTTCGAGCCGCTGGCCACACCCGTGGTGCCCGGCCAGCTCACGTTCGCGCTGCCATTGTTTTTCATGTAACCGGCGCGCATATAGAAGCTGGTGCGCTTTGAAATGTTGTGATCGACACCGACCTCGATGCCCGGCGTGTTGTCATGGACGCCACGCACATCGCGCTCAATACCAGCAATCTCGATGCTGTCTGCAGCGGTGGCCTGGATCGTGGCCCCCAGTTCGACAATACTGAACGCGTGCACAAACGTCGAAAGCGGCACCTTCAGCGCTGGCGTGATCGTTACGAGCGAACCCGCCGGCACGTCGTTCGGCTTGTTGTATGTATAGTTCAGCTGAAAGTTTACGATCCCCCAGCGATAAGCCAATGCACTGGTGAAGTGTTCCATGCCCACCAGGTTGAAGGTCGTCATGAGGCTCGGTGCGCTAGCCACGAGTGGTGCGCTCTCTTGCCCACCATGCTGGAATTGATATCCCAACCCTGCGTAAAAGCCGTAGCCTGAGTAGTTAGCCGCGAGGTCTAGCATATTGCCGCTGGTCGTCACCAGAGGCTGCGTCACCGTGGCAGGGAGCGCATACATGGCATAGAGGTGCACTCCGCGCATGTCCGGCGACGTATAGACAATCGAATTGCTGGTGCGCCCGGCAATGTACTGGGTCGCGAGCGTTGCCTTGTCGCTCGCCCCGGCGAGGTCGGCCGCCGAAAGTGGCGACAGGACTTCATTGCCACGGAACGGATCCGAAAAATAAATGGCCCAGAAACTCGGTTGATACTGACGCCCGAAAGTCAGCGCGCCATACGTGTCGTCTTTCAGGCCAACCCATGACTGGCGATAGAACAGCGTCGACGTGTTCGCAAAGAGCGATCCGTTGTTGAGATTAAATCCCGTCTCGACATCGAATATCGCCTTCAGTCCGTTACCCAGATCCTCGTTACCCTTGAGGCCGAACTGGGTACCGGTCGATCCACCGCTTCTTTCGGAATACGAATGGTTTCCGCCATTATCCTGGTACTGGACAAAGGTGTCCGCTACCCCGTAAAGCGTCACGCTCGACTGCGCGGCGGCACCGCCCGCGGCGAGCATCATCGTCGCGGTACAAATGCTCGTTCTGACAAAACGCATGCATGTCTCCCCTTTATGTTTGCCGCGTCCGGCGGACGCGGGTAAATCAAACTCAAGCAGGTGCCGGCCAGTCGCCAATGCGGCAGCACGCCCGGATCAAAGCGGGGCGGCAGGTCATGGCAAACCACCGCCCTCGATCAATCGGTGAGACCGCTGTATAGCCATGTATCCTGGGGCGAAGCATCGATATCTCACGTTGATTGCGTTGTGCGGCAATCTTGCAGTCATGCTCACGCGCTTGACCTACCCGAACGGAGGGGGGACGGGAATACCCCGACCTGCCCGGAACGAAGTTGAATACGCAGATCGGGCAGCCCCCCAATCGAGGGGGGTGCTAGCGTCCGCCGTTCATCTAGGCTGGGTGCGTACCGATCACTTCCGCACCGACATCGGGCGAGACCGAGAACTTCCATGGACCCGACTCCATCGCAATCCCCTTCGCGCCGGCCGTTGCATTGCCGCCAGATCGTCTGCACGGGCTATGTGCGCAGCGACGGTCTCTTCGACATCGAAGGACGCATGCAGGACATCAAGTCAGACGACAGCACACTTCTGTTCAAAGAGGTCCCAGCCGGCGAGCCAATCCACGCCATGCGCGTCGTTGTGACAGTCGACGCGGGCCTCGTGATCCACCATATAGAGGCGCGTACGGAGATCGGACCTTCGCCGTTTTGTGCCGACATCAACGAGGCGTATGCCGCATTAAAAGGCGTCACGCTGGCAGCGGGATTCATGAAGGAAGTGAAGCGCCGCGTCGGCGGCGCGAGAGGCTGCACGCATCTCACCGAGTTGCTCGGCCCAATTGCTACCACGGCGATCCAGACCATGATGGGCTTGCACAGTTCAACCGCACCAGAGCGCGCGAGGGTCGAAGAGGACAAGCACCGCGCCGGGCATCCCATGGTGGACACCTGCTATGCGTGGCGGCGAGACGGCGAAGTGGTCAACTTTGTCCGTTCGAGGGACCGAGCTTCGATACCCGTCAATGAGCATGCCGTCAATGAGCATGTCGTCAATGAGCATGTCGCCAATGAGCATGCCGCGAATGAACGCGTCTGACGGGCGCGAGGCGAGCGCATCGCCGCGATGCCCAGTCAAGTTCGGCGACGATGGGCTGGCGCATGATGCCCGTCGCTGCCCATCCTATTTTTGCGACAGATGTGAGGGCCAGAAAGCCCGCTTCGCTGCGCTACAATACAGCGATCACAACTTCGGCCTCTTTGGCCGCTGGCCACGAGGCGCAGCGCCATTGCCGCAAGGCGCAAGTCACCATGTCGCAGAATTCTCTTCCTCCGGACGAGCGCCGGGCCACCATCGCCACGAGCGAGATCAAGGCCGATCCCCGTTTGATTCCCCCACGTAGCGCCACGCGCATCGTCGCGCGCGAGCGACTGCTCACGCAGTTGCTCGATGCCCGGCGCAAACGTTGCATCGTGCTTCAGGGTCCTGCCGGATGTGGCAAGACCACTGCGCTGGTTGGCTGGCGTGAAGCATTGCTGCCGCTCGGCTACGATTTCGCGTGGCTCACGCTCGTACCCGACGACAACGACATTACGCACTGTCTGGACTACCTGGTCGCGAGCCTCGCGCAGGTCGATCCCGCGATGTGCCACGAGGCTGCCCTGCTGGGCGGCCGTGGTGTGGACGACGAAGCAGTCGAGCGCACCGTGATTGCTCTTGTGCGCGGCATCGCGAGCCACCCTGCTGAAGTCGTGCTAGTGCTCGACGACCTGCATCATCTGACCAACCCGCGCAGTCACGAAGCGTTGCAATGGCTGCTCGACTACGCACCGCCGAATCTGCATGTCGCGCTGGTATCGCGGGGCGTCGTGCCGCTTTCGCTGGGCCGCTTGCGCGACCAGGGGCTCGTGCTTGAACTCGACATGCGTGATTTACGCTTCACGGCAGCAGAATCGGAAGAATTCCTGAAGGCGCAACTGGGCGACATCCGCTCGCGCGACGCCAGGCAGATGCACGAAATGACCGATGGCTGGGTCGCCGGACTGCAACTGTTCGCCATGCGCCTGAAACGGAAAAAACCTGGCACTCCGGATAACGCGTCGTCCGATGCACTAACCAACGCGCAATTGCAGGACGCTCGTGGATTCGCGGACTATTTCGAACGCGAAGTCCTGTCGAGGCTATCGCCCCCCGAAGTGGAGTTGCTGATCCGCATGGCCACCTGCGTGCGCGTATGTGCGCCGTTGTGCGTCGCGCTAATCGGCGACGCCCAGCGGCCTGAAGAGGTGCTCTCGCTGCTGACGCGGCTGGAAAGCGAAAATCTGTTCATCGCCCCCGTCGAGCGTTCCGGCAGTGAAACCTGGTATCGCCTGAACCCCCTGTTTCGCGAAACGTTGCTCGAACGCTTTCGCGCGCGCAGCGAATTTCAACAGTGCGAAGTGCATCACGCAGCATGGATCTGGTTTCGCGATCATGACCAGCCGGACGAAGCGGTCCGCCACGCGTTGCTGGCCGGTGAAACGGCCGCGGCGGCGGATCTCGTGCAGCGGGTCGCCCGAACCATGCAGGTCAAGGGCGACCTGCGCAAGCTGGTTGGGCTCATTCGGCTACTCCCGCTGGCGGAGATCCAGTCGCGCATCTCGCTACGGCTGTGGATGCTCCATCTGCATCTTTACGCACGCGAATTCGAGGCGTGTGCGGCCGGCATCGCACGGTTAGATGCCGAAGTCGCCGGACTCGATGCCGACTCGCGCTACCGGCTCACGCTGCTGAAAGCCGTGTTCGCCGTGCAGCAGGACGACACCGAGAGCGCGATGGCCGTGCTGCCGCAACTGCTGCATGCGCCTGCGGGCTCGGACGCCTACGCCATCGGCAGCCGCAATAACCTGCTGTCGTGGCTGTACATGCGCAGGGGCGAGTACGAGCACGCTCGGCGGATCCAACTCGATGCGCCCCCGCTGCTGCTCGACGGCGTGCCGCTTGCCGGCACCGCGGGCGGCATGCTGAACGGGCGCTGCATCATGGGCTTCAGTTATGCGCTCGAGGGCAAGTTCGTGCAGGTGGAACGCATCTGCCGCGACGTCCTGTTCGACGCCGACCAGCGCGGCAGCGCGGCGGCTGAACCGGCATGCTTCGCAGCCGCGCTGCTCGGCGAGGTGCTATATGAATTCAACGACCTGGACGCCGCGCGCAAGCTCCTGGAAGACCGCATCGACGTGCTCGAACGCGTGTCGATACCCGACTCGGTGCTGCGCGTGCTCATCGTTCTGTCGTCGGTTCACTGGATCGCCGGACACCGGCTCGATGCATTCGCGTGTCTGGAGCGCCTCGAAGAATACGCGACGCAGCACGGTTTGCATCGCCTCGTTGCCCACAGTCTTGCCGAGCAGGTCCACCGGCATCTGCTGATCGGACAGTTTGACGCCGCCGAGACGCGGCTCGCGCAACTCGACGCACTGGCGGGTCGCATCCCGGCGGCTCGTTCGAGCACGCTGCGCGATGTGGAGGCGCTGGCTACGCGTGCGCACATCAACTGGTGCATCGCTCACGAGGATTTCGAGGGTGCCGCCACGCGTCTATATCCGCTGATCGCGTTGTGCGACGAACAAGGCTGGCAACGGCTTGTCGCGCATCTGCAGATGCAAGGCGCGGCAGTGGACTCCCGCCGCGGCCGGGTGGACGCGGCGCGCCAATCCGTGCTGGCCGCGTTGCGGCGCGGGCATCGGCTGGGACTGCTGCGCAGTATCCTCGACGCGCATCCCGACGCGCTTACGTTGATCGAGCAGGTCGTGCAAGGCGAAGCGCAGGATCCGGTGCTTTCGTTTTACGTCAGCCGCTTGCGGGCGGCGCATCAGCCTGCTGCCGTGCAAGCGGCCAGCCCGACGGACTCCGCTGGCCCGCGCGGGGCATCGATGGCCGGCGTGGAAAGCTTGAGTGAGCGTGAGACAAAAGTCCTGAGCCTGCTGGCCCAGGCATTGCCGAACAAGAAAATTGCACGCACGCTCGGCATTTCACCGGAAACGGTGAAATGGCATCTGAAGAATATCTACGGCAAGCTCGGGGTATCGAGTCGCGACGAGGCGGTGGCGCGAGTGCGCGATCTCGAACGCGGCGTTCCCTCCTGGTCAAGCGACGCTGAAGACGTCTGAAAGCGTTCGCTTCTGCTGCCTATGCCGCCTCTACCTATCCCAGCCTGACAGCCTGACCGACCCGCCACCCCGTTTCGCGCTTGGGTGGCGGCGCCCGCACGTCCCTGCTCTTCTCCCCTTGACCCGCGCCACCCACCTTGGGTGGTTTCGGTACGACCGCGAACCCCTATCCTAGAACGCAAGGGGGTCGGTTGTTGCTGATTCGCGCAAACCCTACCCTCACCGAAACCAGAAAAAGGGAACGCGCATGTCGCGTCTCCCTCAGGAGACAGGCGTAATGACTTCGTTCATGGTCAATGAACACTCGCTGGCGCCCTACCGGCCAGTACGCTTTCCCGAGCGGCGCACGCTCGTCGAACGCCGTGTCGACGGCACGCTGATTCTGCGCTCGGCCAATCCGCCGCCAGATATCGCGCAACGCAGCTTCGCCGATTTCATTCCTGTCTGGGCGCAATCCCGAGGCGATACGCCGGCCTTCAGTGAGCGGGCCGAACAGGGTGCATGGCGCAGCATCGGATGGCGCGAGCTGTGGCAACAGGTGCAAGCGGTCGCGGCAGGGCTGCTTGAGCTAGGCCTGAATCAAGAGCGTCCGTTGATGCTGCTGTCCGGCAATTCCATCGAGCAGGCAATCCTGTTGCTCGCAGCAGAATACGTCGGCATTCCCACCGCTCCGGTTTCGCCCGCCTATGCAACCCTTAGCAAGGACTTCGCGCGTCTTAAAGGCGTTCAGGCGCTCGTGCCTCCTGCAGCGGTTTTCGTGCAGACGCGCGACCCTTTCGAACGCGCGCTCGCGGCGCTGGAACTCGCTGCGACGCCGGTGATCGCAGTGCGCGGTGCCGTTGGCGCACAGCTTGCCTGGGCCGATCTCATCGCCACCGAACTCACGCCCGTTCGGCTCGCCGCGATCGCTGCGGCGCATTCGGCCATTGGCCCCGAAGATACGGTTCGCGTGCTTTTCACCTCCGGTTCGACCGGCGCACCCAAAGGCGTGAACCTGACCTATGGCAACTTCCGCGCCGTGATCGCCTACTACGCGGATAACCTCGGCTGGCTGGGCGCATCGCAACCGGTCTTTCTCGACTGGCTGCCCTGGCATCACGGTCTGGGCGGCGTACTGAACCTCGGGCGCTCCGTGCAGTTCGGCGCGACGCACTATATCGACGACGGCCGGCCGCTGCCGGGCATGATCGAGCGCACCGTGCGCAATCTGCGCGAGGTGGCGCCGACCATCTTCACCAGCGTTCCCTCGGCTTGGGCAGTGCTCGCAACCGAACTCGAACGCGACCCGGCACTCGCGCGCAATCTGCTATCGAACGTGCACTTTTTCGGCTACGGCGGCGCTAGCCTGCCGCGCGACGTGTGGCAGCGCATTCAGCGCGTCGCGGAAGATACGGTCGGCGAACGGATTGCGTTCTGTTCAGGTCTCGCCTCTACCGAGACCAGCGGCATGGGCACTTATTGCGGCTGGTCGGGCGATAACCTAGGCAACATCGGCACGCCCGTCCCGGGTGCCGAGGTCAAGCTGTTGCCGATCGAGGGCGACGATGCGCGCTATGAGATCCGCATGCGTGGCGCGCATGTTTTCGGCGGCTATATCGCGAATCCCGACCTCACGGCGGCTGCATTCGACGAAGAAGGCTTTTTCCGCCTTGGCGACGCCGTGCGTCTGGCCGACCCGGCCGATCCTTCGCGCGGCCTTTTGTTCGCCGGCCGAGTCGTCGAGGATTTCAAGCTCACCAATGGGACCTGGGTCCGCACTGGCGCGGTGAGGCTCGCACTTATCGATCAATGCGCGCCGCTTATCACCGACGCCGTGATCTGCGGCCACGATCACACCTTTCTTGCTGCGCTCGCATGGCCCAACGTCGCCGCGTGCCGGCGTCTCGCGCCGGAACTCGCCGAGTTGGATGCGGCGACGCTGATCCACCATCCGCTCGTCGTCGCCGCACTAGGCGCGCGTCTGGCCGAACAGAAAACCGGCGGCGCCAGTCTGCGGGTGGAGCGGCTGATGCTGATGGCCGAGCCCCCCTCGATCGATGCCAACGAAATCGCCGACAAAGGCTACGTGAACCAGGCGGTCACCCGCGCGCGCCGCGCGCATCTGATCGATCAGTTGTACCACGCCGAACCCGCAGCGCATATCGCCTGCACGCGATGAAACCCCGTCACGAACGACGTCAAAAATCACACTCAGGACAATAGCAATGCAGATCACCCGTAACGTTTTCCGTGACGATCACGAAATGCTGCGCACCACCGCGCGCCGCTTCCTCGAACGCGAATGCCTGCCGAAGCAGGCTGCATGGGACAAGGCCGGCTGCGTCGACCGCGAGACCTGGCTTAAGGCCGGCCGCGAAGGTCTGCTGTGCCTCACGCTGCCGACCGAGTACGGCGGTGGCGGCGGCGACTTCGGCCATGCCGCGGTGCTCAACGAAGAAGTGAATAGCTGCGGCATCAGTGGCCTCGGGTTCTCGGTTCACTCGGACATCATCGCCCCGTATCTCGCGCGGCTCGGTAACGAAGAACAGAAGCAGCGCTGGTTGCCGAAGGTCTGTTCCGGCGAGGCGATTCTGGCAATCGGCATGACCGAGCCGGGTACTGGCAGCGACCTGAAAGCAGTACGTACCACTGCCGTGCGAGACGGCGACGAATATGTGATCAACGGCAGCAAGACCTTCATTAGCAACGGGCTGACCGCCGATCTGATCATCATGGTCTGCAAGACCGATCCGAACGCCGGCTCGCGTGGTGTGAGCCTGATCGTCGTCGAAGCGACCCGCGAGGGTTTCCGGCGCGGCCGCAAGCTCGACAAGGTCGGCCAGCACGCGCAGGACACTGCAGAACTGTTCTTCGACAATGTGCGCGTGCCCGTCACCAATCGTCTCGGCGAAGAAGGCAAAGGTTTCGCGTATCTGATGGCGGAACTGCCGCAAGAGCGTCTGTCGATCGCGCTCGGCGCCGCCGCCAAGCTCGAAGCTTGCCTCGAGCACACGCTGAACTACGTGAAGGACCGCAAGGCGTTCAATCAGACCGTGTGGGACTTCCAGAACACCAAGTTCAAGCTCGCCGACATCAAGGCGCAAGCCATCGCCGTGCGTCTGATGGTCGATCACTATCTGTCGGAACACGTGCGCCGCCGTCTGACGCTCGAAGAAGCGGCCATCGCCAAACTGTTCGCCACTGAAACGCTCGGCAAGGCGCTCGACGAAATGGTGCAGTTGCATGGCGGCTACGGCTACATGCTCGAGTACCCGGTCGCTCGCGCGTTCGCCGATTCACGTGTGACGCGCATTTATGGCGGCACGAGCGAGGTCATGCGTGACCTGATCTCCCGCAAGCTGTAATTCGACCTGCCGCTTAAATCATTCGCAAGCCATTTGCAAGCAATTCGACCCGATCAAACTACAAGATACAAGGAGCTATCACATGACCCGTAATGTATTCGTCGCCGGCGTAGGCATGATTCCGTTCAAGAAACCCGGCACCAGCGAGCCGTACGACGTGATGGGCGCTGGCGCCGTGCGCGAGGCACTCGCCGATGCCGGCATTGACTACGCCGACGTGCAGCAGGCCTATGCCGGCTATGTGTATGGCGATTCCACCTGCGGACAGAAGGCGCTGTATCACGTCGGCATGACCGGCATTCCGGTTATCAACGTCAACAACAACTGCGCGACTGGTTCGTCGGCGTTATTCCTCGCACGCCAGGCCGTGCAAAGCGGCGCGGTCGACTGCGCGCTGGCGGTCGGCTTCGAGTTCATGAACCCAGGCGCGCTCAGGTCGGTGTGGACAGATCGCGCATCGGCGCTGGAACGTGCGAACGACGTAGTCAACGAACTGGTCGGCCAACCCGACGGCCTCAGCAATGCCATCCGTCAGTTCGCGGGCGCGGGCATGGCGCACATGAAGAAGTACGGCACCAAACTCGAAACGTTCGCGAAGATTCGCGCGAAGGCCAGCCAGCACGCGGCGCGCAATCCGCTCGCGGTATTCCGCAATGTCGTCTCGACCGAAGACGTGATGGCTGCGCCGATGCTGTGGGACGGCATCTTGACCCGCCTGATGGCCTGCCCGCCGACGTGCGGCGCCGCCGCCGCGATCGTGGTGTCCGAGGAGTTCGCCCGCAAGCGCGGTCTGCGCACCGATGTGCTGATCGCAGGCCAGGCATTGACCACCGATCTGCCGAGCACCTACGACGCCCGCGACATGATCCGCGTGGTCGGTTTCGACATGACGCGTTCTGCTGCGAAGATCGCGTATGAGCAGGCCGGCGTCGGCCCCGCTGATATCGACGTGATCGAGTTGCACGACTGTTTTGCACAAAACGAGTTGCTGACGTATGAAGGACTCGGTCTGTGCGCCGAGGGTGAAGGCGAAAAGCTCGTCAACGATAACGACAACACGTATGGCGGCAAATGGGTGGTCAATCCGTCTGGCGGCCTGCTCTCCAAGGGGCATCCGCTCGGCGCGACCGGCCTCGCGCAATGCTACGAAATGACCAACCAGTTGCGCGGTAGCGCCGGGCAGCGCCAGGTCGAAGGTGCGAAGGTCGCGCTCGCGCACAACGTGGGTCTCGGCGGCGCTTGCGTCGTGACCGTTTACAAGTCGGCGTAAAGCGCGCGCTGCTGACGGAGTCCTAAGGATGATCGACAAAAAACACATCGGCAGGAAACTGCCGGTCTTCAAGGCGAGCACCGACGCGTGGCGTTTGCGTTTCTTTGCGAAGGCAATCGGCGAAACCAACCCGATCTATTTCGACGAGTCGGCCGCGCGCGACGCCGGGCACCCGGCACTGCCGCTGCCGCCCACCTTTCTGTTCTCGCTGGAGTTTGAACAGCCCAATACGCAATGGCGCGACGAACTGGGTATTCAGGTCACGCGCATTCTGCACGGCGAACAGACCTTCACCTATCACCGGATGGCCTACGCGGGCGACACGCTCCAGTACGAAAGCCACATCAGTGAAATCTATGAGAAGAAAGGCGGCGCGCTCTGCTTCATCGTGAGGCAAACGCGGGTGACGAATCAGCATGGCGAGCACGTGGCGGATTTGCGCAGCGTGATTGTTCAGCGTTAAACGGAGCACGCGAATGAGCACCCTTTCTTTCGACTCACTCAACGTAGGCGACGTGCTGCCGCCGCTCGCGCTGGCCCCGATCAACCGCACGACCCTCGCGCTATTTGCAGGTGCGTCGGGCGACCACAATGTGGTGCATATCGATCTGGACGCCGTGCGCCGCGCCGGCATGCCCGACGTGTTCGCGCACGGCATGCTGTCGATGGCCTACCTCGGCCGGCTGCTCACGCAGTGGGTCGATCAACGGCAACTGCGCCAGTTCGGCGTGCGCTTTGTCGGCATCACGCAACTCGGCCATCAGATTACCTGCAGCGGTCGTGTGGTGGAGAAATTCGAAGCGGATGGCGAGCAGCGCGTCAAGCTGGAAATCTCGACTGCCAATCAATTCGGCGAGGCGCGCATCATGGGCGATGCGGTCGTCGCGCTTTAATACACGCTTTATTACGCGCTTTTAAAACTCGCGTTGATACATTCAGTCAAGGAGACACAAACATGGGCAAGCTTCAAGGCAAGGTAGCACTCGTGACGGGATCGGGTCGCGGCATTGGCCGTGCGATCGCGGAAAAACTGGCGAGCGAAGGCGCGCGTCTGGTGATCAACGATCTCGACGCCGATCCGGCGCATGAAACGGTCGAAGCGCTGAAAAAGATGGGCGCGGAAGCGGTGGCCTGCGTAGGTAACGTCAGCGCGCCGGATTTTGCCGACCGCTTCGTCAACACTGCGATGACCACTTACCAGGGCATCGATATCCTCGTCAACAACGCCGGTTATACGTGGGATGACGTGGTGCAGAAAATGACCGACGAGCAGTGGTACGCGATCATCGACTGCCATATGACCGCGCCGTTCCGCATTCTGCGCGCAGCCTATCCGCACGTTAAGGCGCTGCACGCCGCGGACAAGGAAGCCGGCCGTGACGTATATCGCAAGATCGTCAACATTTCGTCGACCTCGGCGCTCAACGGCAATGCCGGCCAGCTCAACTATTCGGGCGCCAAGGCTGGCGTGCTGGGTATGACACGCGCGCTCGCCCGCGAGTGGGGACGTTTTAATGTCAACGTCAATGCCGTGGCGTTTGGGTTGATCCATACGCGCATGACCTCGGCGGATGCCAACGCCGGTGCGACGGTGAAGATCGAGGGCCGCGATATTCGCGTTGGCCTGAATCCGGAGATGCTGAAGTCGCACGCGCAGCGCAATCCGCTCGGCCGTGGGGGCACGCCGGAAGAAGCTGCTGGTGGTGTGTACCTGTTCTGCTCACCTGAGTCGAATTACATCACGGGGCAGACTATTGCGGTGGCGGGGAATCTGCAGTAAGGGGTTTTTGGGGGCTTCGTTGTCGACCTTTGAATCGCCGCCCACGCGGCGATTTTTTTATACGCTTTATTGGTCCGCTCTTTGACCCGGCAATAACCCCGCTATCCGGGCTGACTCCCACGCAAGCGAAAATGCCGCTGTGACAACACAGCGGCTCTGCCCCCTACTTCAGCCTGATCGCTCGAAGCAATCCTTAAAAATAACCCCTGCTATCCGCGCTGGGTACAACGCAAACGAGAAAGCCGCTGCGACAACGCAGCGGCCTTAACTCCAACTGAAACCCAACCGCTCCAAGCAACCCTTAAATCGCGTTCACGAATTGCGGCACCGCATCGAACAGATCCGCTTCGAGTCCATAATCGGCGACGCTGAAGATCGGCGCCTCCGCGTCCTTATTGATCGCGACGATCACCTTCGAGTCCTTCATGCCGGCCAGATGCTGGATCGCGCCCGAGATCCCGCACGCTACATACAGTTGAGGCGCGACGATCTTACCGGTCTGTCCCACCTGCCAGTCGTTCGGCGCGAAACCCGCGTCGACTGCGGCCCGGCTCGCGCCGAGCGCAGCACCGAGCTTGTCGGCCAACGGGGTGAGGACCTCAGTGAACTTCTCGCTACTGCCGAGCGCCCGACCACCGCTGACGACGATCTGCGCGTCACCAAGTTCCGGCCGGTCGCTTTTTGCCACGGCGCGTCCGACGAACATGGAAAGCCCGCTGTCCGCAACGGCCGCGACGCTGTCGATCTGTGCCGCGCCGCCTTGCGCACACGCGGCATCGAAGCCGGTCACACGCACGGTCAACACCTTCACCGGATCGTGGCTTTGCACGGTCACGATTGCGTTGCCAGCATAGATTGGCCGCTCGAACGTGTCGGCGCCGATCACCCGCGTAACGTCCGAGATCTGCGCGACATCGAGCAATGCGGCAACGCGGGGCGCGACATTCTTGCCCGCGCTCGTCGATGCAAAAACGATGTGGCTGTATTCCGCTGCAAGTACCAGCACCTGCGCCGCGACGTTTTCAGCGAGCCCTTCGGCCAGTTGCGGCGCATCGGCATGCAGCACACGCGCTACGCCGGCCACAGTGGCAGCCGCTCGCGCCGCCTCGCCCGCTTGATGTCCGGCCACAAGCACATGCACCTCGCCCTGATCTGCGCACACTTCAAGCGCAGCACTCACCGCGTTAAGCGTAGCCGTTCTGATCGACGCGTGGTCATGCTCGGCCACGACTAGCACTTTCCTTTGCGAAATCGTATTCATTGTCAGATCACCTTTGCTTCGTTTTTCAGTTTCGCAACCAGTGCGGCGACGTCTGGCACCTTGACGCCTGCGCTACGACGCGGCGGTTCGGCAGTCTTCAATGTGGTCAGACGCGGCGTGACATCGACGCCCAACTGTTCCGGCGTCATTGTGTCGAGCTGCTTTTTCTTCGCTTTCATGATGTTGGGCAGCGTCACATACCGTGGCTCGTTCAGGCGTAGATCCGTGGTGACAACCGCAGGCGTGGCGAGCCGGACTGTTTCGAGTCCACCGTCGATTTCACGCGTCACCGTGACATTGGCATCCGTCAGTTCGACACGGCTCGCAAAGGTTGCCTGCGGGAAACCCGCGAGCGCGGCGAGCATCTGGCCGGTCTGGTTGCAATCGTTGTCGATTGCCTGTTTGCCAAGAATCACCAGTTGCGGGGCTTCACGCTCCACCAGAGCCTTGAGCAATTTGGCGACCGCGAGCGGCTGCAAGTCCGCGGCGGTTTCGACCAGAATCGCACGATCCGCGCCGATTGCCAGCGCAGTGCGCAGCGTCTCCTGACACGCGCTCACGCCACACGATACTGCGATCACTTCGCTCACGACGCCGCTTTCCTTTAGCCGCACCGCTTCTTCAACCGCAATCTCATCGAACGGATTCATGCTCATTTTCACGTTCGCGAGATCGACGCCTGTGCCGTCAGCCTTGACCCGCACTTTCACGTTGAAGTCCACCACGCGTTTTACCGCGACCATTACTTTCATCTGTTGTCTCCTGAGTCAATCTCTGTACTGTTTCGACGCTGCGGCACACGTCACGACTGGTAGCCCAGGCCGTTTTCGCGCAGACGGGCCACTGCGGTGTCGTCGAAGCCCCAGTCGCGCAATGCGTCCAGTCCACGTTCGCCGCGTCGCGGCGCCGGTCCGGTGATGTGCGAAGGGGTGGCGGAAAAACGCGGCGCGGGTGCAGGCTGAACCACCCCGGCCACTTCGACGAAGCTGCCGCGCGCACGATGCTGCGGATGAGCCGGCGCTTCCGAGAAGCCCAGCACCGGCGCAACACACGCATCGCTGCCTTCGAACACCTCGCACCATTCGTCGCGGGTCCGCGTCAGGAATACGGCTTCGAAACGCTCGCGCAAAACTGGCCATCCGGCGCGGTCGTGCTGCTTCGGCAGTCCCGCATCGGCCAGTCCCAGTTTGTGGAGCAATTCCGCGTAAAAGCGGCTTTCGACGGCGCCCACGGCCATGTAGTGACCGTCACGCGTCTTGTAGCTGTCGTACCAGGGCGTACCGCCGTCCAGCAGGTTGCTCTGCCGCTGCTCGCGCCAGTTGCCGGAGGCCAGCAAGCCCCAGACCACCGCGCCCAGTTGGGCCGCGCCTTCGATCATCGCCGCGTCCACCACCTGGCCCTTGCCGCCACGCTGAACGTTCAGCACAGCCGCGAGCACGCCCAGCGCGAGCAGCATGCCGCCCCCGCCATAATCACCGACGAGATTCAGCGGCACCACCGGCGCCTCATCCGCACGGCCGATGCCGGACAACACACCCGACAGCGCAATGTAGTTCAGATCGTGCCCGGCACGTGCGGCGAGCGGCCCCGTTTGTCCCCAGCCGGTCATACGGCCATAGACGAGCCCCGGATTACGCGCGAACGCGGCCTCTGGCCCGAGTCCCAGCCGCTCCATCGTGCCCGGCCGAAAGCCTTCGATCACGATGTCCGCACGTGACATCAGGTCGAGCGCTGCCTCGACGGCGTCTGGCTGCTTCAGATCGAGTGTCACTGAGCGCCGGCCACGACCTGTGACGTCAACGCGTTTGCCGTTGGTTTTTGGTCCCAGATCGTCCGGCGCCACCGGCCGGTCGATACGCAGGACATCTGCGCCCATATCGGCAAGCAGCATCGCGCCGAACGGTCCCGGTCCTATCGCTTCAAATTCCAGAACCCGAATGCCGCTTAGTACACCCATCGTTCGTCCCCTCTTTCAATGTCCGACCGCGCGTTTCACTTGCGGCTATGTGGCGGCGGCGTGCCTTACGGCAAATCGCGCCGTGGTAGCAGTAGGCCTGACATGAGAGGGAACGGCACCACCCGCAGCGGGGGGCGGGATGCGACTTGCCAGCGCCGCTCAGGTGGCGAGGGGCACCCGCTCGGGCTCGTCCGTTTCGAACCAGTTGGGGTTGCGCGCCGCAATCGGCCCGAGCGAAACGAGGATCTCACGCAAATGTGCACGCATCGCCTCTTCGGCCGCGCTGGAATCATGCGCTCGCAATGCAGCCAGGATCTTTGCGTGCTGTTTGATCAAGAGGTCGAGGGGCGACACATCAGGCAGACTCAGATAGCGAACCCGATCCATTTGCGCCTTGATGTCCTGAATCGTGTTCCAGGCGGCGATGCAGTCGATAGACTGCGCGATCGAGTAGTGAAAAGCTTCATCCAGGGCCAGAAACGCTGCAGTGTCGTTCGACTTCGCTGCACGTTTCTGATCCCGCACGTTCTCCGTGAGCTGTTGCAACTGGGCGTCGGTGATGGATTCCGCTGCCTTGCGGGCGACGGCCGTTTCTATCGCCTCACGGATAAACCGCCCTTCCCTGACCATACGCGGAGAGATCCGCTTCACCAGGGTCCCGCGTTGCGGCAGCACCTGAAGCACACCGGCTTCCACCAGTTTGATAAACGCCTCGCGCACCGGTTGCCGTGACACGTGAAACATGTCCGAGACTTCCTTCTCCGAAAGCGGCGTGCCCGGGACCATCTGACCGACGAAAATCGCCTGACGCAATGCGCGAAAGATCTGCTTGCTGATCGGCTCGTGAGAGTCGATCGACACTTGGGCTGTCAAATCAGGCAACGCAGCACGCGGCATGGTCGCTCGCCCCATCCGTCGTCTTGCTGCTGGCGCGACGATGGAAGATTCATCGGGGTCTTCGAATTCTGTGGCGAGAGAGGTTGTCATCGGAATGCGGCTCGTCGGGTTCAGGCGCTGCGAATTGACTCAACGGAATAAGCCATCGCTTTGAGCCTGCGTGTGAGTGGCTCAAACCATACTACCATGCACGTTTTTTGAACGCGCAATGGGTTGGCGAGAGTGCTGCCGTGGTCGTTCGAGCGTGTATCAACCGCGCGCACCGCAGCAGCTGCCATCGCCATCCACTCAATTGGGTCAATCGAAATTCAGGTGTACTTTCATTGATTGCGCGCGGTCGTGTGCGACTTCGAACGCCTGGTTGGCATCCGCCATCGCAAAGGCATGCGTCATGATGGGACGCAGATCGACCTTGCCTGAAGCAATCTCCTCGGCGGCCACCGCGTATTCGTCGGTGAAGCGGAATGAGCCCTGGTAGCGGATTTCCTTGGCCATCACGAGATTGGCCGCTACCGGCGATTGCCCCGCCGGCAGATTGCCCACCTGGATCACTGCGCCGCCCGCGCGCACCGAACGCAACGCCGCATCGAGACCCGTCGGACTTCCGGATGCCTCGATCACCACGTCGAAGGTGCCGCGCTGTTCGGCCCACCGTGCGATGGTCTCGCTATCCGCGGCATTGACTGTTTCGTCGGCACCTAGCGAAGCGGCGATCTGCAGCGCCTTGTCAGAGAGATCCATCGCCACCACACGATGCGCGCCAGCGCGACGCGCAACCGTCAGCAGAATGCAGCCAATCGGCCCGCAACCGATCAGCAGCACGCGTGCGCCGACCAGCGATCCGGCCTGTCGCACCGCATGCAATGCGACCGCGAGCGGCTCAGCCATCGAGGCCTGCGCGAAATCGACGCCTTCGGGCACCGGCACGCACTGGCGCGCCGACACCACGATGTACTGGCGAAACATGCCCTGCGTATGCGGGAACGTCGACGCGCTGCCCATGAAGCGCATGTTCAGGCAGTGATTCGGCATGCCGCTCACGCAATACCGGCAGGTACCGCACGTGAGCCCCGGATTGACCGCCACGCGTTGGCCAGCGGCCAACGCCGTCACGTCGGCACCGAAAGAGTCCACTTCACCGGCCACCTCGTGACCGAGCACAAACGGCTCGCGCACCGCGAAATCGCCGCTCTTGCCCTTGAAGTAGTACGACAGATCCGAGCCGCAGATGCCGCCTGCGCGCACGCGCACGCGTACCTGTCCCGGGCCGGGTTCGGGTGGCTCGACCTCGTCAATGCGGATCAATCTGGGTTCGTGGAGAACAGCTGCCAGCATGGGGAAACTCCGATCAGTAAGCGTCGCGCGCTCGGTGCAGCGCGACGGGAACAAGCTTCAAAAAGTGGGTTAAAAGCCAATCACCAGTTCCACAGCGTTCCGTCTTCAAGACGCGCAACCGGTAAATAGGCAGGGTCATACGGGTAGCGGGCAGCAAGCGTCTCGTCGATATCGACACCGTGCCCCGGCGCCTCGCCCGGATGCATCATGCCGTTCTCGAAGCGCCACGCGTGCGGGAACACCTCAAGCGCCGCGTCAGGAAATCCCATGTACTCCTGCACGCCGAAATTCGGCACCCACAGGTCGAAGTGCAGGGCCGCGCCCATGCAGACCGGCGACAGATCCGATGGACCATGACAGCCGGTACGTACCTGGTACAGCGCAGCGAAATCCGCAATACGCCGCAGATGCGTGATACCCCCTGCGTGTGTGAGCGTGGCGCGGATATAGTCGATCAGCTGCTCCTCGATCAACTGCTTGCAGTCCCAGATGCTGTTGAACACTTCGCCCACCGCGATCGGCGTGACGGTATGTTCGCGAATCAGCCGGAAACCCGCCTGATTCTCCGCAGGCGTCGGGTCTTCCATCCAGAAGAGCCGGTACGGTTCGACCGATTTACCCAGACGGGCCGCTTCGATGGGCGTGAGGCGGTGGTGCACGTCGTGCAGCAGATGCGTATCGAAGCCGAACTTCTCGCGCACCGCTTCAAAGAGCTTCGGCACGAAGTCCAGATACTTCTCCGACGACCAGCTCTGCTCCTCGACAGCGCCCTTGGTAGCCGGCTCATACATGCCGTTGCCCTTCGAGACACCATACACCGAGCGCATGTTCGGCACACCGCACTGGATGCGGATCGCCTTGTAGCCCGCTTCGATATGTTCCGCGTAACGGTCGAGCGCTTCGGGTATGTCGCGGCCCGTGGCGTGTCCGTAGACCATCACGCCGTCGCGCGAGGCGCCACCCAGCAGACGGTACAGCGGCATGCCCGTCACCTTGCCGAGGATGTCCCACAACGCCATATCTACCGCTGCGATGGCCGTCATCGTTACCGGCCCACGGCGCCAGTACGCGCCCTTGTAGAGGTACTGCCAGATATCCTCGATACGCCCAGGATCGCGGCCAATCAGCGTCGGGCAGACGTGCTCCTTCAGATAGGCCGCCACCGCCAGTTCGCGACCGTTCAGCGTGGCGTCGCCAATGCCGTGCACGCCCTCGTCCGTGACGATCTTCAGGGTGACGAAATTACGCCCCGGACAGGTGACGATGACGTCGGCGCGAACGATCTTCATAAAATTATCCTTGCTGCACAGATTGACTGACCACGGTCCGAACCTTCACGTTCGTCCCCAGTGAGATAACGCAACATCACCGCCGAGCCGCTGGCGAACCACCCGCAATCGTCGTCACGCCAATGATTAGTGCGCCGTAGACGATGGCGCGTAAGCCTGCGCCGGTACCGCTCGCATTGAGCAGCGCATTGATGAGAAACAGGAAACAGGCCGCCCCCCACACTCCCGTCGGACTCGCTCGGCCACCCGATACCTGGGTGCCGCCAATCACGACTACCGCCACCGAGAGCAGCATATAGTCGGCGCCCATATCGAGCGTCGCGCCACCGGAAAACGCCGAGAGCAGCAATGCACACAACGCGACCAGCACTGCGCAGGCCACATAAGTCGCACAACGGACCCACTCCACGCGCACGCCAGCGAGATTTGCCGCCCGCGCGTTCTGGCCGACGGCAGAGAGGCTGCGCCCTTGCACCAGTCTGAACAGCACGACACCGGTCAATAACGTGACGACCAGCGCCACAAAGGCAAGACTCGACACGCCACCCACGCGGCTCAACGCAAAGTTTTCCAAACCGGGCGGCGGCGCAGCGCTGCCCCGGCCGAGGCTGATCGCGACGGACTGCAACACGAAACTGGAAGAAAGGGTCGCGATAATCGGAGGGATGCGCAGCAAGCGAATCAACAGATAGTTGAACAGGCCGATCCCAACACCGATCCCAATCACGGTAGCGATGCCCAGCACAATCGCGCTATCTTGTCCGGCCATCACGCGCATGGCGACAACGCCGGACAGCGCGATGGTCGCGGGGATCGACAGATCAATGTTGCCAGGCCCGCTCGTGACCACAAGCATTTGCCCGAGTCCGACCAGCACGCTGAACACCACGAATGCGGACGCAGCCGACAGCATGTTCCCCGCAATGCCAACGCCCAGCGCGAGGCTCGTGGCCACGCCCACCAGCAATGCCCCCGCGACTGACCACAGCCACGGTGTATCGCGAACCGTCAATGCGGCTGTTTTCATCGCCGTGCTCCCTTGCCACGAAATACCAGACGCAGTGACAACACCGCGATCAGAATCATGCCCTGCAAGCCGATCTGCCATTCAGGTGCAATCTGCAGGAACGACAGGAAGGACGAGGCGAGCGTGAGCGTAATGGCGCCGAGAACGGCCCCGATTGCCGAAACGCGTCCACCGACGAACTCACCGCCGCCCAGAATCACACCCGCCACCGATAACAGCGTGTAGCGCAACGCGATATTGGCGTCGGCCGAAGTGGCGAGGCCCAGCAGCGTCAATCCTGAGCACACGCCGAACACACCCGCACAGGCAAACAGAATGGCCTTGGCGCGAATCACCGACCAGCCGAATCGACGCATTGCACCCGGGTTGCCGCCCACCCCGCGCAGCCCCACGCCAATCGGCGAGCGCATCAGCAGAAAATGACTGCCAATGCCGATCACGGCGGTCCAGATCAAGGGCGCGGGAATCACGGGAGACTGAAAACCCATCAACGTCGAGAGCCAATTGGGGCTCGTGCCGCCGGGAGACGGCAACAGCAGCACCGCGAGTCCGTTCCAGACAAACGAGAGGCCAAGCGTGACCACGACAGAAGAAATCCGCCGGTATTCGATCAGCGCTCCGATCAGCGCGTAGAGCGCGACGCATCCCGCGAGCGCGGCCCAGCCCAGCAACGGCGAGCGGACCAGCAGCGTTGCCCCAATGCATGAGACGAGACTCACGAAAGAACCGATCGAGAGATCGAGTTCGTTTGCGGTAATCACCGCGAGTTGCGACAGTGTGGCGAAAACGATCGGTACGCCGAGGTTCAGCAACATCACGCCGCCAAAGTAACTGAACGTATTCGGCTGCACGATCACCATGGGAATCAGCACCGCGAACAGCGATGCCACCGGCAAAACCGAGCGCAGATCGAGGCGGCGCGCCTGTATCTTGACTGCCTGAATCATGACGTTACCTCGTCGAAACTTGCTGCAAGTAGCGCTTCTTCCGTGCATTCGCTGCGATCCAGCACGCGGGTGACGCGGCCCGAGCGAAACACGTAAATCTTGTCGCAGTAGGCGAACTCGTCGTTCTCCGTGGTGTACCAGATGAACGTCCGGCCCTTTGCCGCTTCGGCCTGCAGCAGCGCGTAGATTTCGAGCTTGGTGCCGATGTCGACGCCGCGCATCGGGTCGTCCATCAGCACAAGATCGGCATCGGAAGCGAGCGCACGAGCAAACAGCACTTTCTGCTGATTGCCACCGCTAAGCGACAGGATATTTTCAGTAGGGGCCGCGCCGCGAATGTTGATCTTCCTGGCCCACGTATCGAACAGCTCGCGCAGTGCGTCGCCGTTGATCCACGTTGAACTGTCGCGGTTATAGAGCCGCCGGATATCGAAGTTCTGGGCGATCGTCCAGTCTATAAACACACCATCCGCGCGGCGATCTCCCGCGACAAACGCCACCGTCTGATGCGAACTACGCTTGCGTGCCTGCGCGTAGATATCAAGCAGCAGCGCGGTCTGTCCTTGGCCCGCCAGTCCGGCGAAGCCGACAATCGTGCCGCGTGCCGCTTCGATGCTCGTGCGTTTGCCCGGCCCCACCTTCCATTGCAGCGCCGCGACACTGCCGCTTGTCGTCGCCGCCGCGCGCTGCGCAGGCGTCGCAGCGCCTTCGACAAACTGCCCCATCGCCCGGATGATCTGCTCCTTGTCGAGGTTCGCTACGTCCAGCGTCGCTACCACTTTGCCGTCGCGCATCACCATGACCCGGTCAGCACTGCGTAGCATTTCTTCCAGCATGTGCGTGATCAGGATGCAGGTCACGCCGGAGGCCGCGCTTTGCCGGATATACGCCAGCAATTGCTCCGCGGTGTATTTGTCGAGACTCGAGGTGGGTTCATCCAGAATCACAAGACGCACCGGTGTGTCGATACACGCAAAGCCCCGCGCAATCTCCACCATCTGCTGCTGGGTCAGCGAGAGATCGCCGACCAGATCGGTGCCGCGCAGTCCATGGCCTGGAAAGATCGCATCAAGTTGTGCCTCGATCGTGGCGCGAGCGCGCTTGCGCCATCCAAAGTGCTTCAACTGTGGATGCACCGCCCGCATGTTTTCTTCGATCGTGAGATTCGGACACAGCGACAGTTCCTGAAACACGCAGCGAATCCCGAGCATGCGTGCCTCGTCAGCCTCGAACCCACGTTCGTGGGTAGCGCCGTCAATCTGTACCGAGCCTTTGGTCGCATGACGGGCGCCGGCCAGGACGGACATCAGTGTCGACTTCCCTGCACCGTTGTGCCCGGCAATTGCCACGCACTCGCCTTTAAGGAAGTCGAAATCGACGCCCTGCAGCGCGCGGACGGCGCCGAAATTCACGTCGACGCCGCGAGTCGAAAGCAGTCGTTCCGGACACGCTTCCACGCGCGGCACAGCGAGCACCGTGCTTTCAGAATGATTCATGGGACCAGCCGTACGAGGATGAAGATGAGGATCTGACCAGCGATCCACCGGCGCACTCAACTGCGCCGGCGGCATGCCGCGTTACTTCTTCGGCGATTCGACCATGTCCACGACCTGTTCACGCGTGAACACGTTGCTTGCCACCGTGCCCGGCGCGGTGGTCGACAAGACGTTGGGGAGCGAAGCCGGTGTGACGGTCAAGGTCGGCAGCGACATGTCGTGCGGCAGTTTGTTGCCCGCGAGAATCTGCTGCGCCGCCCAGAACGCAAACGTCGACGAACCCGGGTCCGCAGCAATCGACATGGTCTGATACGAATCAACCCCTTGCGACTTCCACCAGGCGAGTTCTTCCTGACGATTGCCGAGGATGATGGTCGGAATGCTGCGACCCGCTGCGCGGAAAGCCTGCGCCACGCCGTAGCCATCGCCACCCTGGGTCACGACAGCATCGACCTGCGGCAAGGAAGGCAGAATGCCCGCGACTTCCTTCTGCGCCACCGTCTGCGTCCAGGCGCCGTACACGGAACCGACAATCTTCATACCTGGATACTTCTTCACCTCGTCCACGATGCCTTGGTGAATCTCGTCATCAACCGACACCCCGGCGAGGCCGCGCACTTCTAGGATATTGCCCTTGCCGCCGAGCTTCTTCGCGAGGAAATCGACCTGGACCGCGCCCATCTTGTGGAAGTCCGCGGCAATCCTGTAAGCACAGGGTTCCGTGACGATGCCGTCGAACGAGACCACCACCACGCCCGCAGCGCAGGCCTGTTTGATGGCGCCGTTCAGCGCGGTTGGCGAAGCGGCGTTGATGACAATGGCCTTATAGCCTTGCAACACCAGATTCTGGATCTGCTGTGCCTGCTCGGTCGCCTGGTTTTCGGCCGTGGTAAAGGCCGGCGCGTCTGCAATGATGCCCGCCTTCTTCGCGTCGGCGGCGACCTGCGCCCAGCTCTTGAGCTGCTGCTGACGGAATGTATTACCCGCATAGCTGTTCGAGAGCGCAATCTTGTCCTTCGACGTGTCGCCCGTCGCCACGGCGGCCGTTGCGGCGCCGCTTACCGCCATCAGCACCACGCTGGCGATTCCCGATACAAATGTCCTGTTGAGTTGCACAATCGTCTCCTGAGCTTTGAGGTTAAACGGGCGCGCAGCGCACCGTGCGGCATGACCGGAACCGGCTACCGGTTTCTTCTTGGTATGGGCGAATGTTAGAATACGCCCTACTACCATACAAGTAGGTGTTTTCCATATGGAGAGCAAGATGACAGCTTCTACCCTGGTTTTCGTAGGCGGCCTCAACCAGGCCGTACCGCACTTCGCGGCGGCGAACGGCAAAGGCATTTCAGTGTTTGAGTTCGACGAAACGACAGGCAAGCTGAACTGGCGGTCTGATGCGACGGACGTGCCGAACCCGACTTATCTTGCGGTGGTGCCGCAGCGCGGCATGCTCTATGCCACTAGCGAAATGTTCATCCGCCCAGAGGGTTGGATCAGCGCCTTTCGCGTCGACCCAGCTAGCGGTTCTCTGGTCGCGGTCGGCAGCAGGCAGAGCACGCGCGGCAGTTTGAGCGCGCACTGCAATACCGATCGGCAAGGAAAATGTGTGCTGGTTGCCAATTATTCACACGAAACGCCGGGCGAAATGCCGGGCCGGCATGTTGTGAGTTTTTCGGTGACGCCTGAAGGTGGTTTGACGCGAGCGGTAAGCGAGTGTGTGCATACCGAAACAGGCCGGCGCGCTGATCGTCAGGGTGTGCCTCACCCGCATTGCGTCATGCCCAGCCCGGATGACCGGTTCGTGATCGTCCCTGATCTGGGCGGCGATCAACTGGTCACCTATCGGCTCGATGCAGCAAGCGGGCGTATCGAGCGAACGGAAGGAGAAGCGCTGAAGCTGTCGCCGGGTTCGGGGCCACGGCATATTGCGTTTCATCCGGATGGCACGAAGGCCTATGTCATCAACGAACTCAGCAACACAGTGTGCAGGCTAAGCTATGACGCCGATACGGGCACGCTGCAATTGCTGCAGACATTTGAAGGACTGCTTCCTGACGCGGCCCCCAGTTACGGCGCGGGTGTGCTGGTGTCGCATGACGGGAGGTTTCTTTACGCCACATACCGGGGCGACGATAGCGTGATCACCTACGCGCTTGATGAACGCGATGGCACCATCCTCAGAGCCACGAGGCGCGACAGCGGCGGAAAGACGCCGCGCAGTTTCGCTCTCGCGCCGTCGGGGAAATTCATGCTGGTGGCCAATCAGGACAGCGACCGGGTCGTGGTGTTGCGCCTCGATCCGGAAAGCGGCGAGCCCACCGAGCAGGTTGATGCGGTCGCAGTCGGCACGCCCATGTGTGTCCAGGCGGTGAGATTCGGCTGAACCTCACGCCGGGTAGCTCAATCAGTCAATGCAGGTTTGCTGCGTCATTCGGCCCATTGGCTCAACTGACGCACGCTCTCCTGCAACTCGCGCTCCAGTTGCGCGAACAGTTCAGCGGCAGGCATCGACCGCGCCAGCGCGGCGGCCTGCCCTGCCCACTGCGCGCCGTAGCCAAATTCCCCCTTGGCTTTGGCGGCAGCGTGCAGCGCCTTGCCGGCATCGTAGGCATTCGGATACGCCGGTGTGCGGGGCGCGTCAGCTCCGTCCCCGAGTTCCGTGAAGCGATTCACCATGCTTCGTGCGAGGCGCCCGGAAATGGCCGACGTAAAGGTGGTGTGGCGAGCCGCGTCCCCCAGAATGGCGCGACGATAGCCTTCGTCGATCGACGTCTCCGGGCACGCAACAAAAGCGGTGCCGAGTTGCGCGGCCTGCGCGCCGAGCGCGAGCACCGCCGCGATTCCTGCGCCATCCATGATGCCGCCCGAGGCGATCACCGGCAGATCGAACTCTTTGACCAGCAGGCGCGTCAGTGCAAACGTGCCAAGCCGCGGGTCCGGACCAGCGGGATCGAAGACGCCACGATGGCCACCCGCTTCGATACCTTGCGCCACAATGGCATCCACGCCGGCCTTGGCAACCTGTTCGGCTTCCTGAACATTCGTTGCTGCGCCGAACAGCTTGATCCCGGCGTTCTTAAGCGCGGCGATCACCTCGGCTGACGGCAGGCCAAAGTGGAAACTGACGACAGCCGGCTTCTCTTCGAGGAACACTTGGAGCATGGCGGCATCCGCGACGAAGCTGGTGTAGATCTCCGAGAGCGCTGTTGGTGGCGTCGCACCATAAAGTTCGAACTGCGGCGTGAGCCAGCTCAACCATTGCTGCTCCACCGCCACATCCTGCGTGACGGGTTGATGGCAAAACACGTTGATATTGAACGGCTTCGCGGTGAGTTCACGTGTCTCGCGGATCACCTTGCGCGCGCCTTCCGGTTTCATCGCGCCGACGCCCAACGATCCCAGTCCGCCCGCATTCGACACGGCGGCCGCCAGCGCGGGCGTGGTCACACCGGCCATCGGCGCCTGAATGATGGGCTTGTCGATGCCAAGCACGCGCAGCAGCGCGCGACTGTCTGTCTGATGAGTCATGTCGCATCCTTTTCAAGTACGTGTTTTGCGGGCCGGGCACTCTGTGTGGCCAGCTTTTCCAGCAGAAAATCGACGAAACTGCGCACCCGCGACGACACATGCCGCCCGTGCGGATACAGCAGAATGAATGGCCGCGAAGCGCCGCCATAGGGTTTGAGCATTTCCTTGAGCGTGCCGTCAGCGAGGTCTTTCTCGACGATGAACCGGTAGGTCTGGAATACCCCCGCGCCATGACGCGCCATCGTCACGCCTGCCAGCACATCGCCCGAGGCGCTATACCCTCCGTGCGTCAGGGTCTCCATCTGCTCGCCGTCCTTCATGAACAGCCAGGGGATATGGCGGCCGCTGCTGGGCAACTCGAACTGGACGCAATCGTGACTGAGCAGATCATCCGGCGTTTCCATCTTGCCGGCGTCGCGCAGATAGGCGGGCGATGCCACGACGACCAGTTCGGCATCTTCCAGCTTGCGCGCAATCAGGCCCGAATCCTGTGGCGCACGACCCCGGATCGCAAGGTCATAACCTTCGTCCGCGAAATCGATGTTGCGGTTGCTCAGATGGGTTTCGACCGTGACCTGCGGATAACGCGAACGAAATTCCGCCAGCAGAGGCAGGACGCGGTAATGACCGTAAGGCGTCGGCATGCTGATTCGCAGCACACCGGCCGGTGTAGCCTGCTGCCCTGTCGCTTCGCGCTCCGCGTCCGAGAGTTGGCGCAAGGCCGTCTGACACTGCTCAAAGTAGCGTCTGCCGGGGTCTGTCAGGCGGATTTGCCGCGTGGTTCGAACGAACAGCCTGACACCGAGGCGTTTTTCGAGGCGCGCCACCGCACGACTGACCGCCGCGGGTGTGACGCTCGCCGCCGTTGCCGCCATGGTGAAACTGCCGAGTTCAGCAGCAAGACAGAACAGTTCGATACTGCCGAGAAGAAGGTCGTCAAATTGACGCTGCATGGTCGCCCGATGGCTTAAAGATCGCCGGCGTTATCTGCACGCATCCGTAGGGTCCCCGGAGTCCATGCACTTGCCGCACCGCGAAGTGGAGCGCCCGCATCGTGGCGGGCGCTGTTCCTCGTCGATCTTCACGGGGGGCGACCAGGCTGTCAAGGTGCCGGCAGGCAAAACATTCTTGACGTTTTGGAACAACCCACCCGTCGTGCCACTTACTTCGCCGTCGGCATCGCGAATTCCGCGCCCTTTTCGGTGCTTTCGGGCCAACGCTGCATGATCGACTTCTGCTTCGTATAGAAACGCACACCCTCTTCGCCATACGCATGCGTGTCACCGAACAGGCTGCGCTTCCAGCCGCCGAAACCGTGCCATGCCATCGGCACCGGAATCGGCACATTGATGCCGACCATGCCTACCTCGATGCGGCGGCCGAACTCGCGGGCCACGTGACCATCACGTGTATAGCAGGCCACGCCGTTGCCGAACTCATGCGCGTTGACCAGTTCCACGGCTTCAGTGAAATCCTTCGCACGGACGCAGGCAAGCACCGGCCCGAAGATCTCTTCCTTATAGATGCGCATTTCCGGTGTGACGTTGTCGAACAGCGTGCCGCCGGTAAAGAAGCCGTCTTCGTGACCAGGCACCTTCAGACCGCGACCGTCGACCACCAGCGTCGCACCCTCTGTTACGCCTTGCGCGATATAGCCTTCAATCCGCTCCAGCGCCTGACGCGTGACGATCGGACCCATTTCAGCATCCGCTTCCATGCCGTTCTTGATGACCAGGTTGCGGGCCCGTTCGGCCAGACGCGGCATGATCTTGTCAGCCACGTCGCCCACCAGCACGGCCACTGAAATCGCCATGCAACGCTCGCCGGCCGAGCCGTACCCGGCACCGATCAGCGCGTCGATGGCCTGATCGAGATCCGCATCCGGCATCACCACCATATGGTTTTTCGCGCCGCCGAGTGCTTGCACACGCTTGCCATTTTTCGCGCCGGTCTCGTAGATGTAGTTGGCAATCGGCGTCGAGCCGACGAAGCTCACAGCCTTCACGTCCGGGTGAGCGAGCAATGCATCCACGACAACCTTGTCGCCCTGCACCACGTTGAATACGCCATCGGGCAACCCGGCTTTCTTCAGCAAGTCGGCCATGAAGAGCGAAGCGGAGGGATCACGCTCGCTCGGCTTGAGAATGAAAGAGTTGCCGGCGGCAATGGCCACCGGGAACATCCAGCACGGCACCATGCAAGGGAAGTTGAACGGCGTGATACCCGCGACCACACCCAGCGCCTGGCGCGTGGTCCAGTTATCGATGCCGGTAGAGACCTGCTCGGTGTAATCGCCCTTGAGCAGTTGGGGGATACCGCAGGCAAATTCGATCACGTCGATGCCGCGCGAGACTTCGCCCTGCGCATCCGAGAACACCTTGCCATGCTCGGCCGTGATGATGGCGGCGAGCTCGTCACGATGTTTGTTCATCAATTCGAGGAAACGCAGCATGACGCGCGCACGGCGGATCGGCGGCGTATCGCTCCAGGCGCGAAACGCGGACTTGGCGCTGGCTACTGCTGCATCGACATCTGCCGCTTCACCCAGCAGCAGCTTGCGAGGCCGTGCGCCAGTAGCAGGATTGAAGACCGGTTGATTCCGGGCGCCCGTTCCGCTCACACGCTGGCCATGGATAAAGTGGCCTACGTCCGCGCTGTCGTTAAAGGCTTGCATGTCGTCTCCTGGGGGTGAATGGGTGATGAACAGAGTCTAAGAGCCCGCGACCGGTCTGCAAAGGCGCTATCATTGAACTCATTGTTTTCTATCGTGAACAATGAATGTATGGAAACCGAGAAAATTGCTGGTCTGTGGACCCATCTGCACTGGCTCACCGTGCTCGCTGAACAGGGTAGCTACACGGCAGCGGCCACGCGCCTTGGCGTCAGCAAGGCGGCAATGAGCCAGCGTATCTCCGAACTGGAGCGTGCAGCGGGCATTTCGTTGGTGCAGCGCACCACGCGCAGCGTGCGCCTGACCGAAGCCGGGCAGCGTCTGGTCGAGAATACACGAAGCCACTATGAGGAGATCGCCACCAGCTTTGCCAGCGTCAGCGAACTGGCGGGCGTGGCGCGTGGGCTGATCAGGGTCACAGCACCGGTGGCGTTTGGCCGTCAGCAGTTGCTGCCGAAACTGCCCGCGTTCCTGCGCGAGAATCCCGAAGTGCGGATTCAGCTGGAGGTATCCGACCGGCTCAGCTCGCTCGCCACGGAGGGTTACGATCTGGCCATTCGTCACAGTGCGGAGGCGCCGGACACCCACGTCGCGTGGCGGCTCTGTGAGACGCAGTCTGTGCTGGTGGCGAGCCGCGCCTATCTGCGCAAGCGCGGCACGCCGCTCGCGCCGGAAGAAGTCGTGAGCCACGACTGCCTGTTCTATCCGCGCACTTCGGGTGCGGCAACCTGGTCATTTGAACGCAGGAGCCCGCGCAAGACGGGGGCGGCGCCCGTCACGCTACCCGTCAATGGGCAGTTTTCCGCCAACAACAGCGAAGCGCTGCGCGACGCGGCGCTGGATGACATGGGTATCGCGCTGTTGCCGGATTTCACGGCGCAGGCAGCGGTGCAGGCCGGCAAGCTCGTCGTGGTGTTGCCGCAATGGCGTGTGACAGGGCCGTTCGCAGACCGGCTTTATGTGCTGCGGCCGTACGCGTCGCACGTGCCGCGCGCGGTCAGCCTCTTTGTCAGCTATCTGCGTGAGAGCTACGCAGACGGCTTTCCTTTGTAGCGGCGCCCTTTTTCGACCCTGCTGTTCCCCCTCATCCCCTCCGAATCGCCCTTTCTGGCTGATTTATTCCTCCAGGTAAAAAGTGTTTGGCCGCGCCGGGTATTCGAACTCTCGGCCAATGGGCCTAGATTACACACCTATCGGAGCCGCTGGCCCGACCGGCAAGCAGCCGGATCAACCATTCGGAGGTTTTTCATGAGCACAGCAACAAAGGTCGCAGTCGTCACCGGCGCATCGCAAGGCATTGGTCTGGAAATCGTCAAGGCGTACCGTGAACGTGGCTACAACGTGGTCGCTACCGCACGCAGCGTCAAGCCGTCGGAAGATCCCGGCATTCTGTCAATCGCAGGCGATATCGCTGATCCGGCAACCGCTCGTCGCGTGATTTCGGAAGGCGTGGCGCGTTTTGGCCGTATCGACTCGCTCGTCAACAACGCCGGCGTCTTCATCGCCAAGCCTTTCACCGCCTATACGGCAGAAGACTACGCTAAAGCGCTTGGCGTGAACGTGGCCGGCTTCTTCTACATCACGCAGCTTGCCATCGCTGAAATGGAAAAGAACGGCAGCGGCCATGTGGTCAGCATCACGACGACCCTCACTGACCACGCAATCGACGGCGTGCCTTCCGTGCTCGCGTCGCTCACCAAGGGCGGCCTGAACGCAGCCACGAAGTCGCTCGCCATCGAATACGCAAAACGCGGCATTCGTGCTAACGCCGTCTCCCCGGGCATCATCAAGTCGCCGTTGCACGCGGTTGAAACCCACGCAGCACTCGGCGGCCTGCATCCGGTTGGCCGTATGGGCGAAATGAGCGATATCGCTCAGGCTGTCATGTTCCTGGAATCGGCGCCGTTCGTGACGGGCGAAATCCTCCACGTGGACGGCGGTCAGAGCGCAGGCCACTAAGCCTCGCCACTCGCTACGTCAACCACGCATTGCGGGGATGACCGGGCGCCGACAGTCGGCGCCCGGTTCGCCAACCATCATCAAGGAGAGCAGCATGCCAATCGTCACGATTCAGGTCACCCGCGAGGGCACTCAGCCGGGCAATGATTCAGTCACGGCGGAAGAGAAAGCCAAACTGATCGCAGGTGTCAGCAATTTGTTGCTCGATGTGCTGAAAAAGCCGCTCGCAGCGACCTTCGTGGTCATTGAAGAAGTGGAAAAAGAGAACTGGGGATGGGGCGGTCTGCCGGTTGACGAGTATCGCAAGCAGCTTAGCCAGAAGTAAGCAAGAAGCAGGTAGTAGGCACAGAGGCAGACGATGCGGATTCTGCCTCGTGCGCAACACCCGAATCCGCATCGTCCACGGCCGCTACGCCGTGGACGTATTTCATGGACGCGCCGGGTAGACGCAGCCACGCGGTAGACTCCGGGTGGCAATCACGCGAGCCACCCTCTGACGCGACATGGACCGAATTGATGCGATGAAAGTATTCGTCGCCACGCTCGACGAAGGCAGTCTGGCGGGCGCGGCGCGCCGCCTTGGCCGTTCGCCAGCGGCCGTGAGCCGGGCTATCGCCTTTCTCGAAGATCACACCGGCACCGCGCTGCTGCATCGGACGACCCGAACCATCAAGCTGAGCGAAGCAGGCGAACGCTATGCCACCGCTTGCCGGCGCGTGCTCACTGAACTCGAGGAAGCCGATCTGCTGGTGGCCGATGAAAAGTCGGCGCCGCGCGGCCTTTTGACCATGACCGCGCCGGTGGCTGCGGGCGAGGACGTGCTGCGGCCGATCCTCGACGATTTCATCGAACGCTATCCCGACGTCTCAGTGCGCCTGCAACTGCTCGACCGTCCCGTGAGCCTGATCGACGAAGGCATCGACATTGCGCTGCGCATTGCGCATCTGCCGGACTCGTCGCTGATCGCCGTGCCCGTGGGCGAAGTGCGACGCGTGGTTGCCGCTTCACCGCGCTATCTGAACCGGCATCCACGCATCAAGGAGCCCGCTGATCTGGCGAAACATCGCATCATCTCCATGACGCATTTTGGCCTTGATTCGTGGAGCTTTCCGCCATCCGGCCGCTCGACGTTGCCACTCGTCGTGCAATTCACACCGCGCTTTATCGTCAATACGATTCGCGGCGCGGTGGCCTCGGCCGTTGCTGGCCATGGTGTCACGCGGATGTTTTCCTATCATGTCGCCCAGGAGGTCAAGGCCGGCACGCTCAAGATCCTCCTGAGCGATAGCGAGCATGCGCCCCTTCCCGTTCATCTGCTCACGCCACAAGGGCGTCTGTCCGTCCCCAAAGTGCGCGCTTTTATCGACTTCGCGACACCTCGTCTGCGCAAGCATTTCAAGCAGTTCGAGACCATGACCAGCGACGATTGAACCGCGCGGCGGAAGAATGTCTTCCGGTCTGAGACGATTCTCTCCGGGAGCGGTTCAATCTATTATGCATCCACTGAACACAGGGCCTGACAGATAGTCTGCCGGCCTTCGAGGACGTGGAGGCAGCAGACGCATCATGGCGTACGTAGCACCAGGCAACGCAGAAAAGCCCGCTTTCAATGTGTGGCGCGGTACGGTGGCGGGCGCCAGCGCGAGTCTCGTGGGTATCGGGCTCGCGCGTTTTGCGTATACGCCGCTGCTCCCCGCGATTATCGGTGCACACTGGTTCGAGGCGTCTACTGCGGCCTACCTCGGCGCGGCGAATCTGGGCGGCTATCTGGCCGGCGCGCTCGCCGCGCGGCTGTTCGTCAAATGGTTCTCGTCCGCTACTGTATTGCGGACCATGATGCTGCTCGCGACGATCGCATTCGTCGCCTGCGCGTTCCCCGTTTCGTTTCTCTGGTTCTTCCTGTGGCGCTTCGCGTCCGGCGTGTCGGGCGGCGCATTGATGGTGCTCGCCGCGCCGACGATCCTCGCGCACGTCGCGCC
>NZ_JBAURZ010000173.1:0-6376 GCF_049581445.1 Paraburkholderia sp. | reverse complement strand
GGGCGAGGAAGCGCGCACGGCGTGGGCCGCTTATGCGCTGGGTATCGTGCTGTTCGCCGCGCTTTTGATCGTCGCGGCTGGCGAGCTCAAACTGGGCGGGATTGTGGCGGGCGGTTTTGCGGGCGGGCTGCTGTTGTTCGCGCTGATCGCGCGGCTCGCGTTGTGGGGCGCCTCGAAGATCGTGCGCAGCGAACGCGTCAATGCGGGCATTGGCTGGCGTTATGCGCTGGCGTCGCTCGAACGGCGCAGCAGCGCGAGCGCGTTGCAGATTACCGCGCTCGGTATTGGCCTGATGTGCCTCCTGCTGATTGCAATGACGCGCAACGATCTGATCGCAGGTTGGCGCAAATCGACGCCGCCCGATGCGCCGAATCAGTTCATCATCGACATCCAGCCCGATCAGCGCGCGGCTGTCACGCGGTACCTGAATACCCATGGGGTACCGGACGCGGTGCTCGCGCCGATGGTGCGTGGACGCCTGATTGCCATTGACGGCAAGCCGGTCGATCCGGACCAGTACAAGAGCGATGACGCGAAGCGGCTTGTCGACCGCGAGTTCAATCTCTCCTACACGACGAGTCTGCCGGACGACAATCGGATCGTCGGCGGGGAGTGGTACGGCGAGACGAAGCAGCCGCAGATTTCAATCGAGGAAGGCCTTGCCAAGCTGATCCATGTGAAGACCGGCGACACGCTGCGGTTCGACGTAACAGGCTTGCAGATCGACGCACCGGTGACGAGTGTGCGCAAGCTCGACTGGGGCTCGTTCAAGGTCAATTTTTTTGTGCTGATGCCACCCGCCGCGCTGCAGGACTTCCCGGCGAGCTTCATCACGAGCTTCCATCTGCCGGCTGAGAAGAGCGCGACGATTGATGGATTGATTGCCGCGTATCCGAATCTCACGGTGATCGATGTCGGCCCGATTCTCGCGCAGATGCAACGCATGCTCGAACAGGTGATCGGCGCCGTGCAGTTCCTGTTTGCGTTCACGCTCGCGGCAGGCGTGCTGGTGCTGTATGCCGCGCTCGCAGGCACGCGTGACGAGCGTATGCGAGAATCCGCGCTGCTGCGTGCGCTTGGCGCGTCGCATCAACAGGTGCGCGCCGTGCAGATCGCGGAGTTCGTCGCCGTGGGCGCGCTGGCCGGCTTGATGGCGGCTATGGGGGCTCAGGTGATTGGCTGGCAACTTGCCACCCGCGTGTTTCAGTTCTACCTGCCGTTCAACCCCTGGCTGTTGCCGGCCGGTATCGCGGCGGGCGTGGCCTGTGCGGGAATTGGCGGCTGGTTGAGCTTGCGCCACGTGCTGGCGCGTCCTGCGTTGCAATCGCTGCGCGATGCGTAAGCGTTGCGCGAACGTTCTAGAGCGCAGCTTCAATGCTGTCTGGCGGAAGAAAGCCCAGCAGCACGCATGCGTTTGATTCCCTTTGATCACTTTTGCAGATTCCAGTTGACCGTATGACCGATCCAATCGAAGAAGCGCCGGCTCAAGAAGCCACGGCCTTCGAACTGGTGGGCGGCGAAACGCGCGTGCGCGAACTCATCGACCGTTTCTATGACCTGATGGACCTCGAGCCGGAGTTCGCGGGGATTCGCGCGCTGCATCCGGCCTCGCTCGATGGCTCGCGCGACAAGTCCTTCTGGTTCCTGTGTGGCTGGCTGGGTGGCCCGGATCACTACATCAGCCGATTTGGCCATCCGCGCCTGCGCGCGCGGCATTTGCCGTTTGCAATCGCGTCGAACGAACGTGATCAATGGCTGCGTTGTATGGCGTGGGCGATGGAAGACGTGGGCCTCTCCGAGCCGCTGCGCGAACGCCTGTTGCACTCGTTTTTCGACACCGCCGACTGGATGCGCAATCGGCCGGATTGAAGTGCATGTGGTTCGAAACCTTGCTGATGGTGTCGCATTAAGATCCACGAGGTGAGCTTCCAGGCAGGCGGGCGTGTAGTCATATCGCGTCCACAGGCGCAGCGCCATGCCAACTGGCCCGCTACTGCGACCAATACAGTGGCGCCCACTAGCGTAGCGATTGGCCGTCCGGCCAGCTTTCGCATGGCTAGAGGCGTCGGCATAATGTCCCCTTGCGGCAAGACTGGACAGGGATCCTCACCATGACAACGCGCGCACTCTTTCGAGACGATGCATATCTCACGCACTGCGAAGCGGCCATTACCGGCATCGACGAGCAGGGCATTCATCTCGACCAGACGGTGTTCTATCCACTCGGCGGCGGGCAAGCGGGGGACACAGGCGTGCTAGGCCTGGCGGACGGAACGCGCATTGAGATTGCGGACACACGCAAGGCGAAATTCGAAGGTGCGACGCCCGACGACGCGGTGCACGTGCCGGTGCCAGGTCAGGAAGCGTTGCTGGCGCGTCTCGTCGTCGGTGCACGTGTCACTGCTGAGATCGACTGGGCGCGCCGCTACCGGCACATGCGCCTGCATACCGCGAGCCATCTGATGTGCGCGGTACTTCCCTATGCGGTGGATGGCTGCAGTATCACCAGCGACTACGCGCGTTTGGACTTTGCAACGGTAGAGCCGATCGAACGCGAGCTTGTGGACACGCGGCTGGCGGAACTGGTCGGCGGCGCGCACGGCGTGCAGACCGAGTGGATCACCGACGAGCAGATGGCCGAGCGCCCCGAACTGGTTCGCACGATGAGCGTGAAGCCGCCAATAGGTCTTGGCCGCGTGCGTCTGCTGCGTATCGAGGGCGTCGATTTGCAGCCCTGCGGTGGCACGCACGTGCGCAATACGCAAGAAATCGGCGCGGTGCGCGTGGCGAAGCTGGAAAAGAAGAGTGCTCGCACGCGTCGCCTGGTGCTTGAATTCGCATGAGCGGTTCAGCATCCGATCGGCCGTCGACCTACGCAGCGGAATATGCCGCGCTCGATGAGCGCGCGCGGGATGTGCTGGACTGCTGGTTCGGCGCCCCCGGCTCCGCAAGCCACGGCCACGATCGAAAACTCTGGTTCAGGCGCAATGCGGCATTCGATACCATGCTGCGCGAGCGCTTCGGCCCGCTACTGGATGCGGCGCAACGAGGTGATCTGGATAGCTGGGCGGAGACACCGCTTGGCGCGCTGGCGCTCGTTATCGTGCTGGATCAGTTTTCGCGCAACTGCCATCGCGGCACAGTGCATGCGTTTGCCGGCGACGCTCGTGCGTTGAAGATCGCAAGGCAAATGGTGGCGAACGGTGCGGACCAGCAGCTACCGGACCATTTTCATCGGGCATTTGCTTATCTGCCGTTTGAGCATGATGAATCGATGGAGAGCCAACTTGAGGCGTTGCGTTTGTTCAAACCATTCGAGGGCTATCCGGAAGCGGCCAGTTATTACCGCTCCGCTGTGCAGCATGCGGCGATCATCGAACGGTTTGGGCGGTTTCCGCATCGGAATGCGTTGTTTGGTCGAGAGACGACCGATGAAGAACGAGCCTTTTTGCGTCAACCGGGATCGTCGTTCTGAACTCGTGGTTAGGAGCCGTCCGCTCCTAACGCCCGCCACTCACATCCAGCAGCGCGCCATTCACATAGGACGCGGCATCGCTGAGCAACCAGACGATGGACGCGGCCACTTCCTCGGCACTACCCGGACGGCCGAGCGGCGTTTGCGCACCGAGTACCGCGGCACGATCCGGCTTCCCGCCGCTCGCATGGATTTCGGTATCGATCAGACCAGGGCGCACGGCATTCACGCGCACGCCCTGCGGGCCGAGTTCCTTGGCGAGTCCGATGGTCAACGTATCGATGGCGCCCTTCGAGCCAGCATAGTCAACGTATTCGTTCGGCGAGCCCAACCGCGATGCCGCCGAGGACACATTGACGATCGCGCCGCCTTCGCCGCCACGGTCTTTCGACATCCGCCGCGCCGCTTCGCGAGCACATAGGTAAGCGCCGAGCACGTTGACATCGAACAGGCGCTTCATGCGCGCCACGTCCATATCGGCCAGTTGCATCGAAGGGGCGACGATACCCGCGTTGTTGACCAGCGCATCGACGCGACCGAACGCATGTTCCAGCGCATCGAACATCGCGATCACGTCGGCTTCCTGCGCCACGTCACCCGCAATCACGCGCGCATGACCGCCGGCGCGTCCGACTTCCGCGGCAGTGTCCTGCGCGGCCGTGACGTTGTGTGCGTAGTTCACGCCAACCGACCAGCCCTGCGCACCGAGAAGACGCGCTGTCGCGCGGCCGATGCCGCGGCTTGCGCCCGTGATCAGAACAACCTTTGCCATGGCAACCTCGTCCAACAGGGCTCGATGGCCCCGCTTGCCGATTACACCGCGTCGCGGCTAGCGGTCCATTTGTCTTTCGGGGGCGGTTGATAATCGCGCAAACGTGCGATCAACCCAGCCGGATCGGAGTCGACCTGCAAAATATCGAAGTAGGTCTGGCGCATGAAACCTTCCTGCACCGTGTGCTCGAGCATGGCGATCAGCGGATCGTAGTACCCGTCGATATTGAGCACTGCCACGGGTTTCTGGTGATACCCCAACTGCGCCCATGTATAGACTTCGAACAGTTCTTCGAGTGTGCCGGCACCGCCTGGCATCGCGACGAATGCGTCCGACAGGTCAGCCATCATCTTCTTGCGCTGGTGCATGTCGGGCACCACGTGCAACTCGGTCAAGCCGTTGTGGCCGACTTCCTTGTTGACGAGCAACTCGGGAATCACGCCAATCGCGCGGCCGCCGGCGGCCATCACTTCATCGGCGATCACGCCCATCAGGCCAACCTTGCCGCCGCCGTAGACGAGGGCCAGGCCCGCGTCGACCAGAGCGCGCCCGAAGCCGCGGGCGGCTTCGGTGTAAAGCGGCTTCGCTCCGTTTGACGAGCCACAGTAGACGCATACCGACTTCATCTCAACTGTCCTTCGGTTCGTTGCGGGACGCGCCGCCATCCTTGGGCGGCAGGTAATCGTAGAACTCACGTTTGGGCAGCTTGCCCGATACGAGATCGTCGAAGAGTTCGCGCGAGCGGCCTCGCAGATACGGCGCCATCAACGAGATGATCTGCACGCTGACCTGATGCAGTTCCACGCGGATCGCTTCCTGCTCGTTGTATTTGCGCGGATTCATCACGAACTGGTACGACAGCCAGTAGGTGCCGATCACGCCCACGTTGGTTGCGATCACGTGCAACTCGTCGGGTGTGACGACCATTTCGCCGTCCGCGACCAGTTGCTCGCAGAACTGGCTGGCAAAGCGCACCTTATGGCTGATGATCTGCTTGAAGTGCGTTTCCAGCGTGCGGTTGCGCGCCAGCAGGTCGTTCAGGTCACGATACAGGAAGCGATAGCGCCACGTGAAATCGACCATGTACTGCAGATACGACCACATTTCGTCGATCGTGGCGCGATGGTCCTCAGGAAAACGCAGACGCTTTTCGATCTCCTGCTCGAACTGGCTGAAGATGCTGTTGATGATGTCGTCTTTGTTGCGGAAGTGGTAGTACAGGTTGCCCGGACTGATTTCCATTTCCTCGGCGATCGTCGTCGTGGTGACGTTCGGCTCGCCGATCTCGTTGAACAGCTTCAACGACAGTTCGAGAATCCGTTCGCGGGTGCGGCGGGGAGGTTTGGCTTCCATGTCGTCCGGCCCTGGTAACGCCGGGCTCGCCGCGGCGACGTGCCGCTGCTGCGTGATCCACCCTGGCGGTTGGTATTTTTTGAAACTATTGAACGATTATAAACCGACCGTTCATATAGCCAGGCCAGATTCAATTTTTTTCAAGACGAAACGGCGGGGCCGGGCCTTTGCTGTCGAGGCCTGGCGACCCGCCGTACGGCTGCGGTGCGTAGGTCTGCGTGGGTGATTCGGCTAGAGCAGGCGCCCGATCCACCGTATGAGCAACGGACCGACGATCAGTGCCCAGGTCATCACGCACATCCCCAGCGCGACCATGACGGCGGCGCTGCCGAGATCCTTGGCGCGTCGCGACAATTCATGGCGCTCGAGCGAGATGCGGTCAATCGCAGCCTCGACGCTTGAGTTCAGCAATTCGACGATCAGCACCAGCAGCACCGAGCCGAGCAGCATCACGCGCGCCACGGGTTCAACCGGCACGAATATGCCGCACGGCACAAGAATTGCGGCAAGCGTCAGCTCCTGGCGGAACGCGCTTTCTTCACGGATGGCCACCTGAAAACCGGCGAACGAGTTTTTCATCGCATGCCAGGCACGTGTGATGCCGCGATTGCCTTTGTAGGGATTGAAGGGCAGCGGGGCAAGCGGATCGTCCGGGCCGAGCGGTTCGTGAGCGTCGGCGTGGGCGTCGCCTTGTGCTTCGGCATGGTGGTGCGCGGGCATAGCGGGCTTATCCGAACGCGCCGCGCCGTTCTGGCCGCGCGCTGTGGTGTCCGGCG
>NZ_JBAURZ010000172.1:0-51840 GCF_049581445.1 Paraburkholderia sp. | reverse complement strand
ACACCCGGAAGTCGGGTCCCCGCGCACGCCGCGCCCCTCGGAAGTGTCCGAATCGGGTAAAATAACGGCCTACGCGCGCAGCAAACCCGGTCTGCACTCCACTGACTGGCAGCGTGTTCGGTCCTTCATGCGCTGAACACCCCGCTTGCTGCGCCACCGGGCCTCGCGCCCGCGCCCTCCTCGCTCACACCCAAGGATCCGCCCATGACAGGCTTCGATCGCCAGACGATCTCCGACACGACCGCCAAGATGCTGCTGGAAGTGCAAGCAGTTCACTTCAACGCGGAAAAACCGTACATCTTCACGTCCGGCTGGGCGAGCCCGGTATATATCGACTGCCGTAAGCTGATCTCCTACCCGCGCGTGCGCCGCGGCCTGATGGAAATGGCCGAAGCCACCATCCTGCGCGACGTCGGCTACGAGCAGATCGACGCGGTCGCTGGCGGCGAAACCGCTGGTATCCCGTTCGCAGCGTGGCTCTCCGACCGCCTGATGGTGCCGATGCAATACGTGCGCAAGAAGCCGAAGGGTTTCGGGCGCAACGCGCAGATCGAAGGCCTTCTGACCGAAGGCCAGCGCGTCCTGCTGGTGGAAGATCTGACCACCGACAGCCGCAGCAAGATCAACTTCATCAATGCGCTGCGCACCGCCGGCGCCACGGTGAATCATTGCTTCGTGCTGTTCCACTACAACATCTTCAAGGAAAGCGTGTCGGTGCTGAAAGACATCGACGTCGAACTGCACGCCCTCGCCACCTGGTGGGACGTGTTGCGCGTCGCAAAGGAAAACAGCTACTTCGATACGAAGACGCTCGACGAAGTCGAGAAATTCCTGCATGCACCGGCAGAGTGGTCGGCAGCGCATGGCGGCGCCACGGCGGCACCGCAGTAAGCTGAAACGAGCGGGTTCGCGACCGGGCATTTAAAAGTCCGTCGCGGCCGTTCCTTCCGCATGAAAAGAAGGCCACGTGTCGTTCGGACAAGTGGCCTTTTTTGTCATTTGCATCATCCAGCGCGCTATCAGTGCGGGCCGCCCAGCTCCCCCACCGAGTTCGACGACAGGTTCAGCAGACCATTGCTCTGCGCGTACTGGAACAGTTCGGAATCGCGAGCGAGGCCGAGCTTGCGCATCGCGGTATTCTTCTGCGTACTGATCGTCTTGATACTGCGGCTTAGTTGCTCCGAAATTTCCTTGATCGTCATGCCGGACACGAACAGACGCACCACCTCCAACTCACGCTTGGACAGAATCACCTCGTCGCTCTTGCCGCCGGCGTTCATGCGCAAGGTGTCGAGCGAAGCTTTGACCGACGGACTCATATACCCGAGATTGCGGGAGACGTGCTGAACCGCGAGCCCGATATGGCTCAAATCGTCCGCCTTGTTGACGACCGAAGTCACACCGAGTTCGCTCAGTCGCTTGAGCAGCGCAGCATTCTCGAGCATCGTCAAAACGACGATGGGCAGATCGGGAAAATTGCGGCGCAAATAACCGATCAACGGCAATCCATCGCCGTACTGCCCGCCAGGCATGGCGAGGTCGGTGACCAGCACGTCGCAAGGGACGGTCTGTAACACCTTGATCAGTTCCGTTGACTGCCGTGCGCGCGCAACAACCTGAATGCCGGGGAATTTGAGAAGCGCATGCTCTGCACCAAACAAAATCACCGGATGGTCATCAGCCACAACGACCCTGACTGGATCTGGCATTGCACTCCCTTTCCCTGATAAAACGCGCTCCGAAACCCCTCAGACATACATCATTCTAATTTCTGGGTTCTAAATTTTGTGGGCCTGCTGGCGCTCGAGCCCACGTAGACAATTGATCCGACTATAGCCGATTTCGCGTTGGCCTGGCCCTTCTGCGGAGGTTCCAAAAGGCCTATAGACCGAATGGTAGACTTGATTCGACCTCAGGACACAAAATAGGGACAATAATCGTGATGGAAGTCTTTGCTTCACGCCCCTGACGCAACCATCTTGCATGGGAGAATCGGTACATGCGCTCGCGTTGCCTGGTCGTTTCGCTTGCTTCGCCCCGTTCGCGAACGCAGTCTTTCGCAATCGCAACGCTATGTCTGGCGCTGGCCGTCGTGAACGGTCCACGCGCGCTCGCCGAGGGGCCTTTCGCGCTGACGAGTACGACCGTCCACGACGGGGGCACGGTCGACGCCACCCAAGTGTTCGATCAGGACGATTGCAAAGGGGCGAACCGCTCGCCGCAACTCGCCTGGCATGATGCGCCAGCTGGCACTCGCAGCTTTGCCGTGACGATCTTTGACCCGGATGCTCCGGGCCCCGGCTGGTGGCATTGGGCTGTGGCCCAGATTCCCGCCAACGTCACCCATCTGCCCGAAAACGCCAGCGCATCGGGTTACCTGAAGAAGCTCGGCGCGGTCGAAGCGCGCAACGACTTCGACATAGACGGCTACGGTGGTCCTTGCCCGCCACCGGGCAAACCGCATCGCTATGTCATCACCGTCTATGCACTCAACACGACCGATTTGCGGCTCGCCCAAGGCAGGCCAGCGCTGATGTTCGATCATGAAATCAGCACGGCCACCTTGGGGAGTGCGCGGATGGTAGTGACCTACGGGCGGTAACACGCGCCACAGATGCGCCGGCAAGCTCCGCGAATTCGCTGTCAACGGATGGCATCTGCGGCATAAAAGCGTCATCTCAATGTCATTTCCTTGGCGCATCGTCGTTTTTCGACGATGTTTGCGCACGCGTACCGCCATACGGTCTTAAAATGACGTTCCGGCGCACTGTAGCGCCACCGTATCCCGCATCCCGTAGCCAGTGAGATTGAGATGAGCACGAAAGTTTTTGTCGACGGACAGGAAGGCACAACCGGCCTGAAGATCTTCGAATACCTGTCGCAACGCGGCGACGTGGAGATCCTGCGTATTGAAGAAGCGAAGCGCAAGGACATCGAGGAGCGCCGCCGTCTCATCAACGCGTCGGACGTCACGTTTCTGTGTCTGCCGGATGTCGCCTCGCGCGAGTCGGCGTCGCTCGTCGCAAACGACCACACCGTGCTGATCGACGCGAGCACCGCCTTTCGCACGAGTGCCGACTGGGCCTACGGTCTGCCGGAACTGGCCCGCTCGCAACGCGAGCGGCTGCGTACGGCAAAGCGCATCGCTGTGCCAGGGTGCCACGCCTCCGCATTCGTACTGGCCATGCGCCCGCTCGTCGAGGCTGGCGTGGTGGCGCCCGACTTTGCCGCGCATAGCTATTCGATCACCGGCTACAGCGGCGGTGGCAAGAAGATGATTGCGGACTACGAAGCAGGCGGCAACGACAAACTAAAGAGCCCGCGTCCCTATGCACTCGGTCTCGCGCATAAGCACCTGCCGGAGATGGCCGCTCACACCGGCCTGAAATCGGCGCCGATCTTCACGCCTATCGTCGGCGGCTTCTACAAGGGCCTGGCCGTCACGACCTACTTCTCGCCGGATCAGTTGGCCAAGAAGGCTTCGCCGCAAGACGTGCTCGCGCTCTTCGCCGAGTACTACCGGAACGAGGAATTCGTGCGCGTTGCACCGTTTGATACCGAGGCCAATCTCGACGACGGGTTCTTCGATGTTCAGGCGAACAACGACACCAACCGTGTCGACCTGTTCGTGTTCGGCAATGAGGAACGCTTCGTCACGGTCTCCCGTCTCGACAATCTCGGCAAGGGTGCGTCGGGCGCTGCGATCCAATGTATGAACCTCGCCATCGGTGCAGCCGAGGACAGCGGATTAAAACGCTAGTCCATCATCTGCGGTGACGGCGCCTTGCTGTCACCACCGCAAAAAGCCGGCTTTCAAATGCCGGCTTTTTTGTTTCAAATTTCCGTTTAAAGCTTTCAGACTGCTTCTCTAACCAGTAGTACTCCAGATTACTTTTAAAATAAAGACTGCCATTATTTAATCAATCGGTAAATCATTCTCGACTGCGTTTCAATGAGAATAGATTTCCGCCTGGGGAAATACCTGATTCTTTCGCGAACGGTCGTTCGAAGATGATAGAGCCATTTTGCTCAAACGCCTTCCTGGTAAGGGTGTGCAGCAAAGCAACGATAGTCGCTCCTGTACTCAAAAATCATTTTTTGTTTAAAAGACTCGCAAACCTCAGGGTAGCGTGAGTCTCGCGTTTTTCGCGCTGTTTGAATCGCCATTTTTAGACGGTTCTTTCAATTGACAGCCAATAAGCGGGCAGCGAAATTACACCGCACAATTACAGGAAGGGAGACAGCAGCATGTCGGACGCCATAAATCGAGGGCTGGCAATGGCCATTGCCTTAGCCCCTCTTCTGGTCGCATGCGGTGGTGGAAACGCCAGCAATCCATCCGCCATCAACACACCGCAATGTTCAGGATCGAGTTGTCCCGTGCAGGGTCCGCCGCCCCAAGGAACGGTGGCGCCGCTGTGCCCTGCAACCGCGGAGATCGGCAACAGCACGTATCTGGGCGGCGCGGGCAGTGGCGAAGTGGTGAGCCTGAACATCAACGCGACGGCCATGACTTACTCGCTGACGTGGCTGCAATCGCCCATTCCTTTGCACACCGGTGAAGTTACCCCGACTCGCACCGGCGTCACGATAACCGGCGCGGTCGCGCACCCGCCCACCGGCGCGTTGCCCACGGCCGAACAGATACGTTGCGCCTTCATCCTGACGCCCGGCACCGGCACGGCCTCGGTTGACGGCAGCACCTACTCGACCGCCTCCACCTTCAACCAGACCAACCCGCCGATGGTGCTGATCGGCCTGGGTGTCGCGGGCGGTGGCATTCCTGGGGCGTCGGTTCAGTACAACGGCTTCCAGCCCACTGCTGCCGTGCTGGGTTCGCAGCTCTCGTCGCTGCTTGGCATCAATCTCTTTCCGGTGGCCGCGCGCAACTTCGACTTCTATCCGTTCCTCGGCTTCGCCAGCGTCGACACGAATCTTGCCGACATGAATGGGGAATACAACGCGCTGTTCTATCACCTCCAGCCGTCCAACAAATACGCGACCACAGCAAGCACGGCTCAGGAGTCGTTCGATGGCGCCGGCAACTGCTCGGTGCCGTCCGGGGCCAGCAATAGCCAGTGTGAGTCGACCGGTGGGACGTGGACTGCCGTTTCGGGGGCTTCGTATTTCACCAGTGCGGACGCACCGCGCCTGATGCCCGGACCTTCGCTGGCAGGGCTCTACACCTTCCCGATCGCAGCCAGCGCCAACATGGTTCTGGGCAAACTCAACGGTCAGGTGATCCCGCTCATCGTGCGTACCGGCGACGTCAATCCGAACAACTTCGTGGTCGACGACGAGTCAGGCATCGCGATGCTTGCTCCCGCGACACAGATCCAGTCGGGCGCGATCAATGGCGGCTACGTCGGCGCCGATTCGAATTTCGACTACACCGCAACGCTGCTAGAGGGCGCCGGCGGCAGCTTCGTCAACCCAGGCACGTCCAGCGCCGAAAGCCAGTTCGCCCTCGACTACACGCAACAGCACATTGGCCTCATCAACGTGACGGACACCAACGGCAAGACCGGCAACCTGATTTCTGCGGGCGGCCTGTACGCGATCTTCATCAACGGTGAAGAAAACGGCGGCGTCACGGCGAGCTCGGCCAATAGCGACACGCTCAATTACCCGTACTTCGGCATCGGCGCACAGATCAGCAAATGACGGCACGCGAGACGCGTACACAACTAGAGCAAGAGGTGGCTGGACTGGGAGCTGGCCATTCACAACGAGAACATTCTGAAGGGGGCGGTATGAAATGGAAATTCCTCGCGGCAATCGCTATGACTGCGCCGTTGGTGACCGCATGTGGCGGTGGTGGTAGCACCCCGCCGGCGCCAGTCGTAGCAGCACTGTGTCCCACCACGCTTGATTACAGCACGGTCTATACGGGCGGCGGCGGCGACGGCGAACTCGTCAAGCTGCAACTCGATACCACCAAGATGACCTGGCAGGTCACTTACGTGGAGTCGCCTATTCCTGAAACCACCGGCACCGTTACGCCGACCCGGGCAGGCACGACCGCGAGCGGCACGTTGACCCAGGAAACCGCGTTGCCGACCGCCAAGCTGAACCAGTGCGCCTATCAGTTAAATGGTGCGAGCCTCGACCCGAGCCGCCCCGCGCGCGTCTTCGTGGGCGAAGGCGTTGCGGGCGGCACGATCCCAGGTGCACAGATCCAATACGGCGGCGTGCTGGGTGTTGGCGCCGTGCCGGACACGACGTTTCCGTACTATCCGTTCATCGGCTTCTCCTCGATTGAAACGAATATCGCCAACCTGGCCGGTACCTACAACCAGCTTGGCTATCACCAGATTCCGTCGCAAAACTTCTTGCCGGTCTCGGTCGACGCGAAGATCACGATCAACGCCGACGGCACCTGGACCGAATGCGACAACAGCGGGATCAATGCCGGCAAATGCGAACAGCCGGGGACCAACCTCGTGCAGTCGTCCGACGGCAGCGGCGCGTTCGAAACGGATAACTTCCAGGGACAGGCCAAGCCGACGCTCGCGACCACGCCCCTTGCCAAGGGCTTCATGATTGTCGGCAAGCTGCGCAATCAACTGGTGCCGATCCTCGTGCGTACCGGCTACGCCAATCCGTCGGCGCTCCAGGCAGACGACGAATCAGGCATTTCGATTCTGGCGCCGCAAACCTCGATCGCGGTGAACTCGCAGAACGGTGAGTACATCGGCGTCGACAGTCAGTTCGACTACCGCACGACGGCGCTGGAGGGCACGGAGGCCACGCTGCTCGATCCGTTCAATGCGTCGCAGGCATCGCTCGCTACGGCGTTGAATCTCGACTTCACCGAAGCGGTACCGGGCGTCGTGACGACGACCCAGGTGAACGCATCCACGGGCACCACCCCGACCGGAAAAATGATCTTCACGGGTGGCGTGTTCGGCTACCTCGATCTGACGACGCCGGCATCGCCCTACTTCACGATCGGCGCGTTCGTCCAGTAATGCGCGCTGCGAACACTTTCACCAAGTAACGAGGCGACCACTCCCTGTCTGCATCAGCGTTTGATGCGGACAGGGTCTGTCCAGAACGCAAGCGGGAGGGGCTCGCGCCCCGCCGCCGCGCGTAGCAGGTACGCCCGCTCAGGAGGAACATGATGAAAAGAATATGGATCGCAGCGCTGGCCGCGTGCCTGTCGCTCAGCGCGCACGCCCAGCAGGCGGGCGACAACGTCGCCGCGCTTGGCTGGTTTCACGTGATGCCGCAAAAAGCGAGCACGCCGCTCACCACCAACGTCGCACCCACGCCGATCAATACGCCGCTGCGTCTGCCGAATTCGTTCACGTCGGCCGGCACCGGCCTGTCGTCGAACAACGCCGATACGGCTGGCCTGGTCTTCAGCCACTTCTTCACCGACCACATCGCACTGACATCGATCGCGGGTGTGCCGCCGGTGTTCGCGATCTACGGTCATGGCACGATCACGCCGCCCGGACCGGCAGGGGCGCTGGGCAGTCAGAACCTCGGCGACCCGTCGAGCAATCCGATTGTGAAGAGCGTACGTCAGTGGAGTCCCGCGGCTGTCCTGCAGTATTACTTCGGACAACCAAATGCCAAATTCCGGCCTTTCTTGGGGATTGGCGCGTCGTATAACTGGTTTTCAGACATCCAGTTGAATCCGAACTTCGTCAAGTCGACGCAGGAGAATCTCGGTGCTGTGCTCGCGGCGGGTGCGGGCAAACCTGGCCAGACTCAAGTTTCAGCGAAGGCCTCGTCGTCATGGCAGCCTGTGTTCAATGCCGGCGCGGAATACAACATCACGAATCACTGGGGACTGATTGCTTCGATCACGTATATCCCGCTGAAGACGACCTCGTCAGTCATTATCAAGGCTGCCGATGGGACCGAGCTCTCAGTGAGCAAAGCTGAACTAAAAGCAGATCCAATTATTGCTTTCCTGGCCGTGTCATACAGGTTTTGATACGGAACGAAATATGTGGGCAAAAAAAAGCCCGCCTAAGTGGGCGGGCTGAATCCATATCAGAGGAGACATGGAGGAGACAAGAGAAACTATAGCAAAGCGTTTGGTGCGGCGCAACATCCATATTAGGGTAGACCCTCGAAATTGCGTAAACGCAACGGCATCTGATCGGCAGGAACCGCTGCCAGCGGGGCGAGCCGCTTACCCGCGCTTTGGCGACGCCCCGCCGGCAGTTCAGTGGCGCACCAGCGCCATCATTGCGCCGAAGCCGACAAACACCCCGCCCGTCAGGCGATTGAAGGCCTTCGCCACATTGCGGCCGCGCAGCTTCGAGCCAATCCGCGTGCCGAAGCCTGCATACACGATATACCAGCTCACCTCAATCACCGCGAACGTGCCCACGAGAATGCCGAATTGCGGCAGCGTCGCATGGCCGGCGTCAATAAATTGGGGCAGCAGTGCCGCTGAAAACAGAATGGCCTTCGGATTACTGCCCGCCACCAGAAAGCCATTGCGAAACAGCGCGAATCGCGACCGCGCGGGCTTCGCGACGAGTTCATCCGTCTGCTGCGCAGCCGCTTCGTCCGCAGGAGCCCGCCACGCCTTGATACCGAGGTAGACGAGGTAAGCCGCCCCGATCATCCGCAGCACAGTGAACATGGCCGGCCATGCTTCCAGGAATACGCCCAGACCCGCTGCCGACACCGAAAGCATCAGGATCAGTGCGGACAGGCAGCCGGCCATCGTCGCGCTCGAACGGCGCAGGCCGTGCTGCGCGCCGTGCGTCATGACGAGCAGCATGTTCGGACCGGGGATGGCAGAAACGACGAAGACAGTGGCGACGAACAGCCACCAGGTATGCAGGCTCATGAAATACACGCGAGAAAAAATGACCGGACACGCATTATGCCCGGCGCGCGGCACCGGCAGGCGCCGCGCGTATCCTGAGTGGGGTCAACGCCCCGCCCGCCGCGCCGAAACGGCTCCGAGGACGGCGAAGTCCTTCTCCCCGTCACCGTGCGCAATCGCGTCGATCAGGCTGTCGCGCACCACGCTTGCGACCGGCATCGGCACGGATACCGCGTCGGCTGCGGCCAGCGCAAGGCGCACATCCTTCAGACCCAGGCGCGCCTTGAACAGCGCCGGCTCGTAGCGCTGCTCCGCGATCATCTTGCCGTAACCCTGATAGATCGGGCCGGGGAACGGACCATTCGTGATCACATCGAGGAAGTCCTGCATCCCCACGCCGTGGCTGGTGATCAGCGTGGCGGCCTCACCCAGCGCCTCGACGGCTGAGGCGAGCATAAAGTTGGCGGCCAGCTTCATCACATTCGCTTGCTGCGGCAGCGAGCCGATCCGCCAGGTCTTCTGGCCGATCGCATCGAACACCGGCTGCACGCGGTCGATCGCCTCTGCCGGTCCTGCGGCGACGATGGTCAGCTTGGCTGCCGCAGCGGCATCCGGACGCCCGAGCACCGGCGCGGCCACGTAGTTCAGACCGCGCGACGCATGCGCATGGGCCAATTCTTCGGCCAATGCGACCGAAATCGTCGCCATGTTGACGTGAATCAGTCCGCGCGGCGCATGTTCGAGCAACTGCGCATCGATCACGGCGCGCAATGCGGCGTCATCGGCGAGCATCGAGAACACCGCATCCCCGGCGAAAGCTTGCGCCGGCGAGTCCACCACCTGCGCGCCCGCCGCAGCAAGAACAGCGGCACGTTCCGGCGAACGGTTCCAGACGCGCACTTGATGGCCGACTTTCAGGATGTTTTCAACTATGACGGCGCCCATCTCGCCGAGACCGATAAAACCGATGTCCATCTGTCGCTCCACTATTCAAAAGAACTGAAAGTAGAGCACAGCCTCGCGACAGTTGCAGGAAGCACGGCACGAAACACGGTGCCATACTGATGCGATGGTCACCGCGACATTCCGTTTCTACGAGGAACTGAACGACTTTCTCGCCCGGCCGCTGCGCCGGAGCGCGTTCAGTTGCGCCTGCCCGCAAGCGGCTACCGCCAAGCACATGATCGAAGCGCTCGGTGTGCCGCATACGGAAGTCGAGTTGATTCTGGTGAACGGTGAATCGGTGGGCTTCGAGCGTCAGCTCGCCGATGGCGATCGGGTCTCGGTGTATCCGAAATTCGAGGCGCTGGATATCCAGCCTCTGCTGCGCGTGCGCGAACGTCCATTACGCGTGATGCGTTTTATCGCCGACGCCCACCTGGGCGGGCTGGCGCAACTGCTGAGGCTCGCGGGTTTCGATACTCTGTACGACAACCATTACCCGGACGCCGACATCGAAGAACTGGCCGCCGCAGAGCAAAGGATCGTCCTCACACGCGACCGCGAGCTGCTCAAGCGCCGCACAATCACCCATGGTTGCTACGTACGCACGCTCAAACCCAAGGCTCAACTGCGGGAGATTTTCGACCGGCTGGATCTGGCCGGCAGCGCCCGGCCGTTTCGCCTGTGCCTGACGTGCAACGCGCCGCTGCGGCGCATCCCCAAGGAGGAAGTGTCGGGGCGGGCCCCCGAAGGCGTGCTTGAGCGACACGCCCAGTTCGTCACCTGCGACGTTTGCCAGCGCGTCTTCTGGGAAGGCACGCATTGGCAGCGCATGCGCGCGTTAATGGACAGCGTGGCCGGAGAGCGCGCCTGAACACTCAGTCCGCGGCGTCATGCGCCGCTCGACAACGCGCCTGGCTGGCGAGCCTGCGCGGTGCGTACAATGCGGGATTACCTATCAAGCAGAGGCCCTCCGTATGGCGATGAAAAAAACCGACCTTGAGAAGAACAAGGCCCTGAAGCTCAACAATTCAATGAAGCTGGCAAGCGCCGACCGCTTCGGCAAGGCATCCGCTGCCGCACCGGTGCTGGATCGCCGGGAGCAACGCAAGCTCGATCAGGCGCAAGGACTGGTGCCGTTCGCCTGCAAGCTCAATAGCGAACTCGTGGAACAACTGAAAGAACGGGCCGCCGGACACCCCGAAGGCATGACCGGGCTACTGGCCGACATCATCAAGCGTGGCCTCGAAGCGGACGCGTCGTAATACCCGCGCGTCACACAGCACTCTTGAACAAGTCGAGTTCCACCAGCCAATAAAAAAGGCCAGAGCGTACTGCTCTGGCCTGGTTGCCTGCGATCTCTGACCGGTCCCGCATTCCGCGCCACCCAACAGGCTGAAACGCGAACGCAAACCGATGAGGCTCGCGGCGGACACAAACGGCAAATTAGTTCTGCGTACCCTTGTCGTTGGTACCGGCCGCCGATGCGGCCGACGACACCCCGGCACGCTTGCCATGCGTCTTCAGTTTCTTGTGATGCTTCGTGGCGCTAGCAGCGGCCGGCGCGGCTGCGTCGGATGCCTGAGCAAAAGCTTGAACGGACACCAGCGCGAGGACTGCAGTTGCGAGCGAGGCAATGACTTTTTTCATGTGTTAATCCCCAAACCTGAACAACTTTGTCGATGTGAATGAATAAGAACAACATGGTGAAGCAGACACGGCGACTCGGCGCCTGGCGGCTCCCCGCGGGGAGTATCACGCAGCGTAGGGCGTTTGTCACCCAGATAACGTGATCTGTATTTTCCGCGAGACAGCTCGGGTCCACGGGCTGTTCAGCCGATTTCACTGACGATATCGCGTCTCGCGCGAGCCAGGTCTACACGAGATTCCGCAGCAGGCTGGCAGTTTCCTGCAGGGTCGGCAGCACCCGATGCAAAGCCGCGTTGGCCGATTCCTGCCCGATCGGCATGCTGACGCTGATCGCCGCCACCACTGAGCCATGCCGGTCGCGCAGTGGCACCGCGACGCCCCGCATGCCGAGTTCCAGTTGCTGATCCGTGACGACGTAGCCGTTGCGGCGCGTTTCCCCTAACACCTCGCGCAACTGTGCAATGGTGGAATAGGTTTGCGGCGTGAACACCTTGATTTCATAGGATGCAAGCCATTGATCGATATCCTCGGGCGCCTGAAACGCCAGCAGGATCAAACCCGCCGAAGATAAGGGCGCCGGCGCACGCGAGCCGAGCACGAAGCCGACCGCCATCGCGCGGTTCACACCGTTGCGCGCGACGTAGACCACGTCGTGTTCATCGAGAATGGCGACTAGCGCGGTTTCCTGCACAGCGGCGGTGATGCGCTGGAGGAACGGTTGCACGGTGCGCGGCAAGCGCGCCGAATCCAGATACGACTGGCCGAGGCGCAGCACGCGTGGGGCGAGCCAGAACAGCTTGCCGTCGGTATCAACGTAGCCGAGTTCGCGCAGCGTCAGCAGATAACGGCGCGCCGCCGTGCGTGAGAGCCGTGCCCGCGACGCGACTAACGTCGGCGTCATGCGCGTGTGTTCCTCGTCGAATGCCTCGATGATGGCCAGCGCTTTCGCAGCGCCGGCAATCCAATCCTTTTCGTCCATGCCGTCCACCCGATGGTTCTCACGCCGTCATCCACGAATCGAAGGGACGGCATTGCGCGATTATCGCGCAGAGCGCCAGGCCATGTTGGACAGGAAAGGATAGTTACGCGCCAATGCGAACGACGCTGTTCGCTAGTGCTGGGTCGCGCCGCTGCTGCTAAACGAACGGCTGGCACATCGCGTTGCGAGTCGCAGAACATTGCTTCGCCGGCAAGTGGCGTACCGCGCGCAGTACGCCGCCCGTCACCAGGATTGCGCGAGCCCCAGCCGATCCGTCAGTTCTTCGCTGGGCAGCGGCTTTCTGTCGGCCGTTGGCGGGAACACGCACCAGCAACCGTCGTCGTGGCGGAAGAAGAACAGTCCCCGTGCGTCCACCGCGTGCGCGGTCTCAACCCGCACGTAGCGTCTGCCGCCACCACGCGTGCGGCTAAATTCGGTGACGCGAACCGGAATCGACGGACCCGGCGCCAGCCATTTCTCCACCAGAAACCGCAGGGATCGCTCGCTCGCCGCCCTCATGATCCGCTCCAGAGCCGTTCGTCCTGGAGCGTTTCGCGCGTCTCCTCGGGGCTGTCGGAAGCTTGCTGCTCGTGTTCTTCGGCGTCCGCCAGTTCCATGACCCGGTTGGTCGCCGCGGCCCTCAGCGTACTGCAATGGGCAGAATGCCTGATGTCTGAGAGAAGACGGACAAGCTGTCGTGCTGTTCTGCGTTTCATCGCACACCCCCGCGCTGCACCATTAACTTGATAAAGCACTTTAACTTTATGCCTGGACGGTGCGCTGCTGTAAGGTTTTTGACGAAATAGCAACAGTTTCTTTAGAACCGGCGTGGTCTCTTCGCCGACACCATCCGCCTTCAATTTGCGCGCATTGGCGCGGTGCAGTATGTGCGGTTGCCACCGCAGTGCGCGCAATGGCATGCGCTACCGCACATTCGGGTGCATCTCTCCGGGATTCAGTGAGCATCGCCGGGCGTCGGATTGGCGCGGCCCCGTTGATCCGAGGCTTGACCAACCATCACGCAAACTTACTGGCTGATGCCGCTCCCGATGGCGGGTTGTGCCGCGGCCGCTTGAGCCTGTGGCGCAGCGGGTGCCGTGGCAAGCACGGGCGCAGCGAGGTTCACCACGGTGGGCGTGCTCGTTTTGGTAATCGCCGCCGCCGGCCCTGACGATGAAGCCGAGGCTGGCGCCAGCATTGCAGCGGGCGCCAGCACCGGCGCCGGCACCACAGGAACGGGCGCCGCAGGCGTGGAAGCTGGAACGGCGCCAGCCACCGGAGAAACAGGCGCGATCGGGGGCAACTCAGCGACCACCGGCACGGGCAGCGGCGTGCTCATGACACTGCTGTTCGTTACCGGCGTCGTCTTCACGACGGTTTGCAGATAGTGATCCACCAGCGAGAAGAACCGTTCGTAGAACACGCCGGACGGGATGGTCTCGCTGGAGATCTTCACCATCTCGTCACTGTTCGAACGGATTGGCAGCGACACGGAGCCGATTATGCTCAGTCCGACGCTCGCCGAGGTATCGCTCTTCTTGAGCGCATAGCCGTTCTGCACGGCGTTCACGTACACGATGCTCGTATCGCTAGTTTCCTCGCCGGCCGTGCAGACGACGTGAAACTCCACTGCGACGTGCGAATCGCCATTGGGCTGGAAATTCTTCGTGCCGTCGACGGTATCGAGATGCGTCAACGTCGTCATATAGCCCTGGCTCAGCAGCGCGCGGCGCGCGGCTTCGCAGGTATCAGCGGTGCTTGCGTTGAAATTGCGGGCGAAGGGGCTTGCGCCCGTGTCGAACAATTCCTGCTGGAACTTGGGCTGCGGCGCGCTCGAACAGGCGGCGAGCGCGGCCAGTGCGAGCAGCGAGGCTGCGGTGGTCTTGGAAAATAGGGTGCGCATGATTCCGGAAGGCTGACAACTAAACGTCGAATGGCATGCATTGTAGAGCGGTTACCTGACGATCCTAAAACAAGCGGGCATGGCGTAACACGTTGAAAGACAACGCTTTGTATGCCGGTCGTTAGAGTGAGGCGTGAAGATGCGAGAGCCGGGGGGCGCCGGCCCTGCCTTAAGGTGCCGCAGCCGGCACGGTGGCCGACAGTCCAATTGAAGCGGGATCCGCTACGGCGCTGGCCGATGGAATAAAGAATGCCCGCGCGCCGCTCGCGGGCTCCTCGCAGGCATCGGTTACGTGGGCGTCGCATCCGTTGGCTTGCGCGGCGCCCTGCTTGGCGACCACAGGTGCGAACGTCTCGATCCGCATGCTGACCTTTTGCGCATACGCCGTCGAACCGCCATAGCTTTTCAGCGCAAGCCCCAGATCGCCGCCGGCGGACTGCAAATAGCCGTGCAGGATCGCCGAGCCGGCTTCGATGTTAGCGTCCGGCTCCGTCAGGTCTTTGATGTTCTTCAGTAGCCCACGGTGCGCAGCAGGCACGACCTGCATCAGGCCGGTAGCGCCGCGCGGCCCTTTGGCCTTTTCCTTGAAGCGAGATTCGATCGAAATGATGGCCAGCAGGAGCGCTGGCGGCAGCGAATACTTGGCCGCAGCGGACTGCACGGCATCGGAGATCTGCTCAGCCTTGACCTTGGCGAGACCGAATTTCTGTGTGAGATAGGCCGAAACCTGGTCGTGATCGCGCTCTTCGGCCACCCCGCTCTCTTCGGCCACTGCGCTCTGCACAAGGCATAGCGAAAGCATGATCAGACAGAGAATCCGGCTCATGGTCAGGTGGCGTTGGAGGGGAGGAAGCTTCCTATTATACCGATGCCAGAAAATGAGCCACTTATTTGTCTTAGGAAACGTCTTCCTCCGCCTTGTCACGGCCCCCGGCGGTCACTTCGAATCGTCCAGAAAGTCGTCGTTTCGCGTCTCAGACCGGGTTCGCGGTAGCCGTCAAATCCTCGGCATGGGCGTCCTGCCACTCGCTAAGCCAGCTTTCAAGCTTATGCGGCGGCAACGGGCGGCTCACGTGGTAACCCTGCGCGAGGTCACAACGCAGCAGCTTCAGATGATCGAGCACCGCTTCATTCTCAACGCCTTCCGCGACCACCTTCAGGCCCATGTTGTGGCCAAGATCGATGGTCGAGCGCACGATGGTTTCGTCATCCTTGTCGTCGGCCATGCCCATGACGAACGAGCGGTCAATCTTGAGTTCATCCACCGGCATGCGCTTCAGGTAGGACAGCGAGGAATAGCCTGTGCCGAAGTCGTCAATGGACAGGCGCATGCCGAGCGCATGCAGTTGATCGAGCGTCGCGATGGCATGGTTCGGATCGTCCATGATGGCGCTCTCGGTAATTTCGATCCACAACCAGCACGGTTCCACGTTGTATTTGCGTAGCAGGGCTTCGAGCGTCTCGGGGAGCTCTGCGTGCATCAGATCGCGTGCGGAAACGTTGATCGAAACTTTAAGATCCATCCCGAGCGCATGCCATTTGGCGCACTGCTCGATAGCCTTTTCCGCCACCCAGCGGGAAATAGACTTGATGTAGCCGGTCTGCTCAGCAAACGGGATGAACTCATCCGGCGGAATAAAGCCGCGCGTCGGATGCTCCCAGCGCACCAGTGCTTCGACGTACTTCACCGCGTGAGTAGCAAGATCCACCTTCGGCTGATAGTAGAGCGTCAGTTCATCGCGCTCCACCGCCTGCCGCAATTCGCTCATGAGTGACAGACGTTCGGCGCTGTGCTGGTCGTCGCGCTCATCGTAGATCGCAAAGCCTGAGTTGGTACGCTTGGCCGAATACATCGCCACGTCCGCGCGCCGCAGCAGCACATTCATGTCGGTACCGTTCTCCGGACAACTCACAATGCCGATGCTCGCCCCCACATCGACGACCTGCCCTTCCACCACGATCGGTTCTTCCAGCGCCTTCAGCAGACGGGTCGCAACGAAGCATGCGGCTTCGACATTGTCGGTGGGCAGCAAGATCGCAAATTCGTCGCCACCGAGGCGCGCGACCGTATCCGAAGCACGCAACAGGTTGGCCCGCAAACGCTTGCCGACTTCGCACAGCAGCAGATCGCCGATATGGTGACCCAGCGTATCGTTGACATACTTGAATCGATCGAGGTCCATCATCATCGCGCTCAACGGATGGCCGAGACGCAGCGCGACAATGATTGCCTGCTGCAAACGATCATTGAAGAGCGCGCGATTCGGCAAGCCCGTCAGGCGGTCCAGATAGGCGAGATCCATGATGCGGGTTTCACGTTCCGCGATACCCTCGCGCATCTGGTTAAACGCATTGGCAAGTTCACCGAGTTCATCCTGATGTTTCACTTCGATGGGCTCGGCGTAATCGCCTTGTCCAACGCGACGGGTAAACCGGATCAATGCGCCAATTGGGCGCGTCACGCTGCGCGCTGTGAAGAAACTCCCCGCCACTGAAATTGCCACACCGACCAATGTCAGCACGAGCAAGGTGGTCTGCAGACGGTGATACGGGGCCATCGCCTCCATCAACGACTTTTGCAGCACCACAGCGACGGGCTCACCGTCGGAAACGGGCCGCACGATGCGGGTCGCGTAGTCATCGTTGAGATCGCGTTCGGCGGCACGCGGCTGCGCCAGCGCGGCAGAGGCCACGGCGTGTTGCAAGGGCTGCCGCGCGGCCTGCGGCAAGGAGGTGGCGAGAACCGTCCAATGCTTGCCGTCGGGCATGCCGAGAAAAGACACGTCGAGCGAAGTAAGGCCACGCATCTCGCGCGCGAGAGCGTCGTCGATTGCAAAGCCCATCGTCACCCACGCTATGACGATTGGGGCCCTGACCGGCACAGCCACGAGCTGATACGAACGACCGTTGATCACGCCGATGACAGAAGCGTCTCCGCCGCGTTGCGCCGCGTGGATCAAGCCCGGAAACGCAAACGGCTGCCCGGCGCGGCTCGGGTCGTGGCTATCGGCGATAAGCTTGCCGTCGAGGCCCACCAGCATGACCACGTCGGCGTTGATACGCTCGCCGTGGTTTTCGAGCGCGGACGCGACCGTGGTCTGATCGTGCGAGGCGACGGCCGCGCGAAAGCCAAAATCGGATGCTACGACACCCGCCGCCTGCGTGAGCTTCTCACCGTTCGAGCGCAGCACCTCCTGAAACACCCGTTCGCCGACCGATAACTGGTCCTCGACATTGTGGTGCGCGTTGGACGCAATCACTGTGCTGATCACGACGAAGACTGCGGCCTGCACAGCAAGCATCAGCAACACAAAGACCAGGGCGATGCGGGAACGCAGACTATGGAGACGCATACCAACTCTCCCGGTGCTTATTGCGGGTCAGGTTTGAGTTGCAGGGCGAACTTCGCGGAGGCGTCCGCGTTCAATGTGATCTTCTGCGATGGCTTCGCATCGGGATCGACCGCGCGGTAGCTCCAGGCGTTGATCTGATAGTCGTCCGCGGGAAGGCCATCGATCACCGCCTGACCGCTGGCATCCGTCTTGGCGAAGTACGGCGTGTCGACGACCAGCAGATAGGCGATCATCAGGTCGTGGATATTGCAACCCATGACCACCACACCAGGTTTGTCGAACACAACCGGGTGGGCGGGGATGCCGTGATACAGATTGAGTTCGAACTTTTTCGCCGACGAGAACGAATAAACGTCGTGCTCGAAGTTGTCCTTGTTGGGGAAAGTGATGGCCCCGCCTGTTTGCACGACCGATACCAACGGCACGAACATACGGTGAATCTGGTCAATGATGGCGCCCGCCGGTGGCCGCGCCGGCAATTTGCCGCTGACCGGCGTGGCGTAGACCACGGTATCGGCGGCTGGCGCGCCCGCCTGATCCACCACTTGCACATGAAGGCTTGCCGCCGCCGCGTCCAGCGATAGAAGCGCCATCGCGCAACTCATTAGCGTGGCTGACAACCATTGTCCTGCTTGCATGATTCCTCCAGCAATCCGGTACGGCTCACGCACGCCATCGGGGCGGGCGGATACGCTCAAATCTGCGATTCCGCGCATCTTGCCGCCGCGCTGTGCGCGCCGGCCCACGCGCTCATTCGCGCTCTTCGATCTCGCGATGCATCGGCGCCAGTTTCGCCAGCAGCTTGTTTTGCTGATGAAACGGCACGTTGTTCTTGTCCATCGCCTTCTGCAAATCCTCAACCAGTGCGTTGAACGCCGCGCGGTCAATATTCAAGCCTTCATGCGAGCGTTTCATGCTGCGGCCCGTGTACACGCACGGACCACCCGCTAACACGCAAAACTGCTCGAACAGTTTTTCCTTGAGCCGCTTCTTCGAAACGCCGACAAAGTAGTCCTTGATGCGGGGGTCTGAAAACACGTTGGCAACAAGGTCGTCGGTGATCTGCGTGAGTCCGGGTTTCTCTCCCAAGGCCTGATAAAGCGAGTCGTCAGCGCGCGCGGCGGGACTGAACAAGCTCACACATGCGGCAGCCAGCAGGAGCGACATCGTCAGGCGGCGGAACAAGGCGTCCATCACATCGTCCTGTGAAATGAGTTGCGCGGGTAATGTCGAAGCGGCATCAGAAACCCACCTGCGCTGATATATACGCACCGTGCTGGTTCCGGATGGTGGCGATATCGCCTAAATTGACATACGAAGCGGTCAACGAGAAATATTTGGTCGGCGCCCAGGCGACGAACGCATCGTAAGCGTTCTGCTCGCGCGCAAAGCTCAGGTTGTTCGGCTTGGTCCGGTATTCCGCTCCCACGGCCACGCTCTTCGACAACAGATAGGCCGCCGATCCTTCGAACTCCGGATGGTAGCTATTCGAGAGGTCGCCGCCGAAACCAAGCAGGCCAAACTGATTCGCCTTGGTCATGCGTACCGTGGCGTTCACCAGCACGCTCTGGGCAAGAAACAGCTTGGTTGCCGAGAGGTAGAAATCCGTGCCGGAATTGCTCGCTGCTCCCACCGCCTGGACGATATCGCCCTGTTCGTTGTGCTTGAACTGCACACCCGCGGCGATCTGCGGCAACCAGGTATCCTGATCAAGCACGGCGTCGCCGATCACACGAACCTTGAGGCCGAAGATGTCCTGATTGAACTTGAAGCCACTCGGCAGCCCCAGCTTCGGACCGACGTCGAGCGTATCGAAGGTTTGACGGGCCATCGATATTTCCAGGCGGTTGGCCACGCCCACGGCGACACCATAGGTCGCCAGCGAGTAGTCCTCGGTCTTCAGGTAGGTGCCGTGTGCGTCGCCCCCGATCTGATCGCCCGTGCCATATCCGGCAATCAGCGCCCATGGAACGAGACCGCCACCTGCTGCGCCTTCCACCTGCGAAACGCCTCCGGTCAAGAGCAACTTGCCGCCGAAGGTGGGGCCCGACGCAACTCCATCTCCATCTGCATGAGCTAGTCCCGGCATCAATACGACGCAGGCCACGAAAGGCAGGACCTGACGCGCAAGACTGCGCAAGTGGGTTCGCAACTTCACAATCAAAGCTCCCAGGAGGACTAAGGCGAGAGCAATCCCGGAAGCGGCCACAAGGATCTGAGTCAATGTCGTGTCAATACATAGACTCGTACGAACGCCTGCATTTCACGGGACTGCAATGCGATTGCGCACGCGCATCCGCACGGGCGATGGTGGGCGTGCAAACCAAGTCGATATGACGGGTGAGGCACGTACTCGCTTAGTAACGGCAACGGGAGAGGGTTTCTTTAGGCGCGGTTACAACTGCTTGACGGTGCGCGATCGAGTTGAGACGCGTCTCAAACTGAGGGATCTAACGGGGACAGGGGTGAGCGAAGCGTGTAGATTCGCGGGTTGATTGGCAACCCGCTGGCCGCGACCTGCGGCTATTGGGGGTGGCATTTGGGTCAACTCGATGCCCGCGGGCGCAGGGTCCTTGAATCATTGCCCGATAATTGGCTTGCCCGTAGCATCTTTGATCTGCGTGCGCCATTGCGAGCGGATTTCGGTCACAACCGCGTCCGGTAGTGAGATGTAGTCGAGCTTTTCAGCAGTCGCTTCCCCTTTCGTGAACGCCCAGTCGAAGAATTTCAATGCGGCCTCGCCACGGTCCGGCTTGTACTGCGTTGAGTGCAGCAGAACGAACGTAGCGCCAACGACCGGCCACGCATCTTTGCCCGGTTCGTTGGTCAGGATTGGATAGAGCGACGTGGACCAATCTGCGTTGACTGCGGCCACCCTGAATGTTGCGGGTCCAGGTTGGACCGCGATACCCGCTGCATTCTTCATTGCCGTATACGCCATGTGGTTCGCCTTCGTGAAATCCCATGCCACATAACCTATGGCGCCGGGTACATGTTGCACATAGGTGGCCATCCCTACGTTACCTCTACCTGCGATGCCGCGTGGCCAGTGGACGGTGGTCCCTTCGCCAACCTTGCGTTTCCATTCGGGATTGACCTGTGCGAGATAGTGCGTCCAGATAAGCGTCGTGCCCGACCCATCCAGACGCCGGACCACCGCAATCGCGCTGTCAGGTAGTTTGATGTTCGGGTTCAGTGCCGCGATGGCAGGGTCGTTCCATACAGTGATTTTGCCGAGGTAGATGTCGCCCAGCACCTGACCGGAGAGCGTCAGTTCGCCTGGCTTGATATCAGGAATATTGACGACCGGCACAACCCCGCCTACTACCGTCGGGAACTGGAGCAAACCGTCCTTCGCAAGCTCTTGTTCCGTGAGTGGTGCGTCAGAGCCCGCGAAGTCGACCTCATTCGCGACGATTTGCTTGAGACCATCTGTGGAGCCGACACCCTGGTAGTTGACCTTACCGCCGCCGGACTTGAGGTAGGCATCGGCCCATTGGTCGTAGATGGGGGCAGCGAAGGTGCTGCCGGCGCCAGTAACGTCAGTGCTGTGTGCCGCGACGCCAAACAGTGTGCCGGCCAGACCAGCCGCTAGTATTAGTATGTATTTCACGAAGACCTCACTTTGAGTTGTTGGACGTCGCGATCGTCTGTATTGCTTCTTTCATGTTGCACCGTAGCGCTCTCGGCACCAAGAGATGCGCGCCGAGCAATCGTATCGAATCAATTACAGGACGATGAAGAGCGTGAGGCAAATTGAATCAACCTATGAGGGCGGACGTCGGAGAAGGGTTACTGCGCAATCTCTGATGAGCCCGGGTGTCGCCGGACCAAGATGATTCTCGAGTTATCGCTATAGAGCTAAAGCACCTGTTGGACAATAGCGTTCTCTTGAGCATTGCTTAAGCATTCCAACGCAACGGAAGTCAGGTACAGGTTGGCGCTATCGGGAAATAGCGGGCATCGCCCACGCCCAACTCGGTGAAATTGCCAATGTGAGCACCGGGGAATGAGGACTCTCCGGTATGTCGCGAGAGAGGGTGAAATTTGAGCAGGTTGCCGGGCAGCATACGCGGTGCCCGGCAATCTGCCTGAGCTAGCTACTGCCCGGTCTTTGCTGGCATCCCATCAGCGGCGGGCGGCATACCGTGCATGTCCATTTCCGACATTTGCGGCTTCGTTGTAATGTCACCAGGAACCCGGTTCCACGGACTTGAAACGGGCTCGCCGTGGTAGGTCATCCCTGCGGTTGCCGCGCCGTGAGCGCCGCCGCTACCATTTCCACCGTTGCCATTCCCTCCAGCCTGCGCATACGTCGCGGCGCACGCGCAGAGTGAGACGACAGCGACACGGGCGAGCAGAATTTTAAACGTCGACTTTTCCATGAAATTGCTCCTGCGAGTTCGGCGCGTGCCATGGCAGCGTCGAAGTTTGGTGCACCGCTAGAAGTTGACTGTTGAAAGACCTATTGCGCAGCGGCGAAGCGCAACCAGTTGCCCCGCGTTCGGAAAGGCCAGAAATTTGCCTCATCCTGGCGCAGGGCATGTAGGTAAGTCGCGGTTCGGCACCGAAAATGACAGAGCCGGGACGAAGTTAGAGCGTCCGCCCCTGCGTGGCGGTCTCACTACTTCTGCATCAGTACCTTCCAAACAACCATCACAATTGCGTGTGGTGATACTCGAACCGGAAGCTGCTGGACCTACCTGCGGACACGCGGCCCCTCATGCGTCACGACTATCCTTCCGTAGGTCGAGAACCGAAATGGGAGACCACGGTTCGCGCGCAGCGTGAGGACCCATGTGCAAGATGGTGTGAACGAGGAGGAGTTTGTGGCCAGATGGGAAGTTCGAGACGCGACGTTGGGGATGCCTACGCTGGTACTACCGTCCATACAGGTCAATGTCCGAGATGGGAGCTTTTCCACGAAAGACTTGGCGGAGACGGCTAGAAGCGTTTACCTGTAAACGCTTCTATTTCTGTTGGGCATACCCCCTGGGGAGCGCTATTAGTTTTAGTTAACGGCTCCCCTTAGTTCTGGTTAAACGTGAATTTCCCATGCAACAACAAGAACTTATAGCTGGCGCAGGTCAAAAAAATTGTTGAAGAGGTCCCGGCTCCGTCCCCCATCATCTAATTTGCTAAACTCGATTGCATGCCCAATTAGTTTTGGTTAACGAACGCGGTTAGATGCAGACAACCATCACCCGCGCCCACGTGCGGGACAAATACAAACGTCGAGTCGCTATGGGGGAAGACGACAATTCCATCAGACTGGAGAGAAAACCAGCGACAGGTCTGGTCTTTATCAGATGAGCGCTCACTATTGCCTTGCGGCCACACTCGGACTGCACGGCGCCCCTGAGAAGGACGATGCCGCTTTTTTTAATTTCCGGCCGTCTAGAGTTGCCTTGCTAGATATCCCCAGCAAACCGTTCGTCATGGTCCGGGTTGTATCGACCGGTGACACGCTCTTGGAGGATTGCAGTTTGATTCTCGGGCAGGTCCACATCGAATGTCTTGCATGCTCGTCGTTCGGCCTCCAACCTCTCGAATTCCGCTTTTTGACGCCGGTTGACCGACTTTGCGCCGGCGGGACTTCTAGGTCGTTTGGGCAGACCCTTAGCCGCCGCAATCACCTGCCTCATCTTAGCCGGCAATTTCGCGTTTCGCGCCCCTGTCTCCGACTCATAGCGACTCACAGCTTTAGCCGTATTACGAAACTCATGGGTAAGCCAGACGTTTCGTCCAAACCGTCGCCCAGAATCCGGCATTATGTTCAGTTGCTCAATCTTGCCATTCTCCTTGCTCCAAACAACGAAGTGATTCGTGTCCGGATGAGGCTTCACGTTAATCCAGAGTTCATCATGTTTTCCTGACGGTGTCGAAACGTGCATGTTCCACAATCGCTTGAGTTCGTCAGAATCATAGCGCGCAGAACCCACGGCAACGCTTCCCTCGCTGACTTTCACAGGACGAGCTTCAATCAGATTTGCATACGTCTCCTGAGGCGACCACTCTACGGCAGCATCCGCCAACCGCCTATCCCGTAGAAAATCGAAAAACCCTTTGGGCGTCGCGAGGTTGCCTTTCCAATTTCCATCCTTGACCATCCAATCAGGTAGGCGGTCGAACACGTTTCGTGTCGTGTTCCAGTCGTGCACGAAGGTTAAAACTAACTCAACAAACTCCTCGAACTGAATGCGTGCCCACCGTTCGCTTTTGGCTTTCGCGTCCTTGTCATGTCCGCTGCGGCTGCGAACATAAAATCCTGGAAGGCTCTTAAGTTTTTCTTGGATAAATCTATTGACGGCTTCCACAATCGACTTGTCGCGCCCCCTTCTAGCACGAGCAAATCGCACGCCAATCTTCGCATCGTCGATAAGTGGATTTACCAGACCTCTCGATTTCCCTGGCCCTCGGTCGAAGCGAACCTCGTCACTGCTGCCATGGACAAACCCTCCAGCGAGATTCTCGAGCTTCATCGTCTCCAAGAGTTCAGTCTTCTGCGAGAAGGCGTTGAATAAGCAGTTTCGATACGCGTTGGCTGATTCATTTTGTACCGTGACGTGCACCCCGACGATTGCGGTCGTCTCAACGCATGCGCAAAGCATGACAACTGCCTTTCCAACTCCCTGAGGATTCAGCGAGTTCTCCCCCCAAAGAAGCTCTGCATTAAAAAGTAATCCATCTAACTCATATATGGTCACGCGAGCTCGTGTGTGGTCCGTCGCGTGACCCAGACGAGCCTTCTTAGCTAGCCAGTCTGCCTCGTTCACGAAGTACTTCATCAATATATTCTTCTTCCAAATCTCTTTACCATAGTCAATGAAACGCCGTTTTCTCGGAAGCTTGTACAAGGGAATTGGTACTTTCACCAAGGTCTCATTGCGTTTTTTCTCCTCTATCAGTTCAGTGTCGCGAAACTCATCCCAAAGTTCGGTCAAGGAAAATTGCGCAGCCAGACCTACTTGACCTTTCTGCGAGTGAATTTCCGCTGCTCGTCGAATGAGGAAGGCCTCCCACTTGTCTAGGAGCTCGCGGGTCATGCGAGCCCCACGCAGCTTCGTCCTCGGATTCATCTTGATGGTCGCTAGCGGCCGCCCTGGCTTCTTCGTATTGACGTCCACCCGCGACTCGCCCGGCGCGCCTTGTTCCCGACGTCTTGGTAAAAGCGAGTTTCTTCTGGCGCCGTAGAACCAATACTGAGCGAGGAGCTTACGTATCCATTGCTCACTGACTCGGGACTTCTTAGCGGCCCGCTTGATTAATCGATTCCTAGCGCTGTCGCTGAAGAGCACCTCATTGTTGCCATGGACTAGTATCGCCTGAATCTGTGCAAACTTCTCATCACGTCTAGCGTTGTCTTTCGAGTCTTTATTCTTGGAATCGTCCCACCCGGCCATCCATTGTGGACATATACACTCAGACACGACCTCCCAAGCATCCCTATTGGAAAATAGCTCGCCTCTCAAATGCAGCGTGGGAAGCTTGCTGGCGGGAGGTTTTTTAGATTTGATTTCTAGGAAAGCTATTTGGTCGAGCTCAGAATCCCAACCAAGATAGCGCATGACATGGCCAACAGGCGCGTCGACGTAGCGAATGAGCGTCCAGGGCTTAAACGGCGCGATTGATTGTTCGTCGATGTTGCCCATTTCAGAATCCCCAAGGGGCTGTTTCCACTCCCCGCGAGAATTGATACACACCATCTGGTCGAAGTCGCAAAGGCGTGCGGAGATTGAACTCGTATTTGTGGTCGAGCCGCAGATGTCCAAGGAATATCGCAACGCATGTGAGCCGGAATAGATGATGCTTATCCGTTCCAATTTTTCGCGCGAACGGCTCAAGCAGCGAGTCCATTGGCCGTTTCAAGCCCCGCTTCTTCCACAGCTGAGAGACAATCAGAGCTTCTTCGTTCAACGCCAAGACGTTGGATTTTCTGATGTGCTTGAGGATAAACTCATAGTTGTCATACTCCTTCCTCGCGAAGTAATTCTTTACGACGGGCTCCCATGTCCCGTTAATGCCTGCATAGAATTCGTGGTCACGGGCACTTCTCCGCACGACCTTCTGCGTTAGAAACTCCTCCTCTTTATCCTTGCACGACACCCCGTGCTGCGCAAGTTCGAAATCATCGTTTTCATACAGAATATCAATATCAATGGTCGCCACCTCCTTTCTCCAGATGGGCGCCTTTGATAGATACTTTTTTGCAAACCTCTCCTCTTCATAGTATGGATAATGAGTGCGCATTGTAAGAACCCGTGTATTGAAATCGAGAAAATGCAGCGCTATACGTTCGGTTTGTGAGTGATACACGCATGTCGCTTTAATGCCAACGTAAAAGCCGGCGTCGCCGAGCTTACTATCCTCGGGCTTCATGGTTTCGAAGTCTTTGTAATGAAAACCCCGGCTGTCGACGTTTGGAATGGTTCGATTGGCGGACAATGGATTCGTTTGCGGCAGTTCGAATATTTTCATGCGCCTTCCTTGTGAACTCGTCTAGACTTTTGCGGTTTGAGACCTTTGCGCTTTCGATATTGTTCCGACGTTTCGCTCACCATTTCGAGAGCGGCCACTGTCAGAGGGAACCTCCGCCTGTCTCTCATAATGGAATTTCCCCCTTTCCAGCCTTCTATCAACCTTTTCCTAGTGACCCGGAATTTTGGAGGATGTTGTTGGAAGGATGCGAATCGCGCTCTCACGTGCGCACATAATTCTCGGTCGTCTCTTTCGTAGGCAGCTCTCAACAGAACACCTATGTCGCTTCCACGCGGCCTCCGCGGTGGAAGCAATGCGCCGGCTGATTGAGGCTCATGCTGACGGAGCCTCGTGAAGATGTTGGAGAATTTTCGTTGAACGTCGGTCCGAGACGCATGCGGGTTGTTCCGCACATAACTCCGCACCTGTTCCTTGAGTTGTTCAATGTTATTTTTGGCAAGGAGAATGGGACGCCACTCTTGATTGCGCAACGGTGCCAACAACTCCCCTTCGGCGAGCTCTTCAGCAGCCTTCATTTCATATTCAAATTCCTCCGCCGAGTCGAACAGGGTGCAAACGAGTATCGCGTTATCCAGCGGGCTGCGTAGTGTCACCTCTCCCTTAAACATGCGGGCGACGGAACTTGCTTTTCCGAACCTCATCTCATGCTTAGAGATGACCTCAGGGTGCAGCTTTTTTTCTCCTAGTTTTTTAATCTCACCGTGTTGGTATCTACTTCTTAGAAACCCGAGACGCAATGCCCGCTTTCTAAAGACATATTGCGTATGTCTAGAGTCAAGGTCAGTCTCGCTTGCAATTCGAAACAAAGAATCGAGAGCGTCTGCAACTTGTAGGTCCGACTTGAATATAGCCGAGTTTTCGCGCTCACCACGGTACACCAATGGGAACTCGTCGCACACACACATGTAACGTAGCCGGTGGAGAGAGTCTTTATACTTTGTCGAATAACGACAGCGAGTACACGCGGTCATGAGCGAGACACGATGCCGCGTACAGACAGCAATCTTTGAAAAGGCCCACTGTCTGCGGACAAACGTTCGCCCGAAGCTTCGATTGTCTTCGTCAATGCATTCCGGACAAGTTGCATCTTCAAAGTAGCGCTGAGTTGACCCCCGTTGCATACGATTTCTTGCAATGCCGGAGAGAGCAGCGATGGGATGCCTTTCACCGAACGCCGAGTGTCGATAAAACCTTTCGTAGTCGATGCGCGAAAGTGTCAACCTCATAACTTCAATTCCCGTATTGTGGCGTTGCATGTCTAGCAAATTTGGAAGTGATTTGATGCAGGCGCGCAGTCTCTCCAGGTTGGGCGGGAAGAGTGGCGGGCAGATTTCTCCTACCGTCTGACGTAATGCAGCCACCTCATTCGCGGTGGCGGTGGCTAATATTTGACGGACATAGTTCGAAATTGTCTCATTTTCAATAAGCGGTAGATTTTTCGCCGCCAAGAACATCTCTTCCATCTTTAATACTCCTAATTTAATAGTCGATGCCGGAACAGACGCATACCAGAATGTCGCAATGCCGCCCACCTCTTGCACGGCAAGTTAGCCACCCTCATCTCGACGCACGCTTCGCAGATGCGCCTCTCAACAAATTCGCGTTCTCGCTCAACGACGGCGGTGACAATGCTGCGCGAACTGCCTGAGCATGTCCTCAAGGAATACGCAGAAATTCCAGCTAACTGGGTAATGCGTCTTGCCGATAGGCGAGGGCTTCGACTGAAGCCGTTCATCATCTGCGCGTTCTTGATGGCCCGGTCGAACTCTCGCTGACAGACCCTCGACCGGCGGCAGTTGTTAGGTCGAGGCTTGCTGAAAGTAGCCATGCATTTAGTGAATCCGCGACTCTGCCGATAGAGTCGGGCAAATAACGCAGGTTTTTGCCTTCTGAGTTCTTGAATTGATGCGCGTGTGTTTTCCGAGACGAGACTAGCCCACTCGTCAAGGTTGTTCTTCGCTCTCGCGCGGGCGATTAAAGTTCTGCGGCGGTCGAACTGTCCGGAGACCCGAACCACTCTATACACTGTTGAGACGGACACGCCCAATCGAGACGCAATAGCCAAGGGCGATAGGTTGGAATCAAACGCCTTCTCTATAGCCTCCTTGCACTCGACCTTTAGAACACTTGGCCTTCGGGCGACCGGCAGACCGAGCTCTCCGGCGCGAGTCGCCAGCGTCGTTGCCGTTACCCCAAGAAGCGCGGCGGCAGAAGTCAGGGTTGGGGAGCGTGTTATTGCACTGACAACAGCGCTAGATTCAAGTCTATTGCGTGATTGGACTTTCGATTTGACATGGTTCGGTGACGTCCAAGAGACTTGGCTAAGTGACCATGTTGCAAGACAGTAAATGACCGGATGCAAGCTTCTCCGGCCGCTCAGCCATCCAACGAGTGCGCTCCTTATTAATTCTTTGTCGAGGCACACCGCCGTTAGGCGAGCGTCGGCAAAAGGTTCGGAGTGAAGGGCGCAATGTGCATCTAAGAATTCGTTCCATCGAAAGCGCCCGCTTGACGTGGTGAAACCGTGCTCATTCATTTGGTTTTTGAAGTCTATGAGCACATTCGCTCCACCGCATCCCCGCAGCATACGTTCAACACGTCTACTGTACTCAAGAGACCTATTGCGGTTTACTCTTCCTTCGGCGAAAGTACACGCATTTGCGAAGAGCCCTCCCTGCTTTGCTTCTACGACGCCCGTTTCATGCCTGGGACACACTGAAACAAATGGAGCAACGTGGATTGTCAGCGTTGGCGAATATCCGAAATCCCTGGAATTGAGTCGGTCGCACTCCTGACAATGGAAGAGCGCGTATGGGCTCGGCTCAAGGTCAACAGGCAGGTGGCAAGGGCGCAACGGCCCAGAAGTCGCGTCTATCAGGGAGTCGCGCACCCGTCTTCCAGTAACCTCGTCGGTACAGATGGTCCAGTACCGATACAGCATGTGCGAAGAATCCAGCAAATTGTCGAGACCTCCCAAGATGGGAAATCGTTCACAGAGCGGTCGGATTGGCGCGGGCATTGCTTCCATTGGGGGGCCGCGTCGACCCATTGCGACGCAAAGCGTCCAATAGTCGGACCGAAATCCAGAGAACAGGGCTACCTGTCTCAGAAAACTGAGGACAGTCTCGTGCTCATGTATCGCGTTGAGAGGATATAGTGCGTCCATATCACGGAACGGATTCACCATAGAAAAATTTTCGGCGGCATCTTACGTCGCGTGGCCCATCATTTCGAGAGTCTCCATCGAAAGAAAGTCCTGCCACACTCTGCCGTTGGGTAGCCTCACTGGTCCATTTTTTCCGCTCCTCTCTTTTTGCTTTGCGTAGAATTCTCCGAGAAATCCGGCCACTCTCTGAAGTTGGTCGGTCTGCTTCACGAAGGCCCTCACTACACCTTCGATGAGTTGCTCTGAAGGATGCCTCGCTTTGGCTCTCACCGCGGCGATATGAAGATTTCGGTAAAACGAATTTAATGCTTCCCTGCTGCCGTGTGTGCAGCTCGCCGCAGCTTCCAAGAGACCGCCGGGAACCGTGTCATATGTTTCCCACTGAAGACTCTGGTTGAGAAGGTTGAGATTCATTGTGTGAAAGAATTTGCTGTCCGTGTCTAACCATTGAATCTCTTCGAGCGCTCCGTTTGTGAGGCTGGAACAGACCGTCCCCATGTACACGAGCTTTTCGTACACTGGAGCGGTGCATACAAATACTACGGCTATCCCCGTCCGGCGCATGAATTCCTCAAGAAAGTCGAGTATCTTTCTCGATTTTTCTTCATGGAAAGTCGAACTCGACGCGCCAACAACGAATAAGATGCCGACGTTAGCAATTGCTGCGAGCGCTGTCACATAGATAGGCCGCGTGGCGCGCTTCGCGGTAGCACGAAAGACCGTCCGGAAATATTGACCGTTGCCAGCACCCCCATCAAAGACAGAAACGAAGTTTGCCTCGAATTGGTCAAGGGTTCCGCAGGCAGGCCAATGAACCACCATGGTCGGCCAAAATGGAATGAAGTTTTCATCGTCAAGTGGCAATGTTCGCATCGACGAGCCAAGAATCTGGGTCGTGCGCTCTATAAAACGAAGTCCGCCCGACTGAGCAACGCAACGAAGTAAATAGCCCGTGCCTTTTCTTGTGGCCACAGGCATAAGCTGAGGATTTCCGGCTTTGATAGCATCCCCGAAACTGCGAAATCTGGCGACGTTTTCTGGGCTGAGCGGATTAATCTTCGCCCACGTTATGCGGACCGCGTCGTAGAAATCGCAGTGAAGTGCCTGTTCTAGCGGCGTAGCGTCAAAGTGCATGTCAATTCTGTTAAGCAGACCAACCTTCTCGGTTCCACTAAGCGAGCGTGTTTCCTTTGTGACCTCTACGCCTCGTTCTCTCAGTTCTGCCTCTGCCTCTCCAGCAGTTGGCCTAGTTGGATAAATTTGCAGTAGCGGATTCGCTCTAAGGATTTCACGACGCTCTCCTGTGCTCACCATGCGTAGCGATGTACTTGATGACATCGTCATGGCCGGTTCTTCAGTCATGTCTCTTACTCCCCAAAAACAAACGGTCGAGTTTCGTATCGTGTACGCGTGGGGTTTGAGTTGGCGCGTGCCGCCAGATTCGTGGATTGAAACCGTAGCTTTTCGAACGTCGCATTGCCCGCGGCCGTTCCTGCACTCGACTTAGCATAGTGCTCCACCTTTGCTGGAGCGTGGTGTTATGCACACAGGGTTCTTTCGTGCTATCCAATTTTAACTCCTTGTATTATCGCAAAAAGCTGTTTGCAAAAGACGTGGAGGGCCCGCGCGAGCACTTACTCTGTTGGAGTATTGGCTCCATAAGAGTCTTAGAATCGAGCGGGCACATTGCCAGTGTGTGTGTCCTCGCGACTAGGTTTGACATCGCGGTTGAAGTACAACACCGCCGCAAAGACAGCCCTTTGAAATTCATCCAGTGTCATCAATGCACTCAAGCTTCTTTTTTGCGCGATTGGTCGCTCGCAAGCATTGGGTAAAAAGTGTCGAGCCATTCGGAGTTCAATTTTTTGTGGATGAAATCTCTGAGGCTTTCATTGGGAGGTTTCGGGTAGTTCATCGTATCCGTCTCTGGATTAAAAGTGGTCGATAGCGTTCGCAGAAGCAGTGCTCGCTCGGCGTGCGGCCTCGGGAATCAGGTGGGAAAGCGCGACGGTCACTATTGTTGCGGCGTAAAGGGACTCAAGCTGCCAGCGTTTCGCCAATCGGGGTTGCACAGTTGCATCACCAATAAGCGTCGAATCGTCGATTGGATGTGCAAGTTGGCACTTCGCGTCAGCGGCTGCGGGCACTTGGGGAAAGTTTGCGGCGCACAGGCCTTGGTCAGACTCTGTGTGCACATCGCTACGCATGTGGCCGCCCTCTTGCCGCCATAGCTTTACCGATACCTCGAGTTATGAACCCTCGCTGCGCCAGAAAGTAGATATTGAACTGGCTACACAGTTGAACGCCTTTGCGCCCTCGACAGTCAGGGCAGGCCCCGTAGGGGTCGGCCGCGACTCTGTTGATGGTCGTCGACATGCACGTCCCTCCCGCGCGCTTCCGCGAAGCGCGTTTTTGAGTTGACTCGACGCATCCTCTGTGAGAACTCCACCGAGTAATCGGCGGACGGCTCTCCCAGGCGATGCACCAAAGCGGCTGGGCGACGTTTGCCGGCCACTAATCAGCACCAAACAGGCTGCTTCCTTCGTACTGCATGCTTCGTCTTTCGGAAAAGAGCGAAGACCAATAAGTCCTTTACTATTAAGGCATATGCACCGCCTTGTGATATACCTATCAAATATTATTTCGTCAACCTAACTAAATTTCCATGTGAACTATAATACGCGACGGATTCTGTTCGTCAATACATTATTCTCGTTCAAATACGCTCGCCGCCCTATGAGCCTTGCTGGAAACAGCTTTCCCGAGAACACTTTTTTTCTGTCGGCTTGAGCGGCGCATCGTTAAGCGCTGCTTCAATCAGACTTTTGTGATGAATCAATCATTTGAGCCGCACCTAACGCTCGAATCAGAGGTGAGCTAAGCCGCTGAAGTTGTAAAACGAGGCAATTAAAGATATACGCCATCGAGACATGAGGTAACAGCGATTCCCGATTGCCCGCGCATTTGACTTGTGCGCGATGCTTCAAGCCCGACGTGCGAGCATGTCTCGCAGTCTTATCCAATCTCCGATTTGCGCCGCCCAGAGCCCACCAGGCACAATGACTGCACGGTCACGCAACGGCACCGGCACCTGTCGTGCATCGCTCTCCAAGACGGTGAGCTGCGCTGGCTCCCGCCGCTCCACGTCTGCCGCAAGCCACCCGCATCGGCCAAAAGTATTCGTCTGCCATCGACAACGCAGCATGCGGTTGCCTGGAACCGTGGCACCAATGACGCGATGGCGGAGCGGATATGGCAAAAAGTCCAATACACAACGAAAGCCCAAGGAGCTGACCCAAGCAGAGTTGACGACCACGCCGACGTGCTCTTGGTCTACCACCAAGGCGGAGAGTTGACTTGCGTGTGGACTTTCTCTGAATCGATGGACGTCGCCCGGCAAAAGTTTGTGGAATACTGCACCTCGCGGCACGAGAACACCCTCAACCGCAAGATAGAAAATACAGTTCCGGGCCATGGATTCGACCATTTTTGGAGCCAGCGAGTAGCAAGCGATATACTCCCTTGGTTGCTACGGAGCAATCGCATGCGGGTCGGACTCGTCGCGTTTATGCGTTCTTTTGCTTCTGTCGAGCCACCTATCTTTTTGCGAAATATTTCGCACTTAAGCGTAGTCCATAAGCTACAAAATGCAAGAACTTTTATGAGCGAAGCGGATACCCCGTGGGCGCGGCTAGCATCACGCGTAACGCGCGTGGTCTTGACCCGCAAGGACGTAACATACGCATCATTGGTTCAAGCCTTGGCAGCCGATGGGGTGCGTGACGGAGAGCGCGCGATAGTCTCGCGTATTTCGCGCGGCACGCTCAGGCTGAGCCTGTTTCTACACATTCTATCGATTACGCGGGTCCGCCCGCCGGAGCGATGGGCGGACACCCTGGTCGCGAACGACGATTGGGAAGCAAAGGCACAAGCTGTTTCGTTGTTGGAGCTTTCTCGTCAACCATCAGAACTTCTAGACGACGTAGTTGCGCGTCTAGCGAGACTCGGCACTACCATATCGTCGAAGACCCTTGATACCCAATTGCGGACTGGCACGTTGCAACTCAGCCTATTCCTGCAGTTGCTCTACGCGCTGAATTCGGACGCGTTGGAACGGTACATTGACCATGAAGATTTAGTCGACGCGGCTAAAGCTACTTCCGTCGCCCCGAGTTAGGCGAGCTCAACACGAAATCAAGCTTGCGATTTTGGCGCGATGGACTAAGGTACTTGAAGTGCGAAATATTTCGCACCTATAAGACCTACTAAAAGCCGAATCATCGCACCGTCTTCCGTCGTGAAATGGGCCGCGCAACGGTCGCTTACCGCACCGCGACAAACTCCGTTCGGAGTTGGCGATGCCAGTTTGGTTACTAGCCCCGGTGGTCGACGAGTCGGAGTTCACATCCATATTCCGGAAGGTCATGCAGCCAGAGCTTGCCGAGCGGCGCTCCGTCAGCATTTCGGGCGGACAGCAGGGGCGGCAGAGTAAGTTCGCCGATTTGCAAACTCAACGAAGCAACGCTCGTAGGTCGCACCACTACAGGTCGTAGGCCCGGTTGGATGGGACATGGACATGGTCCATACGTCCATACATAGATTAAGCGGTGTGCGCTGTACAGAGTGGTCGCCAGCCGTAACGTTACGCAAGACGTCCTCGCCGCGCACGAGGTGGTCGCACGCCAGTCGAACCCCTCCTGGCCGTCCGGTGGCCGTCGGCGAACTGGAGCAAGCTATGCCTATTTGGAGAGTCGCACCCGTGACCGAAGAATTGGAAATCTCGCTGTTGGATTGGCGCATTCTAGAAACTAACTCGGGGTCTAGACACTTCATAGGTAGAGACCAGGTCGACGACACCGGCCGAGTGAGTTCGGCGGTCTCGCTGTTTGACCCGGTTTCCCTTCGAGGCACCACCCACTCCGGTCGGACCTATCAGTTGATTGGGCCCGATGGATGGGCGGAGGACGCGCTCTACGTGTGGGAGCGATGGTGCGAGCTTAACGAGGTGACCTCGTACGCCGACGTCTCGGAGCAGCTATTAGCTGGAGCACAAAAATGACGAAGCCCGATGAGCGAACAAAGGCCGTGTTGGAGACTAGAGACTTCCTGCGACTGCTTGCTGTCGCAGATGAAGTCAATATCCCAGGGCTGGTCCAAAGCGTCGCCTCCGGTCTGCTGAGGCATTATCCATTGGACAGCGACCTTGCAGTGTCAGCGTTGGCGTTGCCAGAGCTTTGGGCGCTTCCAGGAAAGAGTCCAAAGTGATTACCGCAAAAACGCAGGCTGACGGGGAAGCAAACCCTCTTGCAATCAGCCTGGAGATGCTCGGGCATCTCATCCGAGACAGTCGTATCTGCGCCGAACTCGACCTCATTGATGCCGCAGACCTGATTGGTGTCTCCGCAGGAGTGCTGGCTCGCATCGAAAGTGGAAAATCTGTTGGAACAGACCGCCTGTTCAAGGTGCTGACAGGCTTCGGCCTGGCCCTGCTGGTGACGCGAAAAGGCGACGCCGAAGTTGCCTTGAGGGCTCTCGGTCATACCGCAAATTGGCCCGACATCAAGGCGAGTCAGCCACGTGCTAGGGAGCGCGACTGGACATCTGCCCTCGTACTGGATAACAACACTCCGACGCTTTTCGTCGACTACGACGGGACGCTTCACGCTGGACATGCGCTCATTGATGAAACCGGTCACGTAACGCTCGACACTGGCCGGCCACTGTTCGAGTTTGCACCGCTACTGGTGGAGATGCTGGCCCCGCACCCGTCGGTCGAAATCGTTCTTACGACTTCCTGGCTGCACACGTTGCCAGAAGACAAGGTCATCGCGTACCTGCCTCCAGAACTCGCGCAGCGCGTGGTTGACACGACACAGCACATTCCGCCGCGTTTCAGTTATCTGCAAAACGGCTCCGGACGCACCGACGTCATCACCTGCTACGCATTCGGGAAGCGTCTGAATAACTGGCTGGCAATCGACGATTCCGTCTTCGACGCGTTTCACTTCGGCCGTGAACCTGGAGAGCTGGTGAAGAATTTTCTTCTTCTCGATTCGGCGAGCGGCATTACCGATGAGGAGGCTCAGCGACGAATTCGGGAGTGGCTGGCCGAGACAAGGTAACGGACCCATCTGATAGGGACACTGCACATGCTGAGGGTAACAGTCGAATTGTGGCCTGATGGTCTCGAAACCGGTCGCAAGGTGTTGGCAAGCGCAAACATCGGCCGGGTGAAGAGTGGCGCGCTTGCGGACTACCGGGTTGAACTCGGCGAAGAGCCGCACGGAACAATAAGCGGCACCCTGCTCGAATACCCACGCTTCGCTACGCCCATCTGGGACCTCGTAGCCCGTGCGATTGCCATAGCGTTGACCGGGAAAGAGGATTTGCCTCCGCGCTCGACGTTCCGATTCGCGAGGCTGGAGACATCACGTATGTGCGGGTTCGAGAGATACCAGAGCCAGCGCGAAGCCTGTTCCGGCAAAACATCGCCAACTCGACGCGACCGATGATTGAAAATGACCCGGAGCCGATGGATTGCGCCTGCTCGTAGGACTGACTCGATTTTCGGCCGGAGGCAGATGACCGGCAGCGATGTATATCCGTCGTTGAGCCGCCCGACCGCTCAAAAAGTAAGAGGTATGCAAGGAGTTTCACCATGACGACTGAGGAGGCGGCCAGGTTTCTCTTTGTCAGCCGGCCACACATCCACCATCTTCTTGAGATTGGGCAACTGGTTGCAGTGATGCCGAGGAACGTGTCCGGTGAGGTCGATATTGATACCGCTTCAATTCGAGCATACAAGGCAAAGAACCAGGCGGCGGCACGCGCATATTTCGATTCGCAAACCGAAGACAAAGACCCGTCTGGGCTGTAGGAAGGAAGCACAACATGAAACCACCCAGAAACCTTGTTCTGCGCACCTTGCTCATAGACCCGGACCTCGACCTAGACCTGCGCATCGAAGCGTTTGACAGGCGCCTCCCCAAGAACGACCTCTTCAACCACTACCTTCGCGTCGGTATGCAAGCCGTCCGTTCTCGACATACAGGCCAGTGCGCGGCCGCTAGTACACGGAAGAGTGCAGCAACCGGCAAGCCAACCGCCGAGGCCCCCGCTCCCGACAAAGCAAGGAAAGCCAGCACAACCACCGCGTCCAAAGCGACCCCAAAAAAGCGTGCGGCAGTCAAACCACCGAGCAAGCCCAAAGTTAAATGATATGAAACGGCTATGTTTCACTTCGTTGCAGAAGCAATATCGACCGGTTCGTGATGTGGCTTGGCTGGACCGTCGTTCGACTTGATGCCGAGAACTTCGCTCACTGACGTCGATATCGATACCGCCTCGCTCCGAGCGATATCAGGCGAAGAGACATGCTGCGGCACACGCGCATTTCGTTCGCAAACCGAAGACGAGGGGCCACCAGAACTGTAGAGAGGGAGAACAGCATGAAATCACCGGGAAATTATGTTCTGCGCACCTTCTACGTAGACCCGGAGCTCGACGATGACCTGCGCACCGAGGCGCTTGACAGACGTATCTCCAAGAACGACCTCATCAACTACTATCTTCGCATCGGTATGCAAATGGTCCGCTGTCGGCATCCTGGTCAATGCGCGGACAGCAGTACGAAAAAGCGTGTAGCAACTACCACTCCAACCGCCGAGGCCACCACTACTGGCAAAGCCAAGAAAGCCAACACAGCGACTGCGCCCAAAGCGACGTCCAAAAAGCGTGAGGCAGTCAAAAAGCGGAGCAAGCCCGGAGCCGAATGACATGAAATGGCTACTGCGTTTCGCCTCGTCGCAGAAGAATATCGACCGGGTCGCGATGTGGCTCGGCGGGACAGTCGCAGTTGCGGCCGTTTTACTTGCCGGCATGGTCGCAGTCATGCTGATACTCGGGCGAATGCATTCCTGACGCGACAGTCACAAGACGTGTACTCGAAGGCAAGGTAAGGAACGCAACTCATGGAATCAATCGAGCTTCCGCCGGAGGAACATTTTCCGGACGGCGATGTACCCGACGACGATATTCGCGCCGAGGCCCAGACGAACCGACGTAAGCTCGTTGAGGCGGGAGACCTGTTAACGGCCGCCAGCCTTCAGGTCGCGCTTTCAACCTCAAAACAGGCGTTGAGCCTCGCCACGCGAGAGAGAAAGCTCTTCATGTTAAACATCGACGGGAATGAGTACTATCCCGCGTTCTTCGCACGCCCGGTCGCCCCTCGACGGACACTCGAGCACGTGTGCCAGGAGTTGGGCTCGCTGCCGGGCTGGTTAAAGTGGGATTTCTTCACTGCCCCACGAGAAACGCTCGGCCGCATGAGCGCGCTAGAGGCGCTGGCAGATGGCGAAGAAGAACTTGTGTGCAAAGTCGCGCGGGGCTTTCTCGCTGATAACACCGATTGAGACTATCGGTTTTGTCGTCCGGAAAGGATTCATCCCCCGGCATTCGACGTGAAGGAACTCATATGCCAACTTACGATGAAGATGTCTACGGGTGGGCGTTCGAACAGGCGCGATTTCTGCGCCAGCGCCGGTTTGACCTGCTGGACATCGAACACCTGGCTGATGAGATTGAGGATGTCGGTAAAACGGAGCTGCGCGAGGTTGTCAAAGATGTCGCCGTAATGCTCGCATACTTACTCCAATGGCACCTCCTGCCGGCCAGGCGCACCATCGGCTTGAGGTTCAGGATTGAGGCACAGAGGTCATGGATTGCTGAGAGCCTGGGAGAGTCTCCGAGCGTGCTAGCCAGGCTTGATGAACCTCGCAGATTCCAGCTCATATGGGGAAAAGCGCTGGCGCGAGCGATGACCGAAAATGAACTTGACTGCTTCCCTGCCGAATGTCCATGGACAATGAAGGAAGTTTTATCCGAAGACTGGCTACCTGCCTAGACGCTGTGCACTAACCTGCTTCAATGTCTTGAAGTTATCCGCGGCTCCAGCAGCGTGGCCGGCGCCTCGTCGTGCTAGTAACGAATCGGAGGACTCAATTGGTTTCCGACGACCACGTTGGACAAGCTGCGAACTGGCTCCGCGATGCTGACGGTTTGCTGATTACAGCGGGCGCCGGGATGGGTGTCGACTCCGGGTTGCCGGACTTCCGCGGCACAGAGGGCCTTTGGCGCGAATACCCGGCCCTCAAGAGAGCGAAGCTGGCCTTTGAAGACATGGCAAATCCGACCAGCTTCGCAACGAACCCCGCACTCGCATGGGGCTTCTACGGGCATCGCTTGGCGCTCTATCGTGAAACCCAGCCGCATGAAGGGTTCGAGATTCTTCGTCGTTGGGGCGAGCGTATGGAGCACGGTGCATTCGTTTTCACAAGCAACGTTGACGGGCAGTTCCAGAAAGCTGGCTTTGCGGCGGATAGGGTGGCAGAGGTACACGGGACCATTCATTCGCTCCAGTGCACCGTGCCCTGCCAGGATTTGGCGTGGTCTGCGGACGAATTTATTCCTAAGGTCGACAACGATTCGGGTACGTTGGCGAACTCTCCGCCGACTTGTCGCCACTGCGGGAAGCTGGCAAGGCCCAACATCCTGATGTTCGGGGACTATGCATGGGTCGGGAAATATTCAGAACAGCAGCTTGCCCGGCTCGCTGCCTGGAAACCAACGGTCGAACGCCTTGTCGTTGTCGAACTCGGTGCCGGGCGCGCTTTGCCGACCGTTCGCCGGTTCAGCGAACGACACGGCCCAAGGGTCATACGCATCAACCTGCGTGAGAATGCGATTGCTCCTACGTACGGTATTGGCATCGCTTGCGGAGCGAAAGAGGCGCTGCAACGTATTGACGACAAACTGAATCGCATTAGCTAGCCGTGGCTGTCGACCCGTGCGCGGGCCCGCGCAAGCCCCGCAAATTCTGCCTCGCCTTGCGAGTCGAACGAGCGGAATATGCTTGAGGCTTCAACAAATTTCGTTATTTTGTTATCTGTCTCGCTTGCCGCGTGCCGCTCGGGTCGTGATTTCCTCTTGATGCAGGATTGCGTGGCCCCAACGCACATAGCTGCCGTACTGTTCGCTCAAGACTGAGAAATGGAATTAGGACGCTGCATTAGCGTACGTGAAGCGGCCTCGGGCAATCCGGCATTCCCATATTGGCGCCTACCAACACGACTTAAGAATCGGGACGGCGCCCGCATCATGCTAGCAGCGGTAGTTGCTCAATCGTCGTTAAGCGTTCAGATGCCAGGTTCGCAGGAGTAAGCGGTCCAGAAAGGATGAGCTGACGCAGTACCTAACTCCTCCTCTTCCAGCCAAGCACCCCGGAGGCGTTATGCCTTCGAAGCCCAGTATGCGTCCGCCTGTTCCGGAGAACGCACGTGAAGTGCTTCCTGCCATGCAGGCATGACGGAGTAAACGTAGGCATTGACGAAGGCTTGGATGCTTTTAGCGCTGTATGAAGCCAAGCGTTTACTCGTCAGAGATTCCGCCTGGTCTTTAGTGATTGCCTCTCCGCACAGCAACCCCATCGCAAATTTCGTATCCATAGGCGCGTAGGCTCCGCGCTTTACAACGGCTAACAGGCACATAGCGGTAGGAACTCCTACTCCAAGCATCCTTTTTGTGGTGCGGAGAAAGGCTTCGAGTGCTTTGACCAACTGTGTGGAAGACATCGCTTGCGGGTCGTCCGGCAACGCAGCAATCTGCTTCAGCAGTTCATTGCAATCGCCTACCGACGGAAACGGAATCCGGTGCTTGGCGGCCACGACGTCGAACACGAAGGAGGCGTTCTCGAGTTCCCGCGGTGAACACTCGGCAAACCTATAGTTGTCGGTCCTTTTCCAGATGCTCGTGCGGAACGGAGACCGAATCACAGCTACCGTGGCTTTTACGACGGTACGGAGAACTGCAGCGACAGGAGATGGGCGATTTTCGGGCGCAAACATAGTTATTTCCTCTACGAATTAATGGATATTCCGCGTCGGACCATCCGACGCGACGTCTACTTCAACAGACGGACTGCCCGAACGGGCGCCACGCATGGAGTTGACGCCTACTGCAGTGCCCAACTCGCTCTTTACGAGTCAGGAATGCGCTTGCCAAGCGCCTTGCCTGTAGACATATCCTTCGCAGCCGCTGGAATCGAATTGTCGGTCCAACGGCAGGAAATCTGGAGTCGTTCGTCATTACGCCAACGACCCGCACTAGCCTGCTTCTCGGTTCCAATTATGACGCAAACAGGGGTAGAACAGTCAAGCCGGAAAACTACCCCTGCGCATGAGAGGTGCAGAGTGGGCACTGCCGACCACGTTTAACGTTGAGTGTTCTCGCAGGTCACTGCAGCACCGACTGAGCGATTTCGTCCATCGACGCTTCGTCGCTGCTGGAGGCGCTGGGACAATCGATATCGAGGCGACCTCGTGAAAGGGCGCGGCGCGACCGGGCGCGCGATTGCGTCGATGTGTTGAATCTGTGCTGGCATTAGCATCCTCCCTTTGATTAGTGCTGGAAAATCTATCCAACGTTGGTGATAGCAGAACGCGTTAACGTAGCGAAACCGTGCTCGTTCATTTGGATTTTGCAGTCTATGGCCTATTTGCTCGACTGCCCCCCGCTGCATACGTTCTACAGACCTCCCGTACTCAAGGGACCTATTGAGCCTTGCTCTTTCTACGGCCACGGCGCACGAATTCGGAGTTTCGCGCGTCAAACGTGTCGAGTATCTTGAGTCCCGCCGCCAACCCGCATTCAAGATTTTCATATGGTTGCCGATAGACAACGGGTGCTATTACTTTGTCATTTGGAACCAAAATTTATGAAAGTTGATTTGAAGTCCATTTCACGTTTCGCGCTGCTTCTATCCGCTACTGCATTGTCTGCTTGCGCACTCAATGCGCCAAATTTCGCAACCCCCGTCGTTATGTACGACGGGCCTCACCTAGAGAATTCACAGGTGGCGCGAGTGATGGCTATGGATTTCGCGGTAAAACCCTCTGACGCAACGCAGCGGGTTTGGACATCCCGTGTGGTAGCGGTTGACGGCAAGAAAGTCGAGGGCGACATTAACAGCCCGCGCATCATTCACTTGCTCCCTGGGAAGCATCATTTCTCGATGACTTGTTCGACGCCTTACTGGAGCGAAACGCGAACACAAGATGTCGACCTGAATATCCCCGCGGGATATGTTGTGTTTCCATGGGCAGACGTGCGAGCGACAATCTTAAAAGGCGGAGTTCCGGTTAGCGGTTCGTGCTCCCCGTTCTTGTCGTCTCAGGAGCCCACGACAGGAGTCGTCCACGTAATGTAGTAAAACGTGCGCCTTTGCACGCCTGCTCGAGCAGAACGTCCGCGGCGTGCGCAAGTTCGTGTGTCGGCCGCCGGACCTGGCACCGATGCTTGTCAATCCGTTTGGGGCGACGTACAAGGGCGCAAACGTGTCGGAATTCGAGACACAGCGGATGGACCCGCATTCGTCTGAGCCGCCCGCGTGGCTTTTGTGCGTATCGCCATGTCACCTGGGCCTAGTGCATACTCTTTCGAGTGAAAGTCCCAAGCCATGCGCGGCTTTGGAAGCAAACAGAAAGGGGAAGGCCGTGGCGGGAGTATTCATGTCGGTCAACAACCAACTCGTCTCGCTGGAGCGCCAGAATTTCATACTTGAGACGGACCTGCAGAGCCTGATTGGGAAACATCATGAGTTGCTCGCGGGCGATGCCATCAATCCCGCCACGCCCCGCCGATGGCTGCTCGTTGCTCAGGAGTATCCACTGAACGACGGCGACGGCGGCGCGCTGTCCGTCGACCATCTGTTTCTCGACCAGGACGGCGTCCCTACATTGGTTGAGGTGAAGCGGGCCTCGAACCGCGAGTTGCGCCGCGAGGTGGTCGCGCAGATGATGGACTATGCCGCGGGGCTCATGCGTTGCGATGTTCGAGACATCCGGCAGCGCTTCGAGCGCCGACACGCATCGGTCGACGAGGCTCAGCGTGAACTGGAGAGCTACCTCGCCGGAGAGAGTGACGCTGAGACCTTCTGGCAGCGGGTTAGCGCAAACCTGGACGGGAAAAAGGTCCGTTTGCTCTTTGTCGCGGACGAGATTCCGGTGACCCTCCGGACAATTATCGAGTTCCTGAACGACCAGATGCGCACAGCGGAGGTGCTGGGCGTCGAAATCCGGCGCTACGGCCGCGAGGGCCAATGGGCCTATGTCCCAAGTGTTGTCGGCCTGACCACTCTCTCTCAGACCCGCAAAGCGGTTTCCCTGCCCGCGAGCGATGGCACGCTCGACAGTTTCAGGGCCGCTCTGCTCACGGGGAAGCGGGCAACAGAAGAGGCGGCCCGGAATCTTAATTCGCTACTTGAGTGGATAGGGCAGCGGCACCTCGACTTCAGGGTCACTCCAACGAATACGCTGATAGTCGCGCTCGACTGCAATATGGAGGGCGACCGGGATATTGACGCCTGTGTCGGCTTTAAGGTCTTCCGGGATGGTCCGGTCGTCTTCTTCCTCGACAGGAAGCCGCTCAATCTCAAAGTGGGAAGGGTGGCGGAGCAAAGGGCAAAGCTTGCTCAATGCCTGGGTGTGCCCGAGATTCCGGAAGGGCTGCGCGCGGTGGGCTTTGGTGATATACGGCTCGAGAATATGTCCCGGGTTGTGCAGATTCTGGAAAACATCTGGCAGGATTGCGATAACCAGGCCTAGTCCAGCCATTGCAAAGGACACCGCAAAGCCGCTCTTCACGAACATGAGCGTTGAAGCGGGACGCACGGCAGAAGCAGCGTGGGAGCTCGGCCTGTTCCCGGACTGGCGCGAACTTGCATCTAGCGGCTGGAACATCGTCGACCTCGGCGCAGGCAATGCGCGCGCAGATACCGGTGAAGTCTCATCCGGATTGTGGCAAGCCATAAAATGAAGCGAACCGGCTTTGCTCTAAGATTTCCGTCCGATTTGCCGATAACTCAGTCAGCGAACATGCCATGAGCTCTTGTTGCTGCTCCCACCTGCGAAGTATGGCCTCTCGGTGCGCCAAATTCTTGCCAACATGCCAAACACATCTCCATTCAATCGTGCTGCACTACAAAACTTCGAAAAAACCTATGACAACGTTCGCGAGCAGAAGGCGCTCCACGCTCGTGGCGAATTCCTTGATGCCTTTCCAATTACCGGCCTTAAGAAACTGACACTCGATAGGTATGTTATTGGCCAGAAGACTCCGACGTTTTGTGCATATGTGGAAGCGAAGACGAGAAGCTGGGCAGTTATCCAGGGTGCAACATCCTTCAAATTCGGCATTTACTACGGCGTCGTGAAAGGTGACAAAACGGCCGAATATCGCTTTACGCGCAAGTTCGGTGAGACTCGCGATGAAGCGTTCGCTAATATAAAGGAAGCGCTCCTTGAACTGGTTCAATTAGGCGCTGAGCGCCCTCTGAACTTCGAAGCAATCGACGCCAACCTACTTTCGCAGATGTTCAAGGCGAAAATTCTGAGCTTGTACTATCCAGACAAGTTTACAAACGTCTGCAGCCGTGACCACCTCACGATGCTTGGTCAGGAACTCGGTCTCGGCGAAGACCGGCACATCAGTGAATTTCAGAACGGACTCGCAAGACTGAAGGATGCTGATTCGCATACTCGCGAATGGAGCAATCCGAAGTTCATGTTGTTTCTCTATAACACGTATATCAACACGGACGATGTCGAAAAAGTCGCTCGAGTACGACCTCCGCGAAAGAAGTCGAGTCCCAAGGTCGATTTCGACGCGCTTTTGAAGCAGCGCGACGCAATCGGCCTCGCTGCCGAAGAGTTTGCGCTCGAATGGGAGAAACAGCGACTCATCGGTGATGGTCTGGTTGACGTGATTGACAAAATTAAAGACCGTCGCGAGTACCCAGGTGATGGATATGATTTTCGCTCTTTTTCATCGCGAGATATAAGTAGGTTCATCGAGGTTAAAGCGGTCGGCAAGGCTGGTGGTGCGAACGCCTATAGGTTTTTCCTTTCGGCGAACGAGCACGTGGTATCGCTGGCTGCCGCCAACGAGCCGGAGTATTACTTCTATTTGGTCTTCTTCAACCGTCAAGGACAGCCGTACGACTTGCTACCGATAAAAGCGACAGTTCTATATGAGTGTGCTGAACTCACTCCTGCTGCGTATCAAGTGCGGTTCGATTTGGAAGGGTAAGGTCGCCGAGGTACACGGCACTATCTATTCGCTGCAATACACGGTGCCGTGCCACGACTCGGTGGGGGCTGCGGACGAGTTCATTCCTGAAGTCGACGAGAGTTCGGGTACGTTGACGAACACCCCGCCCATTTGCCCCCGCTGTCGGCAGCTTGCTCGGCCTAACATCCTGATGTTTGGGGGCTACGCATGGGTCGAGAAATATTCGGGACTGCACCTTGCCGGCTAGTTTCCTGGATACCAACGGTCGCGCGACTTGTAGTTGTGGAACTCGGAGCGGGACACGCCTTGCCGACCGTTCGCCGGTTCAGCGAGCGGCACGGCCCGCGAGTCATCCGCATCAACCCGCGAGAGGATGCCATTTCCGCCGCGTACGGTATTGGTATCGCTTGCAGGGCAAAAGAGGCGCCGCGGCGTATTGATGACCGACTTTGTCGCATCAACTAATTTGAAGCAAGCCGCCGAGCGACGTGGTGGGTCATGGTGTGCTTTTTGTTGCATGCTACGATGGTTCGCGACATGATTGAGAATTGGGGGACCGATGGCAACCTTATCTGAGACGCATGGGGTGTGCCCAGACGCCACTGGGGACGAAATCAAGCGGGCGTACAGGAAAGCCGTGATGAAGTCACATCCGGACAGGAGCGCTGGCCAGGAAGAGTGATGTGCGCTACCGCGCGATTCGTTGTGGACACTTAACCACATATTCTTCAATATTGCGCCTGTATACGCTTTAATTTGGCAGCCTAGGACGAAATTGGCTGCCATCTTGGCTAACCGAGAAAGTAGGCCGCCGTTTGAGTGGCGCCCCGAGTCTTCCGTAAGGTCGGATACCTGCTATAGAGGCTACGAAATGGCAAATCAAACGAGGCGGCAAGACTTGGAAGGTATCGAGGATGAAGACCTTGGTACCGGCTTTTTTCTCATTCCCGACGTTGAAGATAGCCAGTATGGTGCCGCGCGTAAAATTGAAATAGCTGGCATAACCTACAGCGACTGCATCATTCGCGGCCACTTCACCATGGAGTTCAAGTGGGTTCCTAACAGAGTTATGGAGGCGAATCCGGATTCGCGCTCCCGGTGCGATGCGCCGTGCGTCGACGAATGCATCCGGTTACGATGCGTCTGCAATCAAGCCGTAGGCAACTGCATATGATAGGTTGGCTTTGCTTCTTGGTTTACGTCGTGCTGTTTCTGTTCGGACTAGTTTTCGCGGTCAAGGCGACTGACAACTTCGACGACTTTACCAAGCTGCTTACCCCGTACGTCGCGGCGATTTCAGCCATGCTTGCTGCGGTAATCGCATACATAAATGTGGCGCGTCAGACGAAATTGTCTTTGAAGGTCGAGCAACTCAAGGCCGACCTTACCAAGGATGTTGAACTGGTAAAAACCAGCCTCGCCGCCGAGAGTATCGCTTTCAGTGAGCTATCGAGAGCAATGAATGCCCACTATTTCTCCGTCGCGAAGGTCGAAGAGGGGCAGTTCAACGCAACCATCTCCCAAGCCTGCGACGATGCTATGGCCGCTGTGGAATATCAGTTGATGCGATTGAGCGACGATTGTCGGCTTGCGTTTCGTACGTTTTGGCAAGAGCTTCACGTGGCTGAGCAGAAATTTGCGATGGCCGCATCGAATGACGAACGAGTCGCTTATTGGCAAACCAGGAAAAAGCGCGTGAACCAGTTGCAGAAAGAATTCGAAGACGCTTTTCGGGCGCAACAATCCGCTCGGTGACGTGATAAACGTCTCGACTCTCACGTGGTTGAACAACAGTGTTGGCCTGTTGAATGCAACATCCACTCAGATTCTTCTCCTGAACTGGCTGTTGCTTCTCATTGTTGTCTCGCTTGACGGGCGTCTGGGTACGGGTTTGGCTTCTCCGCTCGAACGATTCGCTCGGAGAAAATCCACGGCGACTCTAAAAGACATTGCGTTGGTGCGGCCGAGACGCTAGCGCGGGTCGGCCTTTTCACTAATTGACCAATCGTGGTGTGAAGCATCAGGCTCTTGCAGCGAGTAGTTCCTTGCGTCGCTGAATGACAGCGTTTCGCCACGTGTCTAGCTTGTCAATATCTTTGCTGAGCTCGTCGGGGTCCGGTATCGGCAATCTACCAACGCGCGTCGCGGCGTCATGCTCGAACTTCGAACTCTTCGTCATTCCCGCATCGATTTCGCGATAATCTTCGTCCGACACGGTAACTTGCCTGAGACGTAGCGTCGAGACTCCCTCTCCAAAACGCTGTATCGCGTCGTTGAACAGTACCTCTTCGATGCAGCGCTCCCACGCTAACCGCAAGTCACCATACGCTTGCGCGGTCAACCCGCGATGGGCGTCATCATCACCTTCTTTGTGGGCCTTTTGAATTTGCGGCAGCACCTGCCGCAAACGGCCTATCCTGTCTTTGGTACCAAGGATGTCGAAGGGCAGTTCGCTCGAATGCGTTCCGAATCCTGCGGCTGTTCTTCGAATGTAATTTTTGACCAACTTCGCATCCGCCTCCTTAGCCTTCTGTTCGAGAATGCAAAGGAAGTAAATGTCATGCGTGAAGACAATAACCTGGCGAACCAGTGATTCCTCTACGAGCCGTTGCGCCACCTCCCAACGACGACGATGGTCCAGAGATGAAACAGGGTCGTCGAACACTACTCCGCCGTGTCCCTTGCCAAGCTTGATTTCGGCGAGAAAGGAGGCGATAGCGATTGCCCTTTGTTCACCCTCGCTCAGAATTGAAGCTGGCGTACCACCGCCTGGTAACTGAAGTGTGAGCTTGAACTGGGTCCGACCTCCGGGCGATTCCGGCTTCATAGTTACCAGCAGCTCGTGGCATTTGAGCCTCTTGAGCTCATCGTTCAGCGCATCTGCTAGCTCCTTACTCGCCAATGTCCGAGAGAGTTCGGTGGACTTTCGCGATATTCCTCGCGCATCCATCCCATCGATACATTTTTTCAGCTTCGCGCAGTATTCGTGCTTTGAAATCGCTTCCAGGACTGCCAGCTTCACTTCGCTCAGTTTGCGCCGTGCGTCGAGTTCAAGACGCTCCGTAACCATCGCTGCCTTAGCTTTTTCATCGGCAGACGCTTCAAGCGCCTTTGCCTGAGCCTCCAGAGCGTCCATCGTCTCGGCCAGCTTAGCCTGCGGGTCGGCTGGTAACGCCGAGACCGCATCCCACGCTAGCTTCCCGCCGGCGGCTTCCTGCATTTCAGTCTGTCGCGCGTTGAGACCTGCTTGCATCGCTTCGCAAGTTGCCGGCAACGCAGCATCGAGCTCAGCAAGTTCCTGCGTCAGAGCGTCGTCGAGTAGAAGTTCAAGCTTTGCGGTCTTCACTGCATTGAACGCCATGACCGCCACTCTGCGAGCGTCGATAGCAGCTTGCTCGACCTTTTCCTTGATGAACGCGTCGAAGCGAACAAGCCTCTGAGCGCCATCGACGCCGAGCGGGTTCTGGCATAGCGGACAGAGGGCGTCCTCCCGCAAATCAGGAAAGTTATGTCCCTCATGCGAAATGGCCGCAAATTGACGGGCCGCTTCGAACAGCGCCTTCCATTCGTCTCCGCCGGTACCTGTTAGCTGTCCGGGCACCTGCTTGAACTCTTCGGCCGCTAAATCGGCAGCCTTCTTCGCCGAGGTGGACTTTTCAATCGACGCGCGCAGCGCATCGAGCTTGTTGTTGGAGACCACGGCAATTGCGGTTTCGATTCGCTCCTTCAACGATTTGAGACGGGATGCCTTCTGGCGCAGCGTCCTCGCTTTCTGCTTTGGCTCGGTTTCCGAAAGCGTTTTCGTCAGCAAGGTCAACCGGCCTTCATCTTCCGGGGATAGTGCCGCAAGCTTCTCGATGTCTTCGCGACTGGCTTTGCTGGGAATTTCGCCGAGGACCTTTGCGACGGCCGTGCGCTCCTTCGCGAGCGTTGCGTAAGCTGCGTCGCTCGGCGCATTATCGGCTTTCTCTTGTGTCGCTCGTGTCCTCAGTTTGCTGCAGACGCCAACCAATCCTTCCAGGATGTCCAGACCATAAGGGACATAGGCGAAATCCCCATGGTTGTCGATGTATGCCCTGGCGCAATGAGTATCAAAGATAGAGATGTCAGACAGCGGCTCCGGCGGTTCAACCGAATGTTCCCAAGCAAAATAGGTAGTGGTGCCGTCAACGAGGGTTTCAAAAATGGCTTGCGCTGGGCCCACGGTGTCGGGGTCGAGCTTCGCGTTTGGCAGAATCGGTTCGCGACGGTCTCGTGCGCGGCACGCGTGCTTGAACACTCGAGAGTAGCCAGATTTTCCTGCCCCATTCTCTCCGAAAATGGCTGTGATGCCTGTTGGCGAGATTGGCAGCCGGCCGCCTTGAACTAGCGCATTGACATTCTTAATGTTTGCGATTGCCGCAATCTGAACAAGCCTCGTGGGATTTGCCGGCGGCGCAACTTCTGCGTCCTGCAGCTTTTTCGGTTCCCGGCCGTCGGGGTCAGGGATGCCAGCCTCAGACTTAGCTAGTGCGTAAAGGTCTTCAAGGTCTTGTGGCGAAATTATGCGGTTGGCGTAGAGACGAGCAATGGCGTCTTGTTGCCAAGCTGAAAGGTCTTTAGACCACGCGTGGATTTCCTGAATGATTGTCATCGGCCGCGCTCTCTCGTTAGTATTTTTTCGGAGGCGCCCCGGCAGGTCACCTCCATTGTAATGGACGAGAATTCTAGTGCAAACGCGTGATGCGTAACCGTGTAGCCGAACGGAAAAGCAACGAAGATTTGAAAGATATTGACGGGGCTTCGCCAAGCGGATGCCGGCGCCGAAAAGACATCATGAGTCACAAGCCGCCGTTCAGGCTCGAGGCTGTGAAGGGCCTGCCTGGTCGGCCATTATTGGGCCAGATACCGCCGAGGTCATCCGCTTTCGTGGCGAGTCAACGTGAACGGAGAATCTCGTCGGATTTCGCCGCCTGCGACTCATCAGATTAGCGACGGCGATTCGACTGTGGACGCAGCTCTTGCGGGCATGGGACTTTGCCAGATGCCGATGCCCTTGGTGCGGCCACATTTGGAGTCGGGTGCATTGCTCTCAGTGCTTGAAGATTTCTCAAGCGACCTTATCGATGTGCACGCGGTCTGGCCCAAAGTGGCTCATTTGCGACCCAAGGTCCGCCATGTCGTCGACACTCTTGTAGACCTTGCTGAACAAGGCAGGTTGGACTGATTGCGAAGGCCGGAACAGGTCGCAAGACCGTAAAGAGGCGATGCTTTGAATCGGAGACCACAATCGAAACATACCGACGCCAGCGCTCAGCACAATTGCGGCGGCGGCAAGGCCTTGCACGTCTTGCGAGTGCGAGCGTCAAAGCGGCTTCCTGTCCCGACGATGAGTACTCCGTTTGCCTGCCCGGAAAATATCCACCCGTCGCTGGGGCGCGCATTACAGTTCACCCACAGTCGAGGGCGGGGCATTGACACTGAGTATCCAGCTCGTTCGCGAGAATCCCTTGGTGGCGAGTGGTCGCTTGCGGCACTTGTCGCCCTCCTCGAGCAACGAGCCGGCGTCGGCGAGCTGCGATTGCTGCGTACCGCGGCTGAACGCAAGCGCAGAGGGAGCGATTGTTTTGGTCAATACGCCGCGCCAGTCCGATGACCTGGGGTTGAACTATTTCGGCATCCGCGCGGTCTGACGCGCCCAAGAGGGGGCGCAATAATTCGCGACACGCGAATCTGGTGGTACCGCTACGCCCTGCATGTCGGCCGACGTACCAGGCGTTACCCTTCCCGCGCCCGACGACGCAGCTCCAGTCTGCCTGATGCAAGGGTGTCGCCCGGTATTCTCCGTATGCCCGGAAAATCGGTAGCAGCAGTCCACGCTGTTCCAGTCTCGTTCATGAGGCGTGCGTAGAGGCTTTTTCCTTCGTTCCAGGTAGCAAGTAGAAGCGCGCCATCCGGACCAGCCACCCATCCCTGTAGCGTAACAAGGTCCCCGGTAGAGCCACCAATGTAAGCATTGTCAAGCCGCCACTTAAGGCCATCGGTCTCAATGTTGACCTTGCCCACCGGTCTGTCTCCGGCTTGGTTCGAGGCCCATGAGCGCATGAGCCAGAGTTCGTAGCCTTTTGGCATCGCACGCGACAAGGAGCCGGCTATTGTGACATGCTCAGCCGCGGCGCCATCACTTGCAGCAGGCGACTCGAAATCAACCTTGTAGCGCCTCGCTGACAATGCGCGCACCCCACGCATACTCCACCACGCCAGAAATACTCCGACCGCGAATATCACGCAGCCGACCGCGACTAGGAGCGGCCCCTGGGTACCGCTGGGCTTGAACGAGAAGCTGCTCAACTGAACTGCGCCGGAGCCAAGTACGAGAAGCACCATACCGACCAGAACAAACGCAAGCCATACGGTCTCGGCCATGAAACCGATAATCGCCTTCACTGCGCTCATCATTATCTCCTTCACACCATTTCGAGAAGCTCTAGAGGTGGCCCTAATGCTCCCGAAGCGCCCTCATTGGTCGAGCGGGGCATCCGGCAACTGAACTCGTCGACGACCGAGTTACGGTTTGCCTTTGAGAGTGAATGGGGCTAACAGTAATTTCACATCGACCTGTTGCCCTTGCAGCAACAGCAGCCGTGCGTGAAGCACTGTATTTTCGAGAACTAGCTTTGCGGTGCTGAGTAAGTACAGCGCGTGAATGTCGGATACAGACATGTCTGCTTCGACCAGATGGTGCCGCTCAATGAGCGAAATCACCACAAGACGTCTGAGCTCCTGCTCTCCAAACGGAAGGTCCGCATAGTCAATCGGGTCGTCAGCTTCCACTTCTCGCAGCATGTCAACAAGCGCTTCTGTGCTCACATTCATGTGTCGGCTCCGCGTTGTCGTTAAGGACCACCATAGGCAAATTGCGTCATACCGCGCTCAGCCTACTGGGCAAATTTCCTGACGTCCAGAGCACGTGGTTGAGGTGTAGCAATTACGCTCAACGAGCCCCTCTGCTGCGCCGCTGGCAGCAATTCGCTCGCTGCCAGCAACGTTCTTTACTTCTCAGATTTCTTCATGGGCGGCAATGTCTTCGGAACCCGGCTCGCACAGTTCACCTTCTATATTCAAAATGATTCGCGTCGGCTCGCCTGTTTCCTTTTTCACGGCACCCTCGTTGGTCCGGATTAAGCGGCCATAGAAAACGCTGTTGGGGTCGGCCGGCAAATCTCCAGTCAGAAGTAACGCACGGATTCGGGGAGTTCCCAAGGATGGTTGTCTCGCATTTTTCTTGTACGGCACTGCACGACGACCTATCTTTTAATCGCTCACTGGATGGAGACGGCCATGGCTTGCGCTGTGATTGACGTGCACTTTGACAGCAGGAGTTTGTTTCTCGACCTCTCAGATGGACGTGCGGTTCGGTTCCCGTTGGGCCGATTCCCAGCTTTGCAG
>NZ_JBAURZ010000171.1:0-38612 GCF_049581445.1 Paraburkholderia sp. | reverse complement strand
GCGCGCTCGGCCGGCACGCGCGCGCTCGTCGGACATGGCGCTGCCCCGTTAGCCGTGGAATTGATGGACGGGTTGGGTATCGACCTTCGTCCGCATGTCGCGACGGCGTTGACGTCGGCTCATTTGCGTGGTGCGCAGTTGATTCTGGCCATGACGCGGGCGCAATGCAGGCTCATTGAAAGCGCTTTTCCGTTCGCCCGCGGCAGGGTGTATCGGCTTGGTGAGCACGAGCAACTTGACATAGTCGACCCGTACCAGCGCGGTCGATTCACTTTTGAAATCGCGGTGGCACAGATCGAGCACGGCGTGCAGCGCTGGCTAGGTGCTATTGCCGGACTGCAACGCTGAGTATGAGCAATACCATCCATCCTATCCCGGGCGTGATGCAACACGACGATGAAATCAACCTGTCCGAAGTGACTTCCGTGATCGTCGAGAACCGTCTTCTGATTGCGGCGATTACTGCGGCGACACTCACGCTGGGCGTCGCCTATGCGTTTCTTGGAACGCCCGTATATCGTGCCGATGCGACGGTTCAGGTCGGCGATGATACCGGCGCCCTCAACGACAAGCTGGGCGATCTCGCGCAGATGTTCAGCGGCAAGTCCACCGCCGACGCCGAGATTGAGCTGATTCGCTCGCGCGGCGTGGTGGACGATACAGTCCGGCAACTGCACCTGGATATTACCGCGCAACCCCGTTATTTCCCGCTGATCGGCCGACGGATCGCGCGGGCGTCGTCCGTTGATGCGCTGGCCGATCCGGTGTGGGGAATGGAGCGCTTCGCGTGGGGCGGCGAAATGCTACGCGTGTCGCAATTCGACGTGCCGCCCAGCCTCTATGAGAAGAAATTCACGCTGGTCGCCGACGGCGGCCAGCAATTCCAGCTCAAGGACGCGAGCGGTGAACCGGTGCTCAAAGGGCGCGTGGGCGAAGCGGTGGCCGGCGTGACGCCGTACGGACCGGTCCGCTTAACGGTGGACAAGCTAGTGGCGCGTGCCGGCACCGAGTTCAGCGTGAGCCGCGCGTCGACGCAGCTCACCACGCTCCTCTTGCAAAAGAAGTTGGACGTCGCAGAGAAAACCAAGCAGTCCGGCATCATCGGGATCCAGCTTGACGGTGACGACAGTGAGCGTACGGCCGCCACGGTCAACGCCATAGTGCGTGGTTATGTGCAGCGCAATGTCGGCTGGAAATCCGCTCAGGCTCAGCAGATGCTCGGTTTCCTCGGCAGTCAGCTGCCGCAGCTGAGGACCGATCTGGAGCAGTCTGAACAGCGCTACAACACCTTCCGCAACAAGAACCGCACGGTCGATCTCGACGCGGAGAGCCGTCTATTGCTGCAGGCGATCGCCGAAGCCAAATCGCAAACGGTCACACTGCAACAGCAGCGCTCGGAACTGCTGCAACGATTCACGCCGACGCATCCGTCGGTGGTCGCGATCGACGCGCAATTATCTGATCTGCGGCATCAGCAGGACCAACTGGCTGGGCAGGTCGCGGCGTTGCCCAACACGCAGCAAGGGGCCGTGCGTTTGATGCGCGACGTGGATATCAACTCGGGCCTCTACACGAGCCTGATGGCGAACGCGCAGCAACTGGACGTGCTAAAGGCCGGACAATTGGGCAACGTGCGGGTGGTGGACTACGCCGTCACGGCCGAGGAGCCCGTGAAGCCGAAGAAGGCGATCGTGATCGCCGCCGCCGCGGCGCTCGGTCTTATGTTGGGCACGGTGGCTGCTTTCGCGCGTCGCGCGTTGCTCAACGGACTGGAGAGCCCGCTCGAGATCGAGCAGATCGCCAATGCGCCGGTCTATGGGGTCATCTCGCACAGCGCAGTGCAATTGCGCCTGCAGCGCGCCGCGAGCAGAGGCGAAACGGGCGCTCACATTCTGGCTGTTGCCGCTCCCGACGACATCGCAGTCGAAGGCGTGCGCAGCCTGCGCACGGCCTTGCAATTTCGTCTTGCCGAGGCGCCGAATAATGTCGTGATGATCACTGGACCTCGGCCCGACGTCGGCAAGTCGTTCCTGTCCACGAATCTCGCGGTGGTGCTCGCTTCGGTGGGCAAGCGCGTGTTGATCGTCGACGGCGATATGCGGCGCGGCAAGCTGCATCAGTACTTCGGGTTGTCGTGCGAGCGGGGCCTGCCGGACATGATAGCGGGCGCGAGCCTTGACGCCGTGGTGCGCCGCGAGGTGTTACCGAACCTCGACGTGTTGACGCGCGGCGCTGGTTCGCCCATGCCGTCTGAAATGCTGTTCGGAGAACGGCTCGGCACGCTCGTTGAACAGCTCGCTAAAGCCTACGACATCGTGATTCTCGACACGCCACCGGTGCTTGCCGTGACCGATTCGGCGCTGATTGGCAAATACGCCGGTACGACCTTGCTGGTGATGCGGCATGCGCGCCATTCCGCCGCCGAACTGCGCGAGACGACCCGGCTTCTGGGCGGCGCCGGCGTCTCGGTCGATGGAATCATCCTCACCGACGTGCCGCAACGTGCGTCCGACTACGCGCATTCCGCTTACCACAGCACGCCGGAGACGACGGGTTGATACCCGCGTTGCAGGGAGATTCATACATGAAAAAAGTACTGCTTACTTTCGGGACTAGACCCGAGGCGATCAAGATGGCGCCGCTCGTGAAGCGGCTGCAGCAGGCCGCTGACGTCGAATGCCTGGTTTGTGTGACGGGCCAGCATCGCGAGATGCTCGATCAGGTACTCGAATTGTTCGATATCCGTCCGGACTTCGACCTCAACGTGATGAAGCGCGGTCAGGATCTGTACGACATCACGTCGTCGATCATGCTCGGCATGCGCGATGTACTGAGTGCGTGTCAGCCTGATGCGGTGCTGGTTCACGGTGATACGACGACGACCTTGGCCGCGAGCCTCGCTGCGTTCTATCAGCGTATTCCCGTGGGGCATGTCGAAGCCGGCCTGCGCACCGGCGATTTATTGTCGCCGTGGCCTGAGGAAGCTAACCGCAAGTTGACGGGCGCGCTGGCGTCAATGCATTTCGCGCCGACGGAACGGGCACGAAATAACCTGCTGGCGGAAGGCGTCGCCTCGCATCGCATTGTTGTGACGGGCAACACCGTAATTGACGCGCTGCTGCACGTGCGCGGCAGGCTGTCGACCGACGCCGCGCTAAGCCAACGCGTCGAAGGCGCTCTGCCTCACTTCCGGCCCGAACGGCGGGTGATCCTGGTGACGGGGCATCGGCGGGAAAGCTTCGGCTCGGGCTTCGAGCAGATTTGCGCCGCGTTGCTGCAGATTGCGCGCACGTATCCGGAGGTCGACATCGTCTATCCGGTGCACCTGAATCCCAGGGTACGCGAGCCGGTGAACCGCCTGCTGACCGGCGTCACGAACATTCATCTGCTTGAACCACTCGACTACGTCCCGTTCGTGCGTCTGATGGACCGCGCTTATCTGATTCTGACCGACTCAGGCGGCGTGCAGGAAGAGGCGCCATCTCTCGGCAAACCCGTGCTGGTGATGCGCGAAACGACCGAGCGCCAGGAGGCGGTGGATGCGGGGGTAGTGCGGCTGGTTGGTACCGGCGCGCAACGGATTGCCAGAGGCGTGGCGCATTTGCTGGACGACGCCGACAGTTATCGCGCAATGGCTCATGGCGACAACCCGTACGGAAATGGACACGCTAGCGAACGCATTCACGGTGCCCTCGCGGCGTTGTGGAATGGCGCCGTCGCGGCTTGACGGAAGCGAATAATGGAAGTGAGAAAAAATGGACTTTGAAGTCATTTCGGTGATCGGTTTGGGCTATATCGGATTGCCGACTGCGGCAGCTTTCGCCGCGCGCCGGAAGAAAGTGGTCGGTGTCGACGTGAACCAGCACGCGGTTGATACGATCAATCGCGGCGAGATTCACATCGTCGAGCCCGAGTTGGACATGCTGGTGCATGCGGCAGTCACCCAGGGATATTTGCGCGCGACCACTACAGCGGAGCCTGCGGATGCGTTCCTGGTCGCGGTGCCGACGCCGTTCATGGATGGGTATAAGCCGGACCTGCGCTACATCGAATCCGCAAGCCGGGCGATTGCGCCCGTATTGAAGAAGGGCGACCTGGTGGTGCTGGAGTCGACCTCGCCGGTTGGCGCGACCGAGCAGATGGCAGCGTGGATGGCTGACCTTCGTCCGGATCTGACGTTTCCGCAGCAGGCGGGCGAAAACTCGGATATCCGGATTGCGCATTGTCCAGAGCGCGTGCTGCCCGGACATGTCATTCGCGAACTGGTGGAAAACGATCGGGTGATCGGCGGGATGACGCCGAAGTGCAGTGAGCTTGCGCGTGATCTGTATCAGACCTTCGTGCGCGGCGAATGCATTCTGACGGACGCGCGTACCGCTGAAATGTGCAAGCTCACTGAGAATTCGTTCCGCGACGTGAACATCGCGTTTGCGAACGAAATGTCGGTCATTTGCGACAAACTCGATATCAACGTATGGGAGTTGATCCGGCTAGCCAATCGCCATCCGCGCGTGAGTATTCTTCAGCCTGGACCGGGGGTGGGTGGGCACTGCATCGCGGTGGACCCGTGGTTCATCGTCGATTCGGCGCCGGAGCAGGCGCGGCTGATCAGGATGGCGCGGGTGGTCAATGATGACAAGCCGCGTCATGTAATCGATCGGGTCGAGCGGGTAGCGAAGCGATTCAGGGAGCCGGTTATTGCATGTCTCGGCTTGACGTTCAAGGCGAATATCGACGATTTGCGCGAGAGTCCGGCACTTGAGATTGCGTGTGAACTGGCGGACCGGTTTGCCGGACAGGTTCTGGTTGCCGAACCGAACATCAGAAAACTGCCGCCAGCTCTGGAGGGAAAGGCTCAGCTTTGCGAGCTAAACGATGCGCTTGTTAAAGCGGATGTGATTCTGGTTCTGGTCGATCACGCGCAATTCAGGCGCGTCGATCCGGTGCGGTTGCAGGCGAAAGTGGTGATTGATACGCGTGGGTTGCTGGCGAATGGCTAGGCGACGAGAGGTGCGCGCCGCGGGTCTGGGGACGGTCCATGCATAATCGTCTGATCAAACGGGTCGAAGCGCTGTTATGCACAGGTTCGCCGGGCCTATATCGTGTGGTAGCGTTTTTTGCCGTGCAGCATATCTATTCGCTTGCTGCGCTGGGGCATGTTGCGGCGGACATGTCGATCGCTCAGATGGCCGGATACTTCACGGCGATTGGCTGGGCCACATTGATTCTGGTGCGGCTTCCGGGTGCGGCGAACAAGCAGGCGGCAATCGACGCGTTTTATCCACTCGTGTGGATGTCGGTTACGACGACGCTCGTCGTGACGTTGGCGAGTATCACGTTACGGCTCTCCGGTCTGATTCACTTTGACGTGTGGGGCTTCGTATCGTTGCTATGGGGATGGACTGCCTATCAGGTCGCAAGGCATTACTTTGTTGCGCACAAGCGATATCGAACGGCAGTCGTATTCGACGTGGCGCTGATCGCGAGTTCGGGGTTGTTGCTGTGGCTTTGCAGTCGAAATGGTCTGTCACCGTCGTGTGCGTTGGCGGCAGCGCTCGGCATCACAGCGGCGGCCATGTTCGCGGCAATCGGCCTTCCGTCGAGCGGCACGTGGTTGATAGCGTTCGACATGAAGGGGCTGCAGTTTGGTTTGACAAACTTCCTGTCGGGTGGGATTTCGCTGGTATTTGTGCCAGCGGCGACGCTTATGTGCGGCGCATCGTTCGCAGGCATGCTGTCGCTGCTCACCTCGGTGACGGCCGTCGCCATTCTGTTGCCGCGCGCGATATCCATGGCGCAATTGCCGGAACTGGCGAAGTGCAAAGCGACCCGGCGGCCATTCGATAACACGCTACGCGATATGCGGCGAAGCATTGGCTGGTCGAACGGTGTGGTGTTTCTGATCAACGTGACGCTCGTTGTCGGCATGACCGCCTGGCACATGCGGGACGGCGGCGAGCGCAACGCTGCGGTCGTCGCTGGACTCCTGCTCGCGGTTCAGTACGCCGTCGGGATGATGGGCATCGTTAGCAGCAGCGTGATGATGGCGTTTGAGAAAGGGGCCGACACCGCGAGGATCAACGTGGCGACCACAGGGACCTTCGCAGTGCTGTTTGCATTCTGCGTCTGGTTCGGCGGTCAGGTGGGATTTCTGCTTGTCCTCGCTTCGGCAGTTATGGTGACAGGGCTCAGAAATTGGCTCGTCTGCGGCAGGGCGGCGGGCGTTTGTCGTCAATACGCGAAGTCGCGCACCGACGTGAACGCTGATGACATGCGCACAGCGTCCACGACACAGGGAGCGTCGCATTGAACACCCCGGTATGGGCGGTGTCTGGGGCCATAGCACGCAGACCGTTGACACTCCGTTCAATCGGCGCGTGGGCCGTTGCGCTGGCTTATCTGGTTTTCTGCATTAGCGACACAATGTTGACGCTGGAGGATGACCGGTCGCAACTCGTCAAGATGTTTGCGTTCGGCCTTCTGCTATTGGCCATCCTGCTGAGGCCGAGATTCCATCGATTGATTCTGCTGGCTGCGCCTTTATTGTTCGTGCTGTGGATCGGCCTCGTACGCTCGTTCAACGAGGATGCAGGGATGGAGGAATTTCTCCGCTTTCTGTTTCCCGTCATTATCACGGTTGCGCTTTTTGCCTATCGCGACCGGATCGACGCGGCGATCAAAGTGTTCTTCCTGGTCGTGCTCAGCAACGATCTGTTTCAATGCTATTTCTATCTGGCTTATCTGACTGGGTTGCCGCTGCTATTGCCGGTACGCATCGATTCAGGCTTGTTCCTGCGGGCTCAAGGGTGGATGGGATTCTTTTCGGAGTTCAGTTTCATCAATTTCTGCGCGTTCGTTCTGTGCCGGCAGTACAGGCGCACGAAGCGATCCCGGCTCATGTCGTGGATATTTGCTTTGTTTGCCGTTCTTGGGTTTTCGTTCAAGATGTTTGCGACCTTGGCGATTTATCCCCTGATTGCCGGGAAGGTCAGCCCGCGTGTGTGGATGGTGGTTGGCGTGACGGTGGGGGCAGGCCTCTGGTTGGTGACCAACGGCTATCTCGACGCGTTGTTCAGTGTGGCTGCGGCCAAGATCTCGTTCTACATCGTCGAGGGAAATTCGGCCCGGGCGGAATCCTATCGGGTGATGGTTGAGTCGTTGGCCAATGGCAACCTGTTGGGTGAGGGCCTGGGCTCGTTCGGCGGTCCCGCATCGGTCAGGTACGGCTCGCCGCTTTATGGTCGCTATCACTTCGATTGGTACGGGCTAGGCGAGATATTGAAAACAACGGATACCTTCTATCCGCACCTCTTTGTTGAAATCGGCCTGCTTGGGGCGGTTGTGTGGCTTTGGTTTGTGTTGCGCTATGGCCATGGCAAACAAGGGGGGATGCCGTGGATTTTTGTTGTCTCAGCGTTCTGCTTTGACAACATTTTTTCGATGGCCTTTGTTTCGTCTTCATATGTCTTTTCGGCGTTGCTCGTGATGCACGCCTTCTCGAGTCGTGGTGAAGCGCGCACTTCGAACAACGTGCGCAAACACAGCACGGCGAGGACCCTTAGATGAAAGTGCTTGTAGTAACGAACATGTACGCGAGGAGTAATCCGGCCCAACCGGCGCAGGGCGTCTTTGTGACGGAACAGGTCGAAGCGTTGCGTGCGCTATATGGCGACGACGCAGTCGAAGTTTTCGTTGTGGAAGGTTATCGCGGACAATTTTCGTACCTAAGGTCACTTTCCCTAGTGGTGAAACTGGTCACGCGCAACGTCTATGACATCGTTCACTATCACTTTGGCCTTAGCGCCTGTTCTGCACCGCTGGTCAGGCTATTTTCCAGATCGAAAGTGGTCGTCACTTTCCATGGATCCGATGTCATGGGGCGAGGATGGATGAGAGCGGTATCGCTTGTTGCTGCGAGGTTCTCCCACGCTTGCATTGGTGTGAGCGACGAAATCTCCGCCCAGGTGAACCGCAGTTCACGGCACTGCTTGACCATTCCATGCGCGGTAAACGAATCGCTGTTCGCAGAGCCAGACGGCGTGCACAGGGCCGGGTCTGGTCGGAAGATTGTGGTGTTTCCATCATCGCCGAAAAGACCAGAAAAAGACTATCCGTTGTTCAGAGACGTCGTTGCCCAGCTTTCGCATACGTTGGGATTCGACATCGAGGAGAGGCACATTGACGGCCTTAATCGTCATGAAGTGCGCGATCTGCTCTTGCAGGCCGATTGCCTTGTCATGACATCCGAACGAGAGGGGTCGCCGCAGTCAGTCAAGGAGGCCATGGCGGTCAATTTGCCGGTGGTGTCCGTTGACGTGGGCGACGTCAGGCGATTGCTGCAAGGCGTATCGCGCAGCGCAGTCGTTGAAAGCCGCGACGCGGTGGTGCTTGCGTGCGCCGCTTCGGACCTATTGGATGATACGAGGCGGTCGAATGGGAGGCAACGTTTGAAGTCGCTTGGATATTTCTCCGCGGACGTGGCGAGGCAAATCGCTCGGCTGTATGAGTCGCTTGTTGGCGTTGCTTACGACGACCGGCAAAGCGAGCCTTCCCGGGATCTGGCTCACCAGGCTAGCAACACGAGGTGTCATGAAACGCGTTGAACTCTTCTCCTGCCCAATGGACATCGCAACGATGGACGAGACTGTCGACTGGATCGGCTCGCGAATCGAACGAAACCAGTTCACGCAACACGTCGTCGTCAATGTCGCGAAACTCGTCTACATGCAGGCTGACGCGGAACTGGCAGCATCGGTTCGGGCATGCGACATCGTCAATATCGACGGGATGGGTGTGGTGTGGGGGGCGCGACTGCTGGGGATCCCGGTGCGCGAGCGTGTGGCGGGGGTCGATTTGTTCGAGCGTCTGCTGCAGATGTCGGCGCAACGCTCGCTGCCGGTGTTCCTGCTCGGCGCAACGGATGCTGTGGTAGCGCGTGCGGCTGCAGTCGTCTTGGCGCGATATCCGGGGTTGCAGATCGCCGGACATCATCACGGATACTTCTGGGACGACGAAGAAGCAGTTGTAGAGATGATCCGTGGCTCGGGCGCACGACTGCTGTTCGTCGCGATTACGTCGCCAAAGAAAGAGACGTTCATCAATCGCTGGAAGGATCGGCTCGGTGTCGATTTTGTCATGGGCGTCGGCGGCACGTTTGACGTCGTCGCTGGCAAGGTACGGCGTGCGCCGCCATGGATGCAGCGTAACGGTGTCGAATGGGCCTATCGTGTCGCGCAGGAGCCACGCCGCATGTGGAAGCGGTATTTCATCACAAACAACCGGTTTGCGCTGATGTTGATCAAGGCGCGAATTGCGTTAGCGGTTCGTCGTCTGGCAGGTGGACATGGCAAATAAGCTCACATGGCTCGGGTGTGCGTTTCTCGCTGTGACGGCATGCGCTACGGCGCTGCTCCTCGCGCAGGAGGGCGGCACATATGCAGTCCTGTATCGGAGCGCGTGGCGTGACGGCATTGATCCTCGCTTGACGCTTCAAGCGCCGGCGCCCGATTCCATTTCGTCGGTAGCGATGCCGCAGTTCGGCGGCGTTGCGCTGAAAGTGACGATGCATCGCTCGGAGGATTTCGCTCACGTTGCGAGCGGCACGCCGCGCGCCGAAATCGTATTCGCGCCGGTCGTTCACTTCGCGATAGGCAAAGAATACGAGGTTCGGTGGACGACGATGATTCCTGCTGGCTACCAGCTCGACTCACGTCAGCCGGAGATCATTACTCAACTGCATCAAAGTGGGTTTACAGGATCGCCGCCGTTCGCGCTGATGTTTGCGGGTGGGCAGTACCGGGTGGACGTGAGAGGCGGGTCTCCAGCGTCGACCCGTTCTTTCACATTCGGCGTCGGCGCTCCTGCTCTTGACGCAGGCAAGGTAGTGAACTGGCTTCTCAGATACCGCCCCGATGATGAAGGCGCGAATGCATTGACAGATTTGTACAAGGACGGCGTGCGGGTCGTGCACAGTACCGGCTCTGTGAATGCCTATCCCGGAGACAAGGACGCGTATCTGAAGGTGGGCATCTACAAGTGGTGGTGGAAAACGCGACCATCCGATGTCAGCGATCGTACGATGTACTACGGCGATGTCGAAATCGCGGAGCGTAGGGCGCAACGCTGAGAGTGTGGCAAGAGGTGTCCCAGTCCTATCTATCAAGGAGTCGAATGAAAGGCATCAAGTTATTTATATGGGTCTGCCTGCTGGTTCCGGGCTGGGCGGCACATGCTCAGGTATTTCCGCTGCGTTGGACCGATCCTGCGACGTCGGCGCTTGCCAGCACCTTTACAACAATCAAGAGTTCAGATTGGCAAAACGGACTCGGTTCGTTATCCGGCATTCAAAGTCCCTCGGCGGATAACGTGACGATCGTTAACGATCCGCTCGCGGAGGGACGACAGGTCGCCCAGGTGTACATCCGTAGTGATCAGAATTATTCGCAAGTGGACAATGGTTCGCCGCGGGCGGAAATGGTTTTCAGTGGCGACGTGAAGTTTGTCCAAGGGCAGGACTATCTGGTGCGCTGGAGCACTTATATCCCGACGAGCTACGCGTTCGCTCCGAAGCTCCTCATGGTGATCACTCAGATCCATCAAAGCGCGCTGGCCGGTTCTCCGCCGGTGGAACTGGATATAAACGGTAGCGACTACGTCGTATCCATTCGAGGGGGGAGCGGCGGTACGGAGAGTAAGCAGATCTGCTGTGCGGCCCAGGATCAGGGAAAGTGGATTAACTGGGCACTGCGCTATGTTCCCGACGCGAGCGGTGTTCACGCTTCGACGCAATTGTGGAAGGATGGCGTTGCCGTATTTGGGACGCAAGGCGTCCCGAACGCCTATCCCGGCGATAACGATAGCTATTTGAAAATGGGAGTCTATCTGCTTTCCTCATTCCAGGGGCTGAGCCAGATTACGCTGCTGTTCGGTCCCGTAACGATTGGTCAACACTGAGCGAGTTCCCGCCAAGGCGGGCTGACAGCGCACACCTCCCTAAACACCACCTAGATCAATATCCCGCCCGACACTTCAACGCGTTGTGTATTGGCCCGACGGTTGTCGTCTGACAGCAGCGCAGCAGTCATGGGACCGATCTTGTCGGGCACGCCCGCACGGCCGAGCGCTATCGCGTCCGCAACCGCCTCGTTGACGACCCAGCGGCGGTCCATCCCGCTTCGCCTGGCACCGCCGTGGAAAGCTGTACAGATATACAGTATAGTGTTCATTTCAAATCCGCCCTGCGGCGATTGATCCGTAGGGTCGGGGCGGCGTATCTGCGTGGTCGCGAGGCGGCCGTGAGACGTACCCAACTCATTCAGACGGTCGGACAAATTGTCATCCACAGGAAAAATCCGCATTCGCGGAGCGCGTCAGCATAACCTCAAGAATCTCGACCTCGACCTGCGTACGGGCGAGATGACGGTGGTGACCGGGCCGTCGGGGTCCGGCAAATCCAGCCTCGTTTTCGACACGCTCTATGCGGAAGGGCAGCGCCGCTACGTCGAGACCTTCAGCGCCTACGCGCGGCAGTTCCTCGACCGTATGGACCGCCCGCAGGTGGACCGGGTCGACGGTGTGCCGCCAGCCATTGCCATCGACCAGACCAATCCGGTGCGCAGTTCGCGCTCCACGGTTGGCACGATGACGGAGCTGAACGATCACCTGAAGCTGCTCTACGCACGCGCCGCCGAACTGTTCGACCGCAAGACAGCGCAAGCCGTGCGGCACGATTCGCCGGAGACGATCTATGCGGATCTGCAGGCCCGCACGCAGGCGCAAGATCAACGTCTCGTCGTCACGTTCCCCGTCGAGTTGCCCGAATCCGCGACGCCGGAGGAAGTCGAGCAATGGCTGTCCGCGAGCGGCTATACGCGCGTCCAGGCGCAGCGCGACGTGCAGTCGCCCACGGGCCCGCGCAAACTGCTCGACGTCGTGGCCGACCGCTTCCGTTTGACCGCGGTGGACAAGGCGCGCGCGGTCGAAGCCATTGAAGCGTCGCTCAAGCGCGGCGGCGGCCGGGTCAATGTCTACGTGCTGCCGCAGGCGCCGGAAGAGTCTGCCGAGCCGCAGATCTGGCGTTTTTCCACCGGATTGCACAATCCCGACAGCGACTTGCGCTACGCGGACCCGCAACCGGCGCTGTTTTCGTTCAACTCGGCCTATGGCGCGTGCGAAACCTGCCGCGGCTTTGGCCGCGTGATCGGTGTCGACCTCGGCCTCGTGATTCCCGATGAACGCAAGACCTTGCGCGGCGGCGCGATCAAGCCCATGCAGACGCCGGCGTGGAAGGAGTGTCAGGACGACCTGATGCGCTACGCCGCGAAGGCCGGCATTCCGCGCGACACGGCCTGGTCGGAGCTAACCCAGGCGCAGCGGGATTGGGTGATCAACGGCTCGCCGGACTGGAACGGCACGTGGCAGACCCATTGGTACGGCGTGCGGCGCTTCTTCGAGTATCTGGAATCGAAGGCGTACAAGATGCACATTCGCGTCCTGCTGTCGAAGTACCGCAGCTATACGCCGTGTGAGACGTGCGGCGGCGCGCGCCTGAAGACTGAATCGCTGCTGTGGCGCCTCGGCACCCAGCCCAACGCGGACGCCGTTCTCGAGGCGGGGCGCCGTTTCATGCCGCGTGGCGTCGAGTGGAACCGCGCGCAACTCGAAGCGCTGCCCGGTCTGACGGTACACGACCTGATGCTGTTGCCTATTGAACGCATCCGGCGCTTCTTCGACGACCTCAGCCTGCCCAGCGCACTGCTGGACGACGCGCTCAAACTATTGCTAGCCGAGGTGCGCACGCGCCTGAAGTATCTGTGCGATGTGGGGCTCGGTTATCTGACGCTGGATCGGCAAAGCCGCACGCTGTCGGGCGGCGAGGTACAGCGGATCAACCTCACCACGGCGCTCGGCACGTCGCTTACCAAAACGCTGTTCGTGCTCGACGAGCCGAGCATCGGCTTGCATCCGCGCGACCTGAACCGCATCGTCGAAGCCATGCATCGGCTGCGCGATGCCGGCAATACGCTGGTGGTGGTCGAGCACGACCCGTCGGTGATGCTCGCGGCGGATCGTCTGATCGACATGGGCCCAGGCCCCGGCGAGCGGGGCGGCACGATCATTTTCGACGGTGTGCCCGACGACATCCGTTCCTCGGGCACGCTGACCGGTGAATACCTCGGCGGACATCGCCACGTGGCCGATGTGTCGCACTGGTCGAGCCGGCCGGTGGCTAAAGACACGCCGCGCATCGTGCTCGAAGGCGCGAGCCAGCACAATCTGCGCGACGTCACGGTCGAGATTCCGCTGCAGCGACTCGTTTGCGTCACGGGAGTGTCCGGTTCGGGCAAATCGACCCTGATTCAGGACGTGCTTTATCCAGCGCTGGCGCGCCAGCTTGGCATTGCCACGGAATCGCCGGGCGCCTATCGGCGTCTGACTGGCGTGGAGCAGATCAACGAAGTGGTGTTCGTCGATCAGTCGCCAATCGGCAAGACCGCGCGCTCGAATCCCGCCAGCTATGTGGGCGCGTTCGACGAAATCCGCAAACTGTTTGCCAAGGTGCCGCTCGCGCAACAGCGTGGCTACGGGCCGGGCATGTTCAGTTTCAATTCGGGCGACGGCCGCTGTCCGACCTGCGGCGGTTCGGGTTTTGAGCATATTGAAATGCAATTCCTCAGCGACGTCTATTTGCGTTGCCCGGATTGCGACGGCCGTCGTTACCGCGCCGAACTGCTCGAAGTGAAGATCGAGCGCGGCGACCCGGCGCGTGCGTTGAGCATTGCCGATGTGCTTGAACTGACGGTCAGCGAGGCCATTGCCTTTTTCGCAGCGGACGCCGAGGTGCTGCGCGTTCTGAAGCCGATCGTCGACGTGGGTCTTGAATACGTGAAGCTGGGTCAGCCGGTGCCGACCTTGTCGGGCGGCGAAGCGCAGCGGCTCAAGCTGGCGGGCTTCCTTGCGGAAGCCGCTCAGGCCAGAACGGCGCGCAGTGCGAAACAGGCGCCTGCGGCTCGGCTCTTTATGTTCGACGAGCCTACCACCGGTTTGCACTTCGACGACATCGCCAAGCTGATGCAGGCGTTCGGCAAACTGCTCGCGGGCGGCCATTCGCTAATCGTGATCGAGCATAACCTCGACGTGATCCGCGCCGCGGATTGGCTGATCGATCTGGGTCCAGAGGGTGGCGACGGCGGTGGCCGGGTGCTGTGCGCCGGCACACCGGAAATGGTGAAAGCCTGCGCTGAATCGCACACCGGTCAGGCGCTGCTGCAGTACGATGCGGCGATGAACGAGACGGCCTCGCAAGGCATGCCGCTGCAAAAGGCGCTGACGGCGGCCCGCGCGCGCCGTGCGGTGGAGGGCGAGGACGTGGTGCGTATCGTGAATGCGCGCGAGCACAACCTGAAATCGCTTGATGTCGATATCCCCCACGGCAAGTTCAACGTGATCACCGGCGTGTCCGGCTCCGGCAAGTCCACGCTCGCGTTCGACATCCTGTTTCACGAGGGGCAGCGCCGGTACCTCGAATCGCTGAACGCCTATGCACGCTCTATCGTGCAGCCGGCCGGGCGCCCGGAGGTCGACGCGGTGTACGGCATTCCGCCGACGGTCGCGATTGAGCAGCGGCTCTCACGCGGTGGCCGCAAGAGTACGGTTGCGACTACGTCAGAGGTGTGGCACTTCCTGCGCTTGCTGTACGTCAAGCTGGGGTTGCAGCATTGCATCCACGACGGTACACCGGTCACGTCGCAGAGCATCGAGTCCATCGCCGCCCAGTTGCTGCGCGATCACAAGGGTCAGCACGTTGGTTTGCTGGCGCCGCTGGTGGTCAACCGCAAGGGCGTTTATACCGATCTCGCCAAATGGGCCAAGGCGCGCGGCAACACCCATCTGCGAGTAGACGGCGAATTCGTGCCGGTTGACCCGTGGCCCAAGCTGGACCGCTTCCGCGAACACACGATCGAACTGCCGGTGGCAGATATCGTTGTCTCAGCCGATAACGAGGCGGAATTGCGCCGACTGCTCGATGAAACCCTCGAAGTCGGCAAGGGGGTAATGCATCTGCTCGCACCGCTCGACGGCTTGCAGGACGCGCTGAAGGGCGGCGGCCCCACCGCGAAGTTCGGTACAGTCAAGGTGTTGTCCACCAAGCGGGCTTGCCCAGTCTGTGGGACGAGCTATCCGGAGCTGGACCCGCGGATGTTCTCCTATAACAGCAAGCATGGCTGGTGTACGACCTGCGTCGGCACAGGTCTCGCGCTCACGCGCGAACAGCGCGCCGCCTACGACGACACGGTGATTGCCGAAGACGGCCGCGGGCGGGAGCAGAGCTTGCCGTCCGAGGAGCAGGAACCGGAAGGCGTGGTCGACGAACCGTGTGCGGATTGCCACGGCACGCGCCTGAACCCGACGGCCCGCGCTGTGACGTTCGACGCACATCCGATCGTCGACGTCGCGCAATGGACGGTGAGCGACACGCGCCGCTGGATCGACGCGCTGCAGATGAGCGGTCGTGACGCGGAAATCGCCCGCGACGTGGTGAGCGAAATCGGCAGCCGGCTGCAGTTTCTGGAAGAAGTGGGGCTGGGTTATCTGAGCCTCGATCGCGCAGCGCCGAGCCTGTCAGGCGGCGAGGCTCAACGCATCCGGCTGGCGGCGCAACTGGGGAGCAATCTGCAAGGGGTGTGCTACGTGCTCGACGAGCCGACCATCGGCTTGCATCCGCGTGACAACCAGATTCTGCTCAACGCGCTACGCAAGCTGGGCGAGAAGGGCAACACGCTGGTGGTGGTCGAGCACGACGAGGACACCATCCGGCGCGCCGATCACATCATTGATATTGGGCCGGGCGCGGGCAAGCGTGGCGGCACGCTGGTCGCGCAAGGCAGTGTGGCCGATCTGTCGGCGCAGGCCGATTCGGTGACGGGCCAGTTCCTGGCCAATCCGATCGTGCATCCGTTGCAGGAGCGGCGCGCCGTCAAGCCGCAAACCAGAAACGCGCCGGCCGTGCCGGAACAATGGCTGACCGTGTACGGCGGCAAGCTGCACAATCTGCGCGACGTAACGGTGGCGTTGCCGCTCTCGCGGCTCGTCGCTGTCACCGGCGTGAGCGGTTCCGGCAAGTCGACGCTCGCGCGCGACGTGCTGATGGCCAATCTGCTTGACGCGGTGGGGCGCTCGGTATTGTCGTCACCGGCGACGCGGCGTGCCCGCAAGGCTGCCGCGCAGGACGAACCGGCCACCAACCGGCGTTCGAGCGTGCTGGCTCGCAGCGCCCCGCGGGCGCAACTGAACGTCACGCATGCGTGGCAAGGATGCGACGCCATCACCGGGTGGGAAAGCATTGACCGCGTGCTGGAGGTCGACCAGACGCCGATCGGCAAAACGCCGCGTTCCTGTCCTGCTACCTATATAGGAGTGTGGGACGCGATACGCAAACTGTTCGCAGGCACACTCGAAGCACGCGCCCGTGGCTACACGGCCTCCCGTTTCTCATTCAATACGGGCGACGGCCGCTGTCCGGCCTGCGAAGGACAGGGCGTGCGGACCATCGGTATGAGTTTCCTGCCCGATGTGAAGGTGCTGTGCGATGTGTGTCACGGGCAGCGGTTCAATCCCGAAACGCTAGCGGTCACGTGGCGCGGCAAGAACATCGGCGACGTGCTGACCATGGAGATCGACGAAGCCGTGGAGTTCTTCGCGCCAATTACCAATATCGCGCACCCGTTGCAGCTTATGAAGGACGTTGGCCTCGGCTATCTGACGCTAGGACAGCCGTCGCCGACGCTTTCGGGTGGCGAAGCGCAGCGCATCAAACTCGTCACGGAGTTGAGCAAGGTGCGCGACGACATCACACGGCGCGGTCAAAAGCCGCCGCATACGCTGTACGTGCTGGACGAACCCACGGTTGGGCTGCATATGGCGGATGTGGCGCGCCTGATCCGGGTGCTGCATCGCCTCGCTGATGGCGGTCATAGCGTGATCGTGATCGAGCATGACCTGGACGTTATCGCCGAAGCCGACTGGATCATCGATCTCGGACCGGAAGGCGGCGTCGGCGGCGGATCGATTGTCGCGGCCACGCATCCGGAAGGACTCGTGCAGGTTCGCGCGAGTCACACCGGCGCCGCGCTGCGACCGGTGCTCGAACGTGGAATCAACGTGTCGGGTGCAGCGATTTCGGCCAATGAAGGCACGCACGGTTGAAGCCGGATCGCTCCTGATTGAAGCCCTTGTCGCGTATTCGCGACAAGGGTTTTCCCACCTTCCCGTCGGCGCTTTTGTTGGTTCGTAAATGCCCGTTTTCTCAGGTTTAGCGACTAGAGTTCTGCCTCTAATTGGAGGAATGTCTCTAAACACTGTATGTTCCCATCAAAAAAAGTTTGACGGACGATTTTGTCTTGATATCGTCCATTCCCATCAGACGCATCAAAACGTCTAGCGTGAAACAGGCGAGATTCTCGCGCCGCTTTTTAGTGCATCCCGTTTTCATACAAATCAACGAGTCCAGTCCGGAAGGGAAAGCGCTTGCACTTCAGTTGTGCATTTGAGCCTTCCAGTGGTGCTGGATGAGTTGCACGTCGCCCAGGTAACCGGCTCTATCCGGTTTTCACCAGGGGTGAGCGCCAGCCAAATTTCTCAACCGACTTTTTCTGCGCGGGTGTCGCGCTTTCGATGAAACTTAATTTGCTTAGATCAAACAAATTTTGACTACTGGATTCTGTCTTGCTATGGTTCCGCCACTTGATAAGAAGGCATCAGCCGCACTCGCAATAGGCAGCAAGATTCGAGCATTGCGGCAACGGCTCAAACGCACGTTGAATGAAACGGCGACAGCAGCGGGGATCTCCAAACCGTTTTTGTCGCAAGTGGAACGAGGGCAGGCCACGCCGTCGATCACATCGCTAGTCGGCATTGCGCAAGCGTTAGGTGTCACGGTGCAGTACTTCGTGGAAACGCCGACTGAAGCGAAGTCGGTATGCCGCGGTGACGAGTTGAGGTTTTTTGGGTTTGCCGATTCGGCGAATCTGTTTGGCAGGCTGACGAATCTGTCCTCTGACCGCAAGCTGGAAGCGATTCTGGTGAGGATGCCAGCGGGCCAGCAGCCGTCTGAAGTGACGACGCATGCAGGCGAAGAATTTTTATATGTGATGAGCGGGCAAATCGCTCTCACGCTAGAAGGTACGACCTTCGTGTTGCAAGCCGGTGACACCGCGCATTACGAGTCAACCGTGCCGCATGCATGGACGAATACCGCCGGTGAAGAAACGGTGCTCGTCTGGGTAGGGACACCGAGGTTGTTTTAGGTTTTGGCTGGCAGTCTGATGTTCGGCATCGAAGAGTCTGAATAGATCCATAAGTAGTACTACAGGTTAACCCGGAGTTGAGTGGACGCTTCCCGTCAAAGAGTGAGTCGAATAGCCAAAAGCTGTGATTCACCCGGCGAGTGGAATGTTGATGAAAGCTTTTGAAATTTATTTGTAATGCTTTAGTAGTGCGAAATTAAATAAGTTGGAGTGCCCCGTCTATCTGGCTGCAATGGTTTAGACGATGGAGCGCGGTTTGTTGGGTTGTAAGCGCGGGGCAACTTTGGCGGATCGTGGCGAATCGTCGCCGCAAATCGAATGGAGAGGTCCATAAGACCTCTCTCGCGCAACAAGTGTGGCCTTACTGACGAGTGAGAAGGGGAAAAATGAAACAACGGGCATTGGCGTTGGCCATCAGAAGAATAATCTGGGCCGAACTAGCATTGTCGGCCGCGATCGCCGCTCCGGCGTTCGCGCAGAGTCAGCCGGCAGCACCGGCGACGGGTACTGCGGCTGCGGCCGCACCGGACGCTGCTTCAGGCGCGGCAGCAACGACGAACAACAAGAACGTCAAGCAACTGAAGACGTTCCAGGTGACCGGCTCGCTGATCCGTAGTTCGGACAAGGTCGGCTTCAACCAGGTGCAAACGGTCTCGCAGAAGGACATTCAGGACAGCGGTTCGACGACCGTTTCCGACTTCATGCGCCAGACTTCGGCCAACTCGGCCAATAGCTGGAGCGAAGGCCAGACTTCGAACTTCGCTGCAGGCGCTGCTGGTATCGCGCTGCGCGGCCTCAGCGAAAAATACACACTCGTACTGGTCGACGGCCAACGCGTTGCACCGTTCGCGTTCTTCTCGAACAGCGTCGACTCGTTCTTCGACCTGAACACGCTGCCGCTGAACGACATCGATCGCATCGAAATCGTGAAGACCGGCGCCGTGTCGCAATACGGCTCGGACGCTGTCGCCGGTGTGGTCAACGTCATCACCAAGCATGACTTCCAGGGCCTGCAACTCGACGGCGGCCTGGGCAGTTCGGTGAGCAACGGCGCGGGCAATGGTACGTACAAATTCGGCGTGCTCGGCGGCTTCGGCGATCTGAACTCGGATCGCTTCAACGTCACGGTTGCAGCGAGCGCCTACAAGGACAACGGTTCCACACTGGCCGATCGCGATTCGACGCAGAGCCAGGACTGGACCGGCAAGCCGGGCGGTTTCTCGCTGCTCGCGCCGTCGTACTGGACGTTGCCGGATGGCAGCGCGCAGGCAGTGGGCGGCTGTTTAGGCGGTGGCACGACGCATCCGGCGAGCACCAACTCGCTGACCGCGGGCCAGGCCGGTACGGTCTGCAGCCAGAATACGGCGGGCGATACGTCCATCGCGCCGATGATGGAGCGTTACAACGTCAAGGTTCATGCTGACTTCAAGATCAACGATACGACGACGGCGTTCGCGGATCTTCTGGAAAGCAACAACACGAGCACGCAGAACGATGGGGTGCAGTATGTAGGCAGCCCGCAGGGTGCCGCGCTTCTCTACAATCCGACGACGAAACTGGTTACGCCGTTCAACTTCACGGTGCCGGCGAGCAACCCGTACAACCCGTTTGGCGTGGACACGCCGCTCACCTACGCTTTCCCGCGAGCAGTAGCGGAAACGACGGACGCCAACTACTACCGCGCAGCGACTGGCATAAAGGGTTCGTTCACCCTGCCGTACGGCGATTGGGATTGGGCGACCTCGGTCAGCCACTCGCAAAGCACGGTGTCGAACACGTACAGCAACCAGCTGAACGCAGCCGCACTGACGAACATCTATCAGAACGGTACGTTCGACTTCGCGAATCCGTCGGCTACGCCGAACGGACTGAATGGTCTGTTCCAGAACGCGAACAACCTGGGTATCTCGAAGCTCGATACGGTTGACGCGACGATCGCGACGCCTAACCTGTTCCATCTGCCTGCTGGTGACGTGGGTCTTGGTTTCGGTGCGCAGTTCACGCACCAGAGCGAAATCATCGAGCCGGGTTACGAGTATGCGCAGGGCATCGTCATCAGCCCTAACCTCGAAACGGTGGATGGCCAGCGCAACGTGGCGGCCGTGTACTACCAGGTCGACATTCCTCTGCTGAAGAACCTGACGTTCAGCCAGTCGGGCCGTTACGACCACTACAGCGATGTGGGCGGTGCGTTCTCGCCGCGCTTCGCACTGCGCTACCAGCCGGTGCAGGCGTTGACGATGTACACGTCGTATAGCCGCGGCTTCCGTGCCCCGACGTTCGTTGAAGACAGCGCGTCGAGGACGATCGGTATCCAGGTGGATCAGGCGACCGGCCAGAATTACACGTCGATCACCGAGGGCAATCCGAATCTGGCGCCTGAGCGTACGAAGAACCTGAACATCGGCTTCGAAGTCTCGCCGACCCGTACGACTGACGTCGGCTTCGACTGGTATAAGATTCGCGTGGACAACGTGATCGGTCAGGGCGGCGCTTCGCAGACGGTCACCGACGCCAACGGCAACCTGATCTATGCGGTGATTCCGTATCAGAACCTGGGCTACCTCGACACGAACGGCTTTGAAGGCACGCTGCGTCAGGCGCTGCCGACTGCAGTCGGCACGTTCACCCTCGCGGCTGACTGGGCTTACGTGAATAGCTTCAAGCTCGGCTCGCCGGGTAGCGCACCGATCGACGGCGCGGGCAACAACTACACGCTCACGCAACCGTTCGGTGGCAGCTTCCCGCGCTGGAAGGGCAACACGTCGGTGGACTGGAACTACCACAAGTGGGATGCCCAGCTGACGTGGGAGTTCACAGGTCCGTACGCGCAGAACCTGTTTGCATCGCCGGCTCCGAACAAGGTTGGCTCGTACAGCCAGTTCAACCTGATGGTGACGTACTCGGGCTTCAAGCACTGGACGGTTTACGGTGGCGTGAACAACATTTTCAACCGCACCCCTCCGTACGATCCGATCTTCGCGAACGGCACGCTGGACCAGAGCGGCTACGATACGTCGCTCTACAGCTACCTCGGCGTGTTCGCCCAGATTGGCGCAACGTATAAGTTCTAAGAAGTTGTAAATAGCTTGTTGACGACTCGTCGCTCCGGCATTCTTTGTGCCCGCTGGAGCGACTTTTTTTCGTAAGCAGCAGACACTTTTTCGTGGGTAGCACACTGTGGACTTCTCCGTACGTCGCCGCGGCCGTCATGCTGTATCGTCGGACCCGGTCAGCGCGAGAAGAAAGCAGCGATTGGTGTAGGGTTGTAGGCGAGACGACTCACGCGTTCAGGGTCGTATCGTGAAGTAAGCCGCAATTCAAGGCGCCATGCGACGCCTTAAGTGACCCGGGCGATGGCCGTTGGCATCGCTGAAGTCGATCCGACGAACCGCGTGCCGGCCAAAAGCCTGAGCGCGATCTACGCATACTGATGATGAGAATTGTGAAGTTTCGGTTGCCGCGTGCTCCAGGGACGATCTCCAGCGCAGCGGCGACACGGCAGGCCACCACGCGCGTCGCTCCGCTGCTGGCTGCCGCGCTGCTGGGTGCAGTCAGCCTGGCGGTGACGCCGGTCGAGGCAAGCCCCGCGATCGCGCAGTACGACCAGCCCAAATATCCCGCCAATTTCACGCATTTCGACTATGCGGACCCTGACGCGCCCAACACGGGCACGCTCAATTTCGAAAACTACAACGAGTTGCAGAGTTACGACTCACTCAACCCGTTCCTCGTGCGCGGCGCGCCTGCCCCGGATATCCAGAACCTGATGTTCGATACGCTGATGCAGCGTAGCTGGGACGAACTCGCTTCCGAGTATCCGTTGATTGCGAACGATGTCGAGGTGGCGCCAGATCTGAGTTCGGCGACCTTCCACATCAATCCGGCCGCACGCTTTTCGAACGGCGACCCAATCACGGCTGCGGACGTCAAATACTCGTTCGACACGCTCGAGAGCCCGCAGGCCTCACCGCTGTTCAACGCGCAGTTTTCGGTCATCAAGAGCGCAACGGTGATCGACAAGCTGACGATCCGCTTCGATTTCAGGCATCCGGAGCGTGACGCACCCCTGATCGCCGGCGACATTCCCGTGTTTTCGCCGAAGTGGGGCATGACGGCCGATGGCAAGCGTCCGTCGTTCGACCAGATCGCGAATGTGCCGCCGATCGCCAGTGGTCCTTATCTGATCGCGCAACGCAAGAACGACAAAGACATCGACTACGTACGCAATCCGAACTACTGGGCAGCCGATCTGCCTTCGCGGCGCGGCATGTACCGGTTCGACCGGATTCGCTTCAAGCTGTACCTCGATCAATACACGCAGCTGGAGGCCTTCAAGGCCGGCGACGCGGACGTCAAGGTCGAATACAGCGCGACCCAGTGGGCGCGTAAATACGTCGGCAAGAACTTCAATAGTGGCCTGCTCAAGCAAGCCAACGTGCCGGACGGTCCGGCGCAAATGCAAGGGTTCCTGATCAATCTGCGTCGGCCGATGTTCCAGGACGTACGGGTGCGCCATGCGCTGAGCCTGGCATTCGACTACGACTGGATGAACCGGATGATGTTCTACGGTCAATACGTACGGCTGAACAGTTTCTTCGATGCCAGTCCGTTTGGCGCGACCGGTATGCCTGGCCCGAAGGAACTCGCACTTCTCGATCCGTTCCGCTCGAGCCTGCCGGCTGAAGTGTTCGGTCCGGCGGTCAAGATGGCCAACACGCTACCGCCCAACTCGCTGCGCGGCAACCTGCGCGAGGCCCGCGACCTGCTCGCGCAAGCCGGCTGGCACTACCGTGATGGCGCACTGCGCGACGACAACGGCAATCCCATGACGATCGAGATCATCGATGATGAGCCGGGCATGGACCGTTTGATCCTGCCGTACATGCAGGCGCTGGGCACGCTCGGCATTCAGGCACACATGCGCGAGATCGACAGCGCGTTGTATCAGAAGCGGCTCGATAACTTCGAGTACGACATGACCACGTACATCTACCCGCCCGTCACGATTCCGGGCGCGGAACTGGAGCGCCGTTTCGGCAGCGCGGCAGCGACGCAGGTGGGTTCGGAAAACTATCCGGGCATCAAGTCGAAGGCGGTGGACGCGATGATCCATGCGGCGCTCGCGGCGAATACGCTCGACGATCTCGAAGCGGCGACCCGTGCGCTCGACCGCATTCTGATCAATGAGTACTACCTCGTGCCGCAGTACTACAACCCGAATTCGCGCATCGGCTACAAAACCACGTTCGCGTATCCGAAGATCATCCCGACGACGTATCAGGCCGAGGACTGGGTTCTCAGCTACTGGTACAAGAAGCCGGAGACGGCCCTGTCCGCATCCACGCCGGTGCCCGCGCCGTCCGCAGCACACTGAGGACCACCATGCTTGCCTACATTCTTAGACGTCTGCTGTTAATGGTGCCGACCCTGATCGGCGTGGTGACCCTGACCTTTGTCGTCACGCAGTTCGTGCCGGGTGGGCCGGTTGAACAGGTGATGACGCAACTCCGCCACGGCAAAGGCCGTGGCGGAGAGGCGGGGGCGGGCGGTGGCGGTTATCACGGCAGCCAGGGCGTCGACCCGCAACAGCTCGAACAGATCAAGAAGCAGTTTGGTTTCGACAAGCCGCCACTCACGCGTTACTTCCTGATGATGAAGAACTACGCGACCTTCAACCTCGGGCAGTCCTACTATGCGCATCAAAGCGTCTGGGAGGTCATCAAGTCCAAGCTGCCGGTGTCCATCACGCTCGGCTTATGGACGGTGATATTGACCTACCTGATATCGGTGCCGTTGGGCATTGCGAAAGCAGTGCGCAACGGCTCACGATTCGACACGGTCACCAGTGTGCTGGTGCTGTCTGGTTATGCGATTCCGGGTTTCGTGCTGGGTGTGCTGCTGTTGATGCTGTTCGGCGGCGGTACCTTCTGGCAGGTGTTTCCAATGCGCGGCCTCACCTCGGATAACTTCCAGGATCTGAGCGCGTTCGGCAAGCTGCTCGATTACCTGTGGCACATCGTGCTGCCTGTCACCGCATCGGTGGTCGGCAACTTCGCTATCGTCACCATCCTGACCAAGAACACCTTCCTCGAGGAAATTGGCCGGCAATACGTGCTGACCGCAAGAGCCAAAGGGGCGCCGGAGCGCGACGTGCTGTGGAAGCACGTGCTGCGCAACGCCGCGATTCCGCTGCTGACAGGTCTGCCCGCTGCTTTCGTCGGCGCATTCCTGAACGGCAATCTGCTGATCGAAACCCTGTTCTCGCTCGACGGTATGGGCCAACTCTCGTACGACTCGGTGATCCGCCGCGATTACCCGGTCGTTCTTGGTTCGCTCTTCCTGTTCACGCTGATCGGTCTCATAACCAAACTTATTGCTGACGTCTGCTATGTCCTCGTCGACCCCCGCATCCAATTCAACCGCCTGGGCCGCTGATCCCGCGGCGGTCACGCTCGTCGCGTCGGTCTCGCCGTGGCGGCGCACGTGGCTGCGTTTCAAGAGCCAGCGTCTGGGTTACTGGAGCCTGCTGATTTTCAGTGCGCTGTTCGTGATCAGCCTGTTTGGCGAAGTGCTGGCCAATGACCGTCCGCTCATCGTGCGCTATGACGGCCACTACTATTTTCCGATCGTGAAGGACTATCCGGAGACGCTGTTCGGCGGCGACTTCCCGGCCAAGACCAATTATCTCGATCCGTATATCCGTTCGCGTATCCAGGGCAACGGCAACTTCGCGGTCTATCCGCCGAATCACTACCACTACGACACGATCGACTACTTCGCGGCGCATCCGTATCCGGCGCCGCCGTCGTCGAGCAACTGGCTCGGCACCGATCAGTTCGGCCGCGATGTGCTTTCGCGGCTGTTGTACGGTTTTCGTTTGTCCGTGCTGATGGCGTTTGCGTTGACTGTTTCGGGGGTGGGGATCGGCGTGCTGACGGGCGCCATTCAGGGCTTCTACGGCGGGCGCACGGACTTGATCGGGCAGCGCCTGATCGAAATCTGGAGCTCGATGCCCGACCTCTATCTGCTGATCATCTTCGCATCGATTTTCGAGCCGACGCTGTGGCTGCTCTTTATCCTGCTGTCGATGTTCGGTTGGCTGGTGCTGTCCGACTACGTGCGCGCAGAATTCCTGCGCAACCGTTCGCTCGACTACGTGAAGGCCGCGCGCACGATGGGCCTCTCGAACTGGCAGATCATGTGGCGCCATGTGTTGCCCAACAGCCTTACGCCGGTGATCACGTTCCTGCCGTTCCGTATGAGCGCGGCCATCCTGTCCCTGACCAGTCTCGACTTCCTCGGACTCGGTGTACCGCCGCCGACGCCAAGCCTTGGCGAACTGCTCGCCGAAGGTAAGAACAACCTCGACGCATGGTGGATTTCGATCTCGGCATTTTCGGCGCTGGTGATCACGCTGCTGTTGCTGACCTTCATGGGCGACGCATTGCGCAACGCGCTCGACACGCGTGCGCGCGGCTCGGCATTCGGAGGTGGCAAGTAATGAATAAGCCTTTGGACAAGCCGTTGCTGGAGATTGACCGCTTCTCGGTGCGCTTTGGCGAGAAGGTGGCGGTGCAGGAGTTGAGCCTGTCAATCGCGCGCGGCGAACGCGTCGCGCTGGTCGGCGAATCGGGCTCGGGCAAGAGCGTGACGGCGCTTTCAATTCTGCGCCTCGTAGAACATGCCGAATTGAGCGGCCGCATGCTGCTCGACGGTGAAGACCTGCTGCAGAAAACCGAGCAACAGATGCGCGGGATTCGCGGCGCGGATGTGGCGATGGTGTTTCAGGAGCCGATGACGGCGCTCAATCCGCTGTACACGGTTGGCAAGCAGATCGCCGAAAGCCTGCGCCTGCATGAAGGCCTGCGGCCGAATGCGGCACGCGAGCGGGGCATCGAACTGCTGCGCCGTACTGGCATTCCTGAGCCGGAGCGGCGCATCGACAGCTTTCCGCACCAGTTGTCGGGCGGCCAGCGCCAGCGCGCGATGATTGCGATGGCGCTCGCGTGCCGTCCGCGTTTGCTGCTCGCCGACGAGCCCACCACGGCGCTCGACGTGACGGTGCGTCAGCAGATTGTCGATCTGTTGATCGACCTGCAGGAACAGGAAGCAGCTGAGCGCGGCATGGCCGTGCTGCTGATCACGCACGACCTGAATCTGGTGCGTCGTTTCGCGCAGCGCGTGGCAGTGATGGAAAAGGGCGTGCTGGTCGAAACCAACACGACAGAAGCGCTATTTTCGAATCCGCAGCATCCGTACACGCAGCGTCTGCTCGACAGCGAACCGCAACGTACAGTAGACGAAGTCGAGCACGATGCGCCCCGTATCCTCGAAGTGCGGGGGCTGGCAGTCGACTATCACACCGCGGGCAAAGGCTGGCGTTCGATGTTCGGCAAGTCGACCTTCCGCGCCGTACACGACGTGGATCTCACTTTGCGGCGCGGCGAGACCCTCGGCATCGTGGGCGAATCCGGCTCGGGCAAGTCTACGTTGGCGGCCACTGTGCTCGGTCTGCAACATGCGGCGGAAGGCGCCATCCATATCGATGGCGTGCCGTTGTCGTCGCTGAAGGCGGCCAAGGCGAAGCGCGCGTTGTATTCGCGCATGCAGGTTGTGTTTCAGGACCCGTTTGGTTCGCTCTCGCCACGCATGACGGTCGAACAGATCATCGGCGAAGGGCTCGCGGTGCATCGCCCGGATATCGACGCCAAGACGCGGCGCGATCGCGTCGGCGCGCTGCTCGAAGAAGTGGGTATGCCGGTTGAATCGATGCTGCGTTATCCGCACGAGTTTTCCGGCGGCCAGCGTCAACGCATTGCGATTGCACGCGCGCTCGCCGTCGAACCGGAGCTGCTGGTGCTCGATGAGCCGACCAGTGCGCTCGACGTGTCGATCCAGAAACAGGTGCTGAATCTGCTGACAAATCTGCAGAAGAAGTACAAGCTTAGCTACCTGTTCATCACCCACGATCTCGCGGTGATGAAGGCGATGGCACATCGTGTGATCGTGATGAAGTCGGGCCGCATCGTCGAAGCGGGCGATACGATCGACGTGTTGCACGCACCGTCGCACCCCTATACGCAGTCGTTGCTGGCTTCGTCCATGATGTCGCCGGCCTCGGATCTACACGAGAAAATCGCATGATTGACGAACGGTGGGCGCAAGCCGCCCGCACGCTGAAGAGTGGCGCGGATTTCTGGTCGCTGCGTATCGTTGACGAGACGATCGACGATCACGAAGTTCGCAATGACATCGCGCAACCGCTGCGCACCGTGCGCGATCGCGGTGCCATGCTGATTGCATGGGTCGGCTCAGGTGCGGGTTATGCGGCCACCGGGAATCTGTCGGCTGCTGGGCTGCAGGCGGCGCTCGATGTCGCGACCGCGCGTGCCAAAGCGAGCGGATCACTGTCGCTGATCGATCACAGCGTGATCGCGCGTCCGGCGACGAGCGGCCAGTACGTATCGCCGAATGCCGAACAGGCACTGCCGAGCCGCGGTGAATGGCTTGAGCGGCTCGCGGTCGAATGCGCGGCGGCCAACATCGATCCGCGCATCGTCGAGCGTACGGCCAGCGTGCAACTGACGCACACCGACCAGCTCTATATCACCGGTGACGGCGTGCGTATCGATCAGCGCTTCCGCTTCGTGATGCCGCAACTGAGCGTCGCCGCGCATGCGAATGGCGACACCCAGGTGCGCACGCTCGGCGGCAACTACGGGACGCTCGCGCAGGGCGGCGTCGAAGTGCTCGCCCGTTATGGTTTCGATGGGGCAGGGGCGCGCATCGCTGATGAAGCGTTGCAATTGCTGGCCGCGCCGAATTGCCCTTCTGGCAAGCGCGATTTGCTGCTGATGCCCGATCAGATGATGCTGCAGATTCACGAGTCGATCGGCCATCCTCTGGAACTGGACCGTATTCTCGGCGACGAGCGTAATTTCGCCGGCTGGAGTTTTGTGAAGCCGGAGATGTTCGGCCACTATCGTTACGGTTCGGAACTGCTCAACGTCACGTTCGATCCCGAGCTGCGTGAAGAGGCCGCGGCTTACGCATTCGACGACGACGGCACGGCCGCGAAGAAACAGTATCTGATTCGCGGCGGCGTACTGGAGCGTCCGCTGGGCGGCGCGTTGTCGCAACAGCGCGCACAACTGCCGGGCGTGGCGAATTCGCGTGCGTCGAACTGGAACCGACCGCCGATCGACCGGATGGCGAATCTGAATATCGAACCAGGCACGCATTCGCTCGACGAGATGATCGCCAATATCGAGCACGGAATCATGATGCGCAGCAACACATCGTGGTCCATCGACGACCATCGCAACAAGTTTCAGTTCGGCTGTGAGTTCGGTCAACTGATCGAAAACGGCAAGCTCACTCAGGTCGTCAAACAGCCGAATTATCGCGGTATTTCGGCGAATTTCTGGCGCAGCCTGAGTGCGGTCGGCAACGAGAGCACCCGTCAGGTATTCGGCACGCCGATGTGCGGCAAGGGCGAACCGGCCCAGATCATTCGCGTTGGCCATGCGTCGCCGGCTTGCGTGTTCAGCGACATTGACGTGTTCGGAGGCGCATGATGAGCGAGGCTATGCTGTTGCAGAGCGCGACAACGCTCGACTGGCATCGACACTTCCTGCTGCTCGCCGACGAAGTAGAGCGCGCGCAAAAGGGCGCGGAAATCACCTTGATGTCGTTTTCCGCCGAGCAGTCCGACTTCATCCGTTTCAATGCCGCCAAGGTGCGGCAGATCGGGCAGGTTTCGCAGGGCAAACTGACATTGCGTTTGATCGATGGCGCACGTCAGGCCTATTCGACGCTCACCGTATGCGGCGATGCCGACGCCGACCTGCACGAAGTGACCGACGCATTGGCGACGTTGCGTGAAGCCTTGCGTGATGCATCGGACGATCCGCATTTGCTGTTCGATACATCGCAGTGGGAACGTTCGACGCGCCGCGCCGGCAAGCTGCCGCAGCCGCAGGCGTTGGTACGTACGGTGGCGGAATGTGCGAAAGGGCTGGATTTCGTGGGCTTTTACGCGGGCGGCACCATCGTGCGCGGCTTTGCGTCCACTCGGGGCAGCCGCGGCTGGTACGAGGTCAGCAACTTCAATTTCAGCTGGTCGCTGTACGACCCGAGCGGTCGCGCGATCAAGACGAGCTACGCGGGCGATCACTGGAGCGACGCCGTTTTTGCGGGCAAGATCGAACAGGCCGCGGCACGCCTGCCGGTACTGGCCAGGGCGCCCCGCGCGCTGTCGCCGGGAAGCTATCGGTCATATCTGGCACCTGCGGCGCTCGAAGGATTGCTGGGCGTAACCGCATGGAGCGGCTTTTCGGCGCGCGCGCAAGCCACCTCGCGCAGTGAATTGTACAAGCTGCATACCGGTGAAATCGCGCTGGACCCGCGCGTCACGCTGACCGAGGACCTGAGCCTCGGCATCACGCCGGGCTTTAACGACGATGGCTATCTGCGCGCGAGCGTGCCGCTGATCCAGGACGGCCGCAGCATGGAGCGTCTCACCAACGCACGCAGTGCGCGGGAATACGGTCTGCAACCGAATGGCGCGCTGGATAGCGAAGCACCTGCGGCGTTGTCAATGGAAGGCGGCGATCTGGCTGAAGAGGATGTGCTCGCACAACTCGATACGGGGCTTTATATCGGCAATCTCTGGTACGTGAATTTCTCGGACCGTATGAATTGCCGCCTCACCGGCATGACCCGATTCGCGACCTTCTGGGTCGAGCACGGCAAGATCGTCGCGCCGCTCGAAGCGATGCGTTTTGACGACAGCATGTACCGCCTGCTGGGCGATCAACTGGAGCGGCTGGGTGCGCAACCCGAACTGCAGTTGAGCGATTCCACCTGGGGCGAGCGCGGCACTGGCGGCACGCATCTGCCAGGCGCGCTGGTGCGCTCGTTTGAACTGACCCTGTGAGCGAACGGAGTCGGACATAACAACAAAAACGCTTCCTGAGAGATTTACGCTGCGCGCGTTGCGCGCAGCCGATGCCGAACAACTGCACGCGCTGGAGCAACAGCCGGCCATGCTGTATGGCAATCCGGGCGCGCCGTATCGGACGCTGGCGCAGACGCGCGAGTGGATCGGAAAAATTGCCACTCCCGAGGTGGCAATTTCCGCACTGGCCGGCGATATACTTGTTGGCTTCGGCGTGCTTATGCCCGGCAAGCTGCGCCGCGCCCATACGGCGAGGCTGGCACTCGGCGTACATGAGTCATGGCACGGGCAGGGCATCGGCCACGCATTGATGGCCGAACTGCTGGATCTGGCCGACAACTGGCTCGGTTTGCGACGCGTTGAACTCAAGGTGTTTGTCGACAATGAACGGGCCGTTGCGCTTTACCGGAAATGCGGTTTTGAAGTCGAAGTGGTGCAGCGCGCGTCCGCGCTACGCGACGGTGTGCTGATCGACGGTTACGTGATGGCACGACTGCGTGAGCCGATGCCGTTTGCGACCTGAAGCAACGCAAGAAACACGAGCAACGCGAGCAACGTAGGCAACCTATGCGACGGGCGTAGCGCAGGCTTCGATCGCAACGGACCAAAATAATGAATACGAGCAGCGAGAGGTTTGAGAGAGACGCACCGAGAGTGGCACCGATTGTCGTGCGGGCTTGTGAGCCGTCCGACATGGAAGCGGTCGCCGAAATCATGAGCCAGCCGGGCGTACGCCGCGGCACGCTGACGATCGGCTATCGCAGCACGGAAAGCATGACGGCATGGTTTGAGAAGCTGCCGCCTGGCTGCATTTCACTGTGCGTGCAGCTTGATGGTCGTGTGGTGGGCCACGCCGGCCTGGTGATCGCGCCGCCTCGCCGTGCGCATTGTGCTGAAATTGGTATTTCCGTGCACGACGCGTACCAGGGGCGCGGTGTTGGGCGCGCGCTGCTCGGCGCGCTGATTGATCATGCAGATCGTTCGCTCGGTCTGCGTCGTCTCGAACTCACGGTGTTCACCGACAACGCGCCGGCCATCGCGCTATATCGCCGCTTCGGTTTCGTCGAAGAAGGGCGCTCGCGTGGCTTTGCGATGCGCGACGGCGTGCTGGCCGATGCCCTGCACATGGCGCGTCTTGTCGATGCGCCTGCATTCGCGCCTGCTATCGTGGCGCACAGACCGCACTGACAGGAAGCCTGCGTGCCCTCATTTTTTATCGACCGCCCGGTCTTCGCATGGATTGTCGCGCTCGCCATCATCGTGGCGGGCGCGCTGGCCATTCCGCAACTGCCTGTTGCGCAATATCCGCGTCTTGCGCCGCCACGCATCGTGATCGTGGCGAGCTATCCGGGCGCCGCGACTGAAGTCGTGGACGGCGATGTGGGGAGCATCATCGAAGAGAGTCTCGATGGCGCCGACGGTATGTTGTACTACGAAACCAGCAGCGACGGCCAGGGCAACCTCGAGATCGACGCCACCTTCTCGCCGAGTACCAATCCCGACATCGCGATGGTCGACGTGCAGAACCGGCTCAAGCAGATCGAGCCGCGTCTGCCGCAACAGGTGGTGCAGAACGGCATCAGCGTGTTCAAGGCGTCGAATACGTTTCTGATGCTGGTGGCGCTGACCTCGACCGACGGCACGCGCGATTCAACCGAACTCAGCAACTACCTGAACCGCTACGTGATGCGCGAACTGAAGCGCGCACCTGGCGTGGGCTCGGCAGAACTGTGGGACTCCGACGAGGCATTGCGGATCTGGCTCGACCCGATGAAGCTGCGCGAATACGGTCTCGCGGCTGGCGACGTGAATGCGGCGATCATGGCGCAGAACGCGTCGGTGACAGCCGGCACGCTCGGCGACGCGCCGTCGCTGCCGGGTCAGCAGATGGTCGCCTCGGTGACCGTAAAGGGGCAACTGGTCTCGCCTGAGGAGTTCGGACAGATCGTGCTGAAGGCGAAAGCGGACGGTTCCGCGGTGCGCCTGCGGGACGTGGCGCGCGTCGAACTGGGTCGCGACGACTATTCGTTCTGGTCGCGTCTGAACGGTCGCGCCTCGGCGACCGTCGGCATTCAGCTCGGACCGCGCGGCAATGCGCTCGAAACCTCGAATGCGATCCGCGCCCGCCTGGCTGAACTGTCGCGCAGCTTGCCGTCAGGCGTCGCCATCGAAATTCCGTTCGACAGCGCTCACTTTGTGCAGATCGCCATCCGCGAGGTGGTGATCACGCTGATCGAAGCGGTGGTGCTGGTGTTCTTCGTGATGTGGCTGTTCCTGCGCGACCTGCGCTATACGCTGGTGCCGACCGTGGTGATTCCGGTCACGCTGATGGGCGCGTTCCTCTCGATGTGGGCGTTCGGCCTGTCGATCAACGTGTTCACGATGTTCGGCCTGGTGCTGGCCATCGGTATTCTGGTGGACGACGCGATCGTCGTGGTCGAAAGCGTGCACCGCGTGATGGAAGAAGAGGGCTTGCCACCACGCGAGGCGACCCGCAAGGCGATGTCGCAGATCGGCAGTGCGATTGTCGGCGTGACCGCGGTGTTGACGGCAGTGTTCGTGCCGATGGCCTTCTTCCCGGGTAGCGTTGGCGGCATCTACCGGCAGTTTTCGGTGGCGATGATCGCGTCGATGCTGGTGTCATCGTTCATGGCTCTCTCGCTGACGCCGGCGCTGTGCGCGAACCTGCTGAAGCCGACCGGCACGACACCGCGCCAGCGCGACGCGCGGCGCGGCATTCGCGGCATGGCAGCGCGTGCGGCGACAAAGTTCGCGGATGGGTTCGACAGCACTTCGCAGGGATACCGCTGGCTCACGACGCGCACTGTGCGACGCATCGTGCCGGTGCTCGCGGTGTATGTCGGACTGGTCGGCATCTGCGGGCTGCTCTATTGGCAGATGCCCAGTGGCTTTTTGCCCACGGAGGATCAAGGTCAGTTGCAAGTGATGATCCAGCTGCCCGCTGGGTCCACTCAGGCGCGCACGCTGGGCGTAATCAAGCGCGTCGAGCAGATCCTGCACCGGCATCCCGAGATTGCGCACGTGACGAGCCTGATTGGCTGGAGCTTCCAGGGCACCGGGCAGAACGTCGGCATGGCGTTCGTGGAACTGAAGGACTGGGACAAGCGCAAACTCAGCGCGATGCAGTTGCAGGACCAGTTGAACGACGAATTCTCGGTGATCCTCGATGGCGAGGTGGACGCCCAGTTGCCGCCTTCGGTGCCGGGCGTGGGTCACTCGGATGGTTTCGTGTTCCGCCTGGAAGACCGTGGCGGGGTCGGGCTCGACGCGTTGAAGGCCGCGCGGGAAGAACTGTTCGCGAAGGCCAAGGTGAACCCGACATTAGCCGACGTTCACTCAGAGGACCTGCCCGACGCGCCGCGTATCGAACTCACCATCGACCGCGCCAAGGCTTATGCGCTGGGCGTATCGTTCGACAAGATTTCCGATCTGCTTGGCAGTACGTTTGGCTCGACCTATGTCGACGATTTTCCGGCGGGCGGCCGCATGCGACGCGTTGTGGTGGAAGGCGACGCGTCTGCGCGCATGACCGACGACGAACTGATGGCGCTCTCGGTGGAAAACACCTCGGGGACCATGGTGCCGTTATCGGCGATCGCTTCGAGCAAGTGGACCGTCGGTCCGGTGGCGCTGAGCCGCTATAACGGTTATCCGTCGCTCGACGTGAGCGGCCGGGCGGCGCGTGGCTTCAGTTCGGGCGCGGCCATGGCGGAGATGGAGCGCCTCGCCAACGCAACGCTGCCGGTGGGTGTCGCGTACGACTGGGTGGACGCCGCGCGTGAGGAGACCGTGGCGGAGCAGCAGACTCCGCTGTTGATCGGCCTGTCGTTGCTCGCGGTGTTCATGGCGCTCGCTGCGCTATACGAAAGCTGGACGATTCCGTTTGCGGTACTGATGGTGGTGCCGCTCGGCGTGATCGGCGCGGTGTCCGCCGTGTTGATGCGCGGCATGCCGAACGATGTGTACTTCAAGGTGGGGATGATCACGGTGATCGGCCTGTCGGCGAAGAACGCGATTCTGATCGTGCAGTTCGCCCGCGATCTGCATGCACGCGGTGCACCGTTGAACCGCGCAGTGATCGACGCTGCGGCGGCGCGGTTCAGGCCCATCGTGATGACCTCGGCGGCGTTTCTGCTGGGCGTGGCGCCGTTGGTGGTGTCGAGCGGGGCAGGCGCCGAGAGCCGCCGCTCGATCGGCACCGGCGTGTTCGGCGGGGTGCTGGCGGCGACCGTGCTGGGGCTGGTGTTCGCACCGGTGGCGTTTCATGCAGTGGTGTCGATCACACGAGGACGACGGCGTTCACCTGCGCCTGCGCCAGCACCGCGTCAGGACAGCGAACGTAATGAGCCTCAGGCGGGACCTGCGCTTTCAGATCGGGAGATGGAGTCGCGGTGACCGCTTCGGAGGCGCATCGGGCGATGCGCCTCTCGTACTTCTCTATTCGCTCACGGGGCGACCGGCCTCGATCCACCGGGTCACTTCGTTTTTACTCTGTAGAGCGAGGTTCAAAATGACCTAAGATTGGATCTTGGGTCAATCTCAGTTCAAAATCACTAAAGAATGAACCAAGATTGAACTGAGAATGAACTAAGCCGCCATCTTGATTCAAAAAATGACCTGAGATTGAACTTAGATTGACCTGAGAGTCATAAATGGGACCGACTTCCCTGCGGCCCGAGACGTAGCCACCACCCGCTCCGCTAGCGAAAAAATTACGAAAGCAGGGCAGGGCGCCACAAAAAGAATCGCGCCGCAAACGAGGACTTTAAAAGTCCCGTTTGCGGCGCGAGGAACAGCTTGCTAATGAGCCGTGCAGCTTACTTGGAGGCTACGAGGATCCACAACCGGGCCAGGTCAGCCGAGCCATCGTCACCCTTGACGGCCTTGAATGCCTGAATCGCCTTCGCCTTCTGCCCCGCGATGTAATACGCCTCGCCCAGATGCAGTTGCGCCTGGTCCGGATGGTCGAGACCACCCTTGGCGATCAGCGCTTCCATCGTGGCCAGCCCCTGTTGAGCCTGACCCGCGAACACCTGATTGAAGGCCGCGTCGAACGGAGGAATCGGCACACCGTTGCTGTCGACCGCGCTAGTTGCACGCTTGGCCGCCAGCGCCTGCAGACGCTTTTCACGATCTGCGCCAGCATCGTGACCGAGCACGCCGGACGTGAAGCCCTGATCGATCACCTGCTTGCCTTCAGCGCTTGTGCCTGCAACGATCGAAAGCTGCGTCATCTGCATGTAGTCGTCAGCCGTCGTCAACGCACCGGTAGCGCGGCGCAGACGATAGGTGTCGATGTCCAGTGATGACGAGTAGCCCGGCTTGCTGCGAATGGCCGAAAACAGATCATCCCAGTACGACTGCTTCGGATGGTACGCCACCAGCTTTTCGAGCGCGCCGCGGTACGTTGCCGAATCGTGCGAACGCTGTGCGCAGGTGCCCAGCAACTGCAACTGCGACTCGTCCGGCGCATGGCCGGCACGCGCTTGCGCATCCACGGTGGGCTTGAGCAGGCTCACCACGTTGGCGCAATCGTTCGACAGGTAGTACGACTGGACCAGCAACGTGTGCATATCCGGATTAGTGCCACCCGCCTTGATATAACGCTGTGCGGTCTTGATCGCGAGCGGGTAATTCTTCTCCTGGAAGTAGAGTCCCGCGAGAGCGGCAGAGGTGCTTTGCTCGTCGGCGGCCGTCAGCTTGCCGGAAGACAGCAAGGTTTCGTACGCCTGAGCAGCGACTGCATTGTCACCCGCTGCGATGGCGGCAGCACCGCGCATCTCTTCCACCATATAGTTTTCATATGGCGTCTTGTTCGGCACAGCGGCGGCCTGCGAGATCTTGCCCAGCGCGCCCTGGTAGTTATGCGCGCGGTACAGGGTCTGTGCGTCGTTGAGCGGCTTGGCGACTTCCGGGCGCAGGGAATCGGCGGCATGTGACGCGACCGGCAGCATCGCGAGGGCCGACAAGCCCCCGAAAGCGGCCGCCAGCACGGCACGCTTGAACCGTTGATGGATCATTTGCACTCTCACATCCTTATTGCATGTACTGCTCGTTGCCGATCAGCCCGATTTTCGTGGCGCCGATGCGCTGTGCCGAAGCCAGCACCGCAGCGACATCCTTGTACGGCACCAGCTTGTTCGGCAGCAGATGAATCTCGGCCTGCACCGGTTCAGCGGCCACCTGTTGCAGGTGCGAATCGAGTGCGGCGTGGTCGGCCAGCGGCTGACCATTCCACATCATCGTGCCGTCGAAGTCGATATCGATCTGCACCACTTCCGGCTGAACCGCCGGAGGAGGTGGGTTGCCGATCGGCAAGTTCATCTTGATGGCGTGCGTCTGAATCGGAATCGTGATGATCAGCATGATCAGCAGCACCAGCATCACGTCGATCAGCGGCGTGGTGTTGATGTCGACCATCACTTCCGGTTCGCCGCCACTGCCCGACGATACGTTCATTCCCATAATCTGCTCCTGTCGATCGGACTTAGCGCTTTAGCGCTTAGTCCGATCCCATGCAAAGCTACTTAGCCTCCGCGCGGCGGCGGCTCAGTGATAAATGACACCTTGGCGATACCCGCGCGCTCGCACGCGGTGATCACGCGGCCGATAAACTCGTAACGCGTGTTCTGATCGCCCCGCACGTTGACTTCCGGTTGCGGTTGCATCACAGACACGGTTTTCAACTGCGTGAGCAGCGTCGCTGCATCCACGTGCTTCTCGTTCCAGAAGAAATCGCCATCGCGGTTGACCGCGATCACGATACTTTTGGGCGTGGTCTGCAGCGGCTGGACTGCCTCATTCGGCAACTTCACCGGCACCGTGTGCGTAACAACCGGAATCGTGATCAGGAAGATGATCAGCAAAACCAGCATCACATCAACTAGCGGCGTGGTGTTGATGGCGGAGATGACTTCGTCTTCATCTCCATCTTGCCCAACGCTCATAGCCATGATTTAGCCCGCCTGTTCGACCAGCGCCGCCTTTTGAGCTGCAGCAGCACGCTTGGATTTCTTGCCGCCAGCCAGCAGGACGGTGTGCAGTTGTGCGCCAAAGCCACGGACACGTTCCATCACCGACTTGTTACGGCGAACCAGGAAGTTGTAGCCCAGCACAGCCGGAACGGCGACAGCCAGACCGATTGCCGTCATGATCAGCGCTTCACCCACCGGACCCGCGACCTTGTCGATCGAAGCCTGGCCGGCGATACCGATAGCCGTCAGTGCGTGATAAATACCCCAGACCGTACCGAACAGACCGACGAACGGTGCCGTCGAGCCAACCGTACCGAGGAAGGCGAGGCCGTCTTGCAGGCGGTTCGAGACGTTGGTGATCGCGCGGTCCACCGATACGTCGATCCAGGTGTTGCGATCAACGGCTTCGAGGAGCGCTTCGTCGTGGTGTTCACCAGCTTCGATCGCAGTTTCAGCGATGAAGCGGAAGGGCGATGCCTCGTCCAGCATCTTCGCGCCTTCGGCGAGCGAAGGAGCGGTCCACAGCTGTTCGTCCGCGCTCTTGAAGCGGCGGTTTGCACGGTACTGCTCGAAGAACTTCGTGATCATGATGTACCAGCTACCCATCGACATGATCACCAGCAGGATCAGCACGAAGCGGGCAACGAAGTCACCGTTCTTCCAGAGGGCGCCAAGGCCGTAGGGGTTGTTGACCGTTTCCGACGTAGCCGGTGCCGGCGGCGGCACAGCCTGATCTGCAGGCGCTGCGGCCTGATCAGCGGACGCTGCTGCGGGTGCAGCCGTCGGTGCGGTGGCAGCCGAGGCGGCAACCGTTGCGTCGCTAGCTTGTGCAAAGGCCATTTGCGGTACGACAAAGGTGGTCGCCGATGCGGCGATCAACATGCTTGCCGTCAGTGCGGCGAGAGAACGCTTCTTCATGTCTGCTCCAGTTCATGCGTTGAACTTGTACAACTTGACTAATAAATCGCTACCGGTACCGCTCAGTTCGTGGGTTCAGTTCAAGTTAAACGAGAACGGAACCTGGACACGGACAGGTTGGCCTTGGGAAACGCAACTAAACTTCTTTACTGCATTGAATGCCGCGCGATCGAGTGAAGAGTCTTCCGACGACTTCGCGACACGCTCATCCGTAATATGGCCCTGCTGATCGACTACGAATTCGATGAGTACGTCACCCGTGACGTTGTTTTCCTGCGCTTCCTTCGGATAGACCACAGATGAGCGGACCTGATCGGAGTTCGGGCACGCCACGTCAACCTGAACGCTCGCCGGCTTGGACGGCGCTGCCGGTGCAGGCGGGGCAGGCGGCGGCGCAGGCGTGGCCACGACCGGGGCTGCCTGGTGCGTGAT